>NZ_CP146242.1:3505000-3805000 GCF_037039395.1 Agrobacterium vitis | reverse complement strand
GCCGCATGGTATAGCCAGATCCCCGGTCTGAAGGTCATCTCGCCTTACACGGCAGCCGATGCCAAGGGCCTGCTGAAAGCGGCGATCCGCGATCCGAACCCGGTGGTCTTCCTCGAAAACGAAATTCTCTACGGTCAGAGCTTCGATGTGCCGAAGCTGGATGATTTCGTGCTGCCGATTGGCAAGGCACGCATTCACAAGTCCGGCAAGGATGTCACCGTCGTGTCCTGGAGCATTGGCATGACCTATGCGACCAAGGCCGTGGAAGAGCTGACCAAGCTTGGCATCGATGTCGAGCTGATCGACCTGCGCACCATCCGTCCGATGGATCTGCCAACAGTAATCGAATTGGTCAAGAAGACCGGTCGTCTGGTCGTGGTGGAAGAAGGTTATCCGCAGTCGTCCGTGGGCGATTTCGTTGCCAACCGCATTCAGCGCGAAGCTTTCGATTACCTCGATGCGCCTGTTCTGACCGTGGCTGGCAAGGACGTGCCGATGCCTTACGCGGCCAACCTTGAAAAGCTCGCTCTGCCGAATGTCGGCGAAGTGGTCCAGGCCGTTAAATCCGTCTGCTACAAATAAGGGGAGGCGAGGCATATGCCGATCAATATCACCATGCCGGCCCTCTCTCCCACGATGGAAGAGGGCAATCTGGCCAAGTGGCTGGTCAAGGAAGGCGACACCGTCAAGTCCGGCGACGTGATCGCCGAGATTGAAACCGACAAGGCAACCATGGAAGTGGAAGCGGTCGATGAAGGCGTCGTTGCCAAAATCGTCGTTCCCGCTGGCACCGAAGGCGTCAAGGTCAATGCGCTGATCGCCATTCTCGCCGCTGAAGGCGAGGATGTGTCGGCTGCTGCGGCGGGTGGCGGTGCATCCGCTCCGGCAAAGGCTGAGGCACCCAAGGAGGAAGCTCCAAAGGCCGAAGCTCCCGCAGCCAAGGCAGATGCTCCTGCTGCGGCCCCCCAAGCTGCCCCTCAGGCCGCTGCTCCGGCAGCCGCATCCGGTGACCGGGTATTCTCGTCGCCACTCGCCCGTCGTCTCGCCAAGGAAGCCGGTCTTGATCTCAAGGCGATTTCCGGCACCGGGCCGAAGGGCCGGGTGGTAAAGAGCGACGTCGAAAAGGCCGTCAGCACCGGCGGTGCCAAGCCTGCCGCCGCTCCTGCGGCGTCTGGCGCAGCACCTGCTCCGGCGCTGGCCAAGGGCATGTCTGACGATGCTGTGCTCAAGCTGTTTGCCGAAGGCTCCTACGAGCTGGTGCCGCATGACGGCATGCGCAAGACCATCGCCAAGCGCTTGCAGGAATCGAAGCAAACCATTCCGCATTTCTACGTTTCCGTGGATTGCGAACTGGATGCCCTGCTGGCCCTTCGCGCCCAGCTCAATGGTGCAGCCGCTGAAAAGGACGGCAAGCCGGTCTACAAGCTCTCGGTCAACGATATGGTCATCAAGGCCATGGCGCTGGCTCTGCGCGATGTGCCAGATGCCAATGTTTCGTGGACCGACACCAACATGGTCAAGCACAAGCATGCCGATGTCGGCGTGGCTGTGTCGATCCCGGGCGGCCTGATCACCCCGATCATCCGCCAGGCCGAGTTGAAGAGCCTGTCCGCCATTTCCAACGAAATGAAGGATCTGGGCGCACGCGCCAAGAGCCGCAAGCTGAAGCCTGAGGAATATCAGGGCGGCACAACAGCGGTCTCCAACATGGGCATGATGGGCGTCAAGAACTTTGCCGCCGTGGTCAACCCGCCGCATGCCACCATTCTGGCAGTCGGCGCTGGTGAAGAGCGCGTTGTCGTGAAGAAGGGCGAAATGAAAATCGCCAATGTCATGACCGTCACGCTGTCCACCGACCACCGTGCGGTCGATGGAGCCTTGGGTGCCGAACTTCTCGGTGCGTTCAAACGCTACATCGAAAACCCGATGGGCATGCTGGTGTAGTAGGCCTCAAGAGGATGGTGGCAGATAACCTGATGTCTCGAGGGCAGTCGATGAAGAGGTGTCTTAGGACAAGCTTCTATGCAACGATTGTTGGCGTTATCTCAGGTTTTCTCGCCTTCAATCTATATTTGGGAAGCTTAGCTCCAAGGGGAGGTGAAGGTAGTAGCCCTCCTCCCCCTCAGGACCTGTTTCTGGTGTGTTTCAATTTGCTGCCAATGGCTGCTGTTGCATATGTCGTATCTTGTGCGTCGCTTCGTTTTAGCGTTGGTGTCTTTCATCTCTCGATGACAGTGCTTTTTGTGGCGTTTGTTGTTGGTTTGACTGCGTTGCTTTTCGTATCTTTTGAGGCAGCAGCTTTCCGCCAAGACCTTCCGTATTTATTAGCAATGCTTATTTCCGGAACGGTACTACTTTTTAGTCACTGGGGTTTGGTCGCTTACAAAGGCCGTCAGGGAGGGTTCAATAGATGAAAACCATTCTCGCATACGGCGACAGTCTGACCTGGGGATACGACCCAGTCGCCCTTGGCCGTCACGCCCATGAGGACCGCTGGACCAGCGTGTTGCAAAAAGCGCTTGGTCATGGCGTTCGGGTGATTGCCGAGGGTTTGAATGGGCGCACGACTGCTTATGACGATCATCTTGCGGATTGTGATCGCAATGGTGTGAGGCTGTTGCCGAGCATTCTTGAAACCCACAAGCCGCTGGATCTGGTGATCCTGATGCTAGGCACCAATGATCTGAAGCGCGGTATTCAGGGAACGGCGATTGGCGCGACGTCTGGCATCAAGCGGTTGGTCAAGCTGGTCCATCAGCATGACTGGGGTTTTGATTTCGAAGGCCCGGATGTGCTGATTGTTTCGCCGCCGCCGATCCGCGAAACCGCAAATGTGATGTTCGGGGCGATGTTCAATCATTCCATCGAGGAAGGTGGAATGCTGGCCAGCATGTACCGCGATGCGGCGGATGAACTGGGTTGTGGCTTTTTCGATGCCGGTTCGGTGGCCAAGACCACGCCGATGGATGGCATTCATCTCGATGCTGACAATACCCGCGCCATCGGGCGCGGTCTGGAGCCTGTGGTGCGGATGATGCTGGGCCTGTGAAGGGAAAGCATGGACCGTAACGCGGGTTGATTGGAATCAAGGAACGACCATGCGGCGGGTTTAAAATGATCTTGCAACCTTGAAGGGGGAAAGATCATGTCCAACACTCCGCATGAACTGGCAGAGGAATTTCCGGAATTTGTGACTCTGATGCGGCATTTGAAGGAAACGGACGGCCATTTCGTTCGATTGTTCGATGCCTATCACGAAATCAACCGGCAAGTTCATCGCGCTGAAACAAATATAGAGCCGCTCGACGACTTCCATATGGAAGACCTCAGGAAGAAGCGGATGCGGCTCAAGGACGAAATCTACGGGATGCTGGTTCGTCATGAACCGGAGGCCGAGACACCGGCATTATAAGCCGGTTGCGCTTCCAGTCCCGTCACGGGTTGGGCCGAGAGGCGCAACCCCAAGGAAACCGAGGAGTGGAAGCGCCCATGTCGAATGCTTATGACGTCATCATCATCGGGTCCGGCCCTGGCGGCTATGTGACTGCGATCCGTGCCGCCCAGCTTGGCCTGAAAATCGCGATTGTCGAGCGCGAGCATCTTGGCGGCATCTGCCTCAACTGGGGCTGTATCCCCACCAAGGCGCTACTGCGGTCGGCGGAAATTCTCGATCACGCCAATCACGCCAAGAGCTATGGTCTGACGCTGAACGGCACCATGACCGCCGATGTGAAAGACGTTGTTGCCCGGTCGCGCGGCGTATCGGCCCGCCTCAATGGCGGCGTTGCCTATCTGATGAAGAAGAACAAGATCGATGTGATCTGGGGTGAGGCCAAGCTCACCAAGCCAAACGAGATCGTCGTCGGCGCATCGTCCAAGCCTGCCGTGCAGCCGCAAAATCCGGTTCCGAAGGGCGTGTTGGGTGAGGGCACCTATACTGCCAAGCATATCATCGTCGCCACCGGCGCGCGTCCCCGCGCTCTGCCGGGCATTGAGCCAGATGGCAAGCTGATCTGGACCTATTTCGAAGCGATGAAGCCGGATTTCATGCCGAAATCCATCGTCGTCATGGGCTCCGGCGCCATCGGCATCGAGTTCGCGTCCTTCTATCGCTCGATGGGTGTCGATGTCACCGTGGTTGAGCTGATGGCCAATATCATGCCGGTCGAGGACGTGGAAATCTCCACCATCGCCCGCAAGGCTCTGGAAAAGCGCGGCCTGAAGATCATCACCGAGGCCAAGGTTTCCAAGGTCGAAAAGGGCGCCAACTCCATCACCGCTCATGTCGAAACCAAGGATGGCAAGGTACAGCAGATTACGGCTGACCGGCTGATCTCGGCTGTCGGCGTGCAGGGCAATATCGAAAATCTCGGTCTTGAAGCTTTGGGCGTCAAGACGGATCGCGGCTGCATCGTCATCGACGGCTATGGCAAGACCAATGTGCCCGGCCTCTATGCCATCGGCGATGTCGCCGGTCCGCCAATGCTGGCTCATAAGGCCGAGCATGAAGGCGTTGTCTGCATCGAGAAGATTGCCGGTCTGCCGCATGTTCATCCTATGAACAAATCTCTGATCCCTGGCTGCACCTATTGCAATCCGCAGGTCGCCTCAGTCGGTCTCACCGAAGCCAAGGCAAAAGAACAGGGCCGCGAGATTCGTGTTGGTCGCTACAATTTCAACGCCAATGGCAAGGCCATCGCGCTGGGCGAAGACAATGGCATGATCAAGACGATCTTCGACAAGAAGACCGGCGAGTTGATCGGCGCGCATATGGTCGGCGCGGAAGTGACCGAGTTGATCCAGGGCTTCGTGGTCGCCATGAACCTGGAGACGACAGAAGAAGAGCTGATGCACACCATCTTCCCGCATCCGACACTGTCGGAAATGATGAAGGAAAGCGTGCTTGATGCCTATGGCAAGGTGCTGAACGCCTGACCCTTCGGACAGTGACATTGCGAGATATTGCCCGGCTCGCTATATAGGGGCGGGCAACAAAGGATAGACGATGGAAAATGTGGGCTGGTTGACGGCGATCTTCGTGGGTGGTCTGGCCGGATGGCTGGCAGGCAAGTTGATGGACATGCGCTTCGGCATTTTCATGAACATCGTCATCGGCATTATCGGTTCGGTCATCGCCAATGCCATCTTCCGGCGCTTTGACATTTTCGTCGCCAGCGACTGGGTTGGCTACCTGATTACCAGCTTCATCGGCGCCTGCATTCTGCTGTTCGTCGCCAAGCTGGTGCGGAAATAGAGACTTAAAAGCCGCTCATCGGCGGCAAAGGAAACACGATGGTTACCATCCTCGATAGAACCAAGCCGGACGACAAGCGCATCCGCCACCCGGAAAAGGCTCACAAGCCGGATACCGAGGTGCTGCGCAAGCCGGAATGGATTCGGGTGAAAGCTCCGACCTCCAAGGGCTATCAGGAAACCCGCGAATTGGTGCGCTCTCACAAGCTGGTCACCGTCTGCGAAGAAGCTGGCTGCCCGAATATCGGCGAGTGCTGGGAAAAGAAGCACGCCACCTTCATGATCATGGGTGAGATCTGTACCCGCGCCTGCGCCTTCTGCAATGTGGCGACCGGCAAGCCGAATGCGCTTGACCGCGAAGAACCTGCCAATGTTGCGAAGGCTGTCAAACAGATGGGCCTGTCGCATGTGGTCATCACGTCCGTGGACCGCGACGACCTGGCCGATGGTGGTGCCGAGCATTTCGAACGGGTGATCTGGGCTATCCGCGAGGCTTCGCCAGCCACGACCATCGAAATCCTGACGCCGGACTTTTTGAAAAAGCCCGGTGCGCTGGAGCGCGTCGTTGCCGCCAAGCCCGACGTGTTCAACCACAATATGGAAACCGTTCCGGGCAATTACCTCACGGTCCGTCCGGGCGCCCGCTACTTCCACTCTGTCCGGTTGTTGCAGCGGGTCAAGGAACTCGACCCGACAATGTTCACCAAATCCGGCATCATGGTCGGTCTTGGCGAAGAGCGCAACGAAGTGCTGCAATTGATGGATGACCTGCGCACTGTGGATGTGGATTTTCTGACCATCGGCCAATATCTCCAGCCGACCCGCAAGCACCACAAGGTGGAACGTTTCGTGACGCCGGAAGAATTCAAGTCCTATGAGGATATCGCCTATACCAAGGGCTTCCTGATGGTGGCCTCCAGCCCGCTCACCCGCTCCTCCCACCATGCCGGTGACGACTTTGCCCGGTTGAAGGCCAACCGCGAAAAGAAGCTGCTGGCGGCTGCGGAGTAACGCGCTTCAGGGTAAAGGATTGGTCATTTGGCGAGCGTGAGGCGGTTTAGGATTTCGCTCAGGCTTGCCGGTGATGATCTTGATCCAGGTGAAATCACCAGCCTTCTAGGCGTTGCGCCGCATCTCGCCTATCGTAAGGGAGAACATTGGAAAACTCCAAAAGGAAAGCCGCTGATTGGCAGGACCGGCTTTTGGAGTTTTCATGTCGATGACTTCGAAACGGATGATTTTGAAGAAGCGATTTTCGACCTCCTGTCGAAAATACCGGTCGCTCCTGACGTTTTTCGGACGCTTGCCAGCAGGTTCAAGGTGGAGCTTTTTTGCGGTCTCTTTCTTGATGAGTATAATGCAGGCGTGGGACTATCGCCCGCTGTCATGAAGCTGTTGGCTCAGCGTGAAATATCCCTTGATCTCGATATCTACTCCTTTTCCGGCGCGGAAGAGGAACACTGAGAGTGGCGGCATGGTTTTTTACGTCGAAAATTTCACTGCTGCTGCTGTTATGTGTCGGGATGCCAAGCGCATCTGCGTGATCGGCTGCTCCGGCAGCGGCAAGAGCACGCTATCGCAAATTCTGTGTAAGCGGCTGGGCCTCGATTATATCTCCATGGATCGCGACGTCTTCTGGCTACCCGGTTGGAAGCTGAGGCCAAGGCCGGAAGCGCTTGAGTTGATGCAGCAGTTCGTGGCCGGTGAGCGGTGGATTATCGACGGCAACAGCCCCGGTAGCCTGCCAGCCCGGCTGGCGCGCGCCGACATGGTGATCTGGATGCGTCCGCCGCGCCGCGTTTCGATCTACGGTGTTCTGTCGCGTTGGCTGAAACATCGCGGAACGGTCAGGCCAGAGATGGCGCCGGGATGTCCTGAAAAGATCGATTGGCCGTTTCTTCAATATGTCTGGAATTTCGAGGCGAAAGAAGTGCCGCAGTTTCAGGTGCAGTTTGACAATGCGAGGGCCGATCTTCCGGTCGTCGTTCTCAGGTCGCACCGGCAGACCAACGAGTTTCTAACGGCTTTAGGCGGGTGCCAGCGGAGGTAGACATGGTGCGTTACGTGGATATGTCCGCTGCCGCCGATCTTCTTGGCCGCAGCAACAGGATCATGGTTGTCGGTTGTTCGGGAGGTGGCAAGACCACCTTGTCGCAGAAACTCGCGTCTCGCTTTGGGCTCGACTATCAGTCGATCGATCGGGATGTCCGGTGGCTTCCCGGCTGGCAGCAAAGAGATAGGCACGCTCAGCGAGACATTCTTGGTGAACTCGTCTTACGAGAACGCTGGGTGATGGACGGGAGTGGCCCTTCGACGTTCGATTTGCGATTACCTCGGACAGATCTGGTGATCTGGGTAAAAATGTCTCGGATGGCTTGCCTTCGCGGCATCGCGGGGCGTGTGTTGCGCAACTATGGAAAAGTCCGCATTGCCATGGCCGAAGGCTGCAAGGAGCCGTTGCCTGATCGTGAGTTCCTTTCTTACATCTGGAATTTCGAGCGCAAGCACGCACCGATCTTCGTCCGTAATTTCGATCTTCACGGCCCCGACGTTCCGGTTCTGGTGCTGAAATCCCGCAGAGAGGTCGCGCGTCTTCTCGACCTCGTCGGCGCTTCGGGGTAGGGCGCTTCCTCCGCTTTATGCCGCGAAAGCTGCCGTTGGTTGCCTGCGGCTGGAAAGCACCAGCAGCGTCATGGCGGAAACAGTGGAGGCTCCCATGATGTACCATGCGACGGATGCGGCGCTGCCTGACGTGGCCACCAGCCAGGAGGTGATGATCGGGGTCATCGCGCTGCCCAGCACGCCGGCCAGCATGTAGCAGATCGACAGCCCGGTATAGCGCACGCCGGTTTCGAACAGCTCTGACAGAAAGGTGGCAATCGGTCCAAAATTGGCAGCAAAGGCTGTCATCATCAGCAGGAAGCCGAGAAGCACGCCCGGCAATCCACCGTGGTCCATCAGCCAGAACATCGGGAAAGCAAACAGGATCTCGGCAAAAATCCCGGCGAGAATGACATTCCGGCGACCGACCCGGTCCGAAAGCGCGCCAAACACCGGCAGAAGCACAACGCAGACCGCGCAGGCGATCAGGATCATCGCCAAGACCTGCCGTTTGGGAAAGTGAAGCGTCTGCGTGCCGTAGGACAGGCCGAATACCGCGATGAGATTGAAAGACGAGCCGATAGACAGGGTGGCGAATCCGCCGAGCAGAACCTTTGCCCAATGCCGCCGCATGAGATCGGCGAGCGGCAGACGTTGCGTCTCTGCCTTTTGCCTGTGGCGGGCGAATGCTGGTGTTTCGCTTACCGACATGCGGACATAGAACCCGATGGCGACGAGCACGATGCTGATCAGAAACGCCACCCGCCAACCCCAGAGCAGGAAGCTCTGTTCCGAGAGAACCGAGGATAAGACCAGAAAGGCGGAATTGGCCAGAAATGTACCAGCGGGAACGCCGATCTGCACCCAGGAGCCGTAAAGCCCGCGCTTGTTTTGCGGTGCATGTTCCACCGCCAGAAGCACAGCCCCGCCCCATTCGCCGCCCAGCGCCAGCCCCTGCAAAAGCCGCAGCACGACGAGGAGAACAGGCGCCCATACCCCGAGTGTTTCATAGCCGGGCAGCAGGCCGATAGCGAATGTGGCAAGACCCATCAGGCTCAGCGAGAGCATCAAAGTCGATTTTCGCCCCAGCCTGTCGCCGAAATGGCCGAAAAGGGCTGCGCCCACCATGCGCGACAGATAGGCGGATGCAAAGGTGCTGAAAGCCAGCAACGTGCCCACCAGCGGATCGACGCTGGGAAAGAACACCTTGTTGAATACGAGCGCCGAGGCGGTGGCGAAAATGAACAGATCGTACCACTCGATTGTCGTGCCGATCACGCTGGCCAGCATGATCCTGCGCAGGTCCTTGCCCTGGAGAGGTTTAGGGATGGCTATAGTGTCGTTGGTCGAGGGAGCGGCCATTGGCGGTTCCTTGCTAAAATAATTCGATTCTAAAACAGTTTAACGACTTTTTGACTTTGAATGAGGGAAGGCTAGCATCTCAGGGAAGGCGTTGCCAGCAACCGGAAATTTCGGTTTCAATTTGCCGTGAATTTTTATCAGGATGATATTTCCTGGTGCCGTTTTGAGGAATTTCCTGGTAAATTTTCGAAACCACAGGCGCGACTTCTTGATCTTGCCGTTGCGCAGGATTAAGTGCGGCTTATGCCGAAGTTTGAAACCCGCCGTATTGTCCAGCACTCAGCCGATCGCATGTATGAGCTCGTCGCCGATGTCGAGCGCTATCCCGAATTCGTGCCGCTTTGCGAGGAGCTTGCCGTGCAATCGCGCAAGGAGCGCGACGGCAAGACTTTGCTGATCGCCAATATGACCGTGGGTTACAAAGCGATCCGCGAGACCTTCGTTTCTCAAGTGTTGCTGAAGCCGGACGAGCGGGCTATCGATGTCAAATATCTGGAAGGCCCGTTCAAATATCTCGACAATCGCTGGCGTTTCGAAGATCTCGGCGACGGCACCTGCGCGGTGAATTTCTACATTGATTACGAGTTCAAAAGCATGATCCTCGGCGCCCTGATGGGCTCGATGTTCGACCGGGCGTTTCGAATGTTTTCCGAGGCGTTCGAGACCAGGGCCAATAAGGTTTATGGGACCGCCTGAGTGCCCGAACCTATCGGTCGTTTCTCGATGTAATGTCCGTAAAGCGTGGTGATGACGGATAGGCTAATCATCATCAGGAAAGCGCTGGACATCGTTTCCCATAATATACTGAGGACGATGGGGCCGTCGCGGAGCAGATATGTTGTCACCAGAACAGGAACGGCGATGACATACAGCATCACAGCGACACCGAGACAGGCGAGATTTTCCGCCCGGGTGGCATCCCAAGCCTCTCTTATTGTCATGGATGTGCCAACTGCCGCGCTGGGCAGAAGCGTCGAGAGACGCATTGCCATGGTGATAAGCCCGAAAGTCGCGACAAATGACAGAAAAATGAAAGCTACGTCCAGGAATCTGATGTCGCGGGCAATAAGATTGAACAGGACGATGGGGATGGCGACCATCATCACCAACAGGCCAATCAACAGGCCTTTCAAGAAGTAGGATACGATGCGGGCACCATGAAATCGCGGCATAAGCCGTGGATATTCATCAATCAGGATAAAGCGATGCCAGGCGACCGCGATCCAAAGATAACTTACGAAGCCGAACAACTCAGAAACGACAAGCATAGCCCGCAAAATTCCGTCGTTCTCAGAGGCTACGAAGCCCGCATAAAAAATAGTCAGGGCCTTAAGCGATAAGGCTATTGCAATAAATGGTGCCGTAATCCTTACCGCGGCGAACCAATTGTTAAACGTAAGCTTTAATGCGTGTTTGAAAATCTTCCAAAACTTCATCCAAATTCACCTGTTAAATCGGGTGACGCAAATAAAAACGTTAATTCAATAGGAACATACCATACGGCAGCACCGTACCTGTTTTACTCTTCACCGCTGGAGATAGAGTAGCGCGATGCGCAATCAAGTCTAATGCTGCTGGATATCCTGGAGTAAGGCGAGCGCGGTTCTTATGGTCGCCAGGCGGATCGCTTCGCGCCCATGGTTTTCATAGTGCATTTCCCGATGGCAGGCTGCGCCTGTTCGCGACAGTGCTGCGATATGCACCAGCCCCACCGGCTTCTCGTCACTCCCACCGCCCGGCCCGGCGATTCCGGTCACTGCAACCGAAATGGAGGCGCCGGAGCGGTAGAGGGCGCCGTGGGCCATGGCCAGCGCCGTTTGGCGCGACACGGCGCCATAGGTTTCCAGCGTCAGCGATGGCACGCCCAGCATGTCCATCTTCGCCTGGTTGGAATAGGTAACGTAGCCGCGATCCACCACGGCGGATGATCCGGCGATTTCGGTCAGCAGGCCAGCGATCAGCCCGCCGGTGCAGGATTCGGCGGTGGCAATGGTCAGGCCGCGTCTGATGAAGTCTTCAATGATGGTCCGGGCGGCCTTTTCCAGATCGTCGGGAAACAGGCTCATTGTGGCTTTCCCTGGAAAACCACAGTCGCAGTGGCAATTGCCGCAATGCCTTCGCCCCGACCGACAAAGCCGATTTTCTCATTGGTCGTGGCTTTGACCGAGCAGCGGTCCAGCGCAATGCCGAGAATCTCGGATAGTTTTTCGCGCATGATCTGGCGATGCGGGCCAATTTTCGGTGCTTCGGCGATCAGCGAAATATCGGCATTCATAATCGTGCCGCCCGCTTCGCGCACGATGTTTGCGGCATGCTCCAGGAAGATCCGGGATGCGGCACCGCGCCATTGCGGATCTGACGGCGGGAAGTGGTCGCCGATATCGCCAGCCCCGCAGGTGGCCAGCAGCGCATCGGTCAGCGCATGCAAGGCGACATCGGCATCGGAATGGCCGCTCAAGGCCTGGTCATGGGTAATAAAAATGCCGCAGAGCGTCACACCATCGCCCGGCACCAGTTGGTGGACATCATAGCCATTGCCGGTGCGCACATCGGGCAAGGCGTTATGGGAGAGGCGGGCATCGGCCATTTCAAGATCCCGTTTCACGGTCAATTTGACATTGTCAGGCGAGCCTTCCACCAGATGGACCGTCAGTCCAGCCCATTCGGCGATGGCTGCGTCATCGGTAAAATCGTCCCGCCCGGCGCTTGCTGCGTGCTCATGAGCAGTCGTTATCTTGTCGTAGACGAAGCTCTGCGGTGTCTGGGCTGCAAAAAGCCCGGCGCGCGCCACGGTATCGACGACTCGGGCATTCTCATCGCCACGCTTGAGCGTATCGGCCACCGGCATCGCGGGCAAGACGGCATCGGCACCATCATCAAGCCGGGCGATAATCCGTTGCAGCATCGGCTGATCGAAAAACGGGCGGACCGCGTCATGGATCAGCACATAATCCGGCTTTTGATCCCGCAAGGCTTTCAACCCAGCCAGAACCGATTGCTGCCGTGTTTTGCCGCCGTGGGTGATGATCAGCGAGGCAGCGAGCTGCGGATAGGGGGCGAGAGCCTTGGCCAGCAAAGCCTCGTCATCGGGATGAATGACGACGATTAGTGCTGCCTGTGGGAGAAGATCTGTAAAGCCGAGCAGGCTATGGACAATAACAGGCTTTCCGCCGATCCGCCGATATTGTTTCGGCCCCTCGCTGGAGGCGCCAGCGCGCTCTCCCCGGCCTGCCGCGACCAATATCACCGCTGTTGACCTTGCCCCGTCCGCTTGAATATGCACCATGTCATTCCAGTGTTTGAAACAGATTTCCGCCTGTCTAGCGGTGCGGTTAAAAGTTTTCCAGCATTTGCCCGAAAAATTGTCGGTATCGCTTGGAAAGAGCTTGGCAATGATCTTTTTTATGTCTAAAAATCGGGCAAATTAGTATCTTGCCCGAAAGTTAGACAATTGCCGCAGCCGGATCTCCAGACAGGGTTTAGCATTGCCTCGGTTGCTATTCGCAACCGCGTCGTGCTTGCGCCGATGTCCGGCGTCACCGACCTGCCGTTTCGGCAATTGGCCTTTCGCCATGGGGCAGGGCTGGTGGTGACGGAAATGGTTGCCAGCCGGGAGCTGGTGTTCAATGCGGCGGAAAGCTGGTCGCGGCTGAAAGGTGCGGGCTTGACGCCGCACATGGTGCAACTGGCCGGGCGCGATCCGCATTGGATGGCGGAGGCCGCGAAAATTGCCGAGGCCAATGGCGCCGATATTATCGACATCAATATGGGTTGCCCTGCCAAGAAAGTCATCGGCGGCTATGCCGGATCGGCGCTGATGCGCGAGCCGGAGATTGCGCTGGCGATGATCGAGGCGACAGTCAAGGCCGTTTCAGTCCCTGTCACCGTCAAGATGCGGCTTGGTTGGGATTCCGATTCGATCAACGCACCGGACCTGTCGCGCCGTGCGCAGGATGCCGGCGTGCAGGCGATCACGGTGCATGGCCGCACTCGCATGCAGTTTTACGAAGGCCGGGCCGATTGGGATGCGATTGCGGCCGTGCGTGAGGCGATTTCCATTCCGTTGATTGCCAATGGTGATATCGACACCCTTGAAGATGCGCAGGAGATCCTGCGACGGTCTGGCGCCGATGCGCTGATGCTGGGGCGCGCCTGCCAGGGCCGTCCCTGGCATGCGGGTGTGCTGGCCGGTCATGCGCCACCAAGCGCGGACGAAATTCCGGCGATTGCCGTCGCCCATTACCGCGCCATGCTGGATCATTACGGCGCGCATGTCGGCGTTCGCCATGCGCGCAAACATGTCGGCTGGTATCTGGAGCGGCATGGTGTGCAGCTTGATCCTGCCGAAAAGACTGCGCTTATGACATCGAAAGATCCCGACCATGTCGCCGACCGCCTGTTTGCGGCGCTGGCTGGCGCGGCACCAAGACCGCTTGAGGAGGCCGCATGAGCAGTGATACGAAACCCGGCGATGGCTCGGGGGCTGGCCCAGCCGCTGGAAATGTATTGGCGATGGCCGTGCTCAACGCCATCCAGAACCCGGTGGTCATGGTCAATGGCGAGGGACATATCGTGTTTGCCAATTGGGAGGCCGAGGCGTTTTTCGGCGCCAGCGCCAGCCATCTCGCCCGTCACAAGATTTCCACCTTCATTCCGTTCGGCAGCCCGTTGCTGGAATTGATCGACCAGGTGCGGGAGCGGCGGGCGCCGGTCAATGAATACCGTGTCGATCTCAGTTCCCCCCGGCTTGGCCAGGATAAGCTGGTCGATCTCTATGTCGCACCGGTCACTGTAGAGCCGGGCGCTGTTGTCGTGGTGTTTCAGGAACGCTCGATGGCCGATAAGATCGATCGCCAGCTCACCCACCGCGCCGCAGCCCGCTCCGTCACCGGTCTTGCCTCGATGCTCGCCCATGAAATCAAGAACCCGCTGTCCGGCATTCGTGGTGCGGCGCAATTGCTGGAAAGCTCTGTTCCCCCAGAGGATCGCAGCCTGACCCGGCTGATCTGCGATGAGACCGACCGGATCGTCTCGCTGGTCGACCGTATGGAGATCTTTTCCGACGAGCGGCCCGTGGACCGGACCTCGATTAATATCCATTCGGTGCTGGACCATGTGAAGGCCATCGCTCAGGCGGGCTTTGCCCGGCATCTGAAGATCACCGAGAGCTATGATCCATCGCTGCCGCCGGTATTTGCCAACCGGGATCAACTGGTGCAGGTGTTTTTGAACCTGATCAAGAATGCCGCCGAGGCGGTGGGCGACCGGGCCGATGGCGAAATCCAGCTGACCACGGCCTATCGCCCCGGCATAAGGCTGTCGGTTGCCGGATCGCGGGAAAAGATCTCGCTGCCGCTGGAATTCTGCGTTGCCGATAACGGTCCGGGCGTGCCGTCAGACCTTTTGCCGCATCTGTTCGATCCGTTCATCACCACCAAGACCAACGGCTCCGGCCTGGGGCTTGCGCTGGTGGCCAAGATCATCGGCGGCCATGGCGGTATTGTTGAATGCGACAGTCAGGGCAACCGGACACTATTTCGCGTGTTGATGCCGGTTTCCAAGGAAACGGTTGATGACGACGCTCCCCTTGCGAAATCCGTGGGAAGATCAAGATGACAGCCACTATCCTTGTTGCCGATGACGATGCTGCGATCCGCACCGTTTTGAACCAGGCGCTGAGCCGTGCCGGTTACGATGTGCGCATCACGTCGAATGCCGCGACCCTGTGGCGCTGGATTTCAGCCGGTGAGGGCGATCTGGTCGTCACCGACGTTGTCATGCCGGACGAAAACGCCTTCGATCTCCTGCCGCGTATCAAGAAGGCCCGGCCCGACCTGCCCGTTTTGGTGATGAGCGCCCAGAACACCTTTATGACCGCCATCCGCGCTTCGGAAAAGGGTGCTTACGATTACCTGCCCAAGCCTTTCGACCTGACGGAACTGATCGCCATTATCGGCCGGGCCCTGGCCGAGCCGAAGAAAAAGCCGGCACGGCTGGGCGATGACATGCAGGACGGCATGCCGCTGGTTGGACGCTCGGCGGCAATGCAGGAAATCTACCGGGTTCTGGCCCGGCTGATGCAGACCGATCTGACGCTGATGATCACGGGCGAATCCGGCACGGGTAAGGAATTGGTCGCCAAGGCGCTGCATGATTACGGCAAGCGCCGCAACGGTCCCTTCGTGGCGATCAATATGGCGGCTATTCCGCGTGACCTGATCGAATCCGAGCTGTTTGGCCACGAAAAGGGTGCGTTTACCGGTGCGCAGAACCGCTCCACCGGACGTTTCGAGCAGGCCGAGGGCGGCACACTGTTTCTGGACGAAATTGGCGATATGCCGATGGATGCCCAGACCCGGCTCCTGCGCGTTCTACAGCAGGGTGAATATACCACGGTTGGCGGGCGCACGCCGATCCGCACCGATGTGCGCATCGTCGCCGCCACCAATAAAGACCTGAAACAGTCGATCAATCAGGGCCTGTTTCGTGAAGACCTTTACTATCGCCTGAATGTCGTGCCGCTGCGCCTGCCGCCGCTGCGCGACCGGGCGGAGGATATTGCCGATCTGGTGCGCCATTTCATCCAGCAGGGTGAGAAGGAAGGTCTGGACGCCAAGCGATTCGAGCAGGAAGCGCTCGAAGTGATGAAATCCTATGCCTGGCCCGGCAATGTTCGTGAGTTGGAGAACCTGGTGCGCCGGTTGATGGCGCTTTATCCACAGGATGTTATCACCCGCGAAATCATCGAGCAGGAACTGCGCTCTGACATCACCGACAGCCCGCTTTCCAAAGCCGGTTCGGGTGGCGGTCATATGACCATTGCCCAGGCGGTCGAGGAAAATATGCGCAGCTACTTCGCGTCCTTTGGCGATAACCTGCCGCCGCCCGGCCTTTACGACCGGGTTTTGACCGAAATGGAATATCCGCTGATCCTGGCGGCCCTGACCGCCACCCGTGGAAACCAGATCAAGGCCGCCGATCTTTTGGGTTTGAACCGAAATACGCTGCGCAAGAAAATCCGCGAATTGGGTGTTTCAGTTTACAGAAGCTCGCGTAGTGCTTGACATTCGCCTGACAAGCGTTGCAATTTCGCCACAATGCGTTGCTCAATAGCAACGGTGGAGAGCTTTAACGGTAAGGCTTCGTTTCGTGATCCTGCGTCTTCGGTCGTGGGAAGCGGTTCTGTTTGCATCCCGTGTAGTCAGGGTACAGCAGAGACTTAGTTCGCCGATAAGGCATCTCATCTTTCCGTTTGCGGAGACGAGACTGGATGAAAACGCGGCGGCCTGCAGGGCGGACCGAAGAGGAAGCAGCACTGACACTGCTGCAGGAGCGCAAGTCCTCCTTTGCCTTGCCAGGCCTGATTCTGGCCGGGGGCGCGCTGGCCTGTGCCATGTTCACCCTGCCGGTCCTGCTTGGCCTCACCCCGATTGCGCCGACCTCGAATGTGCTGATCGGTTCGGTGGTCATCAATACGCTTTTCGTGCTTGGCCTGCTGTTCTTGATCGGTCGGGAAGTCAGCCGTCTCGTCAAGGCACGGCGTCGGGGACGGGCGGCGGCCAGGCTGCATGTGCGCATCGTCGTGCTGTTTTCGATTGTGGCGATTACGCCAGCAATCCTGGTGGCGATTTTCGCCAGTATTACCCTCAATGTCGGTCTGGATCGGTGGTTTTCCATCCGCACCCAGAGCATAATCAACTCATCGATGAATGTGGCTCAGGCCTATATGCTGGAAAATGCCAGCTATTTGCAGGGCCAGACGATTTCCATGGCGACGGATCTGGAGCGAAACCGGCCGTTGTTCTTCCTCGACCGCACCGGTTTTATCGAGTTGATGACCCGTCAGGCCAAGGGGCGCGGACTGTTGGGCGCCTTTCTGGTTCGCAAGGACGGCACACCCATCATTCAGGCGGATATTTCGACTGAAAAGCCGCTGCCCGCCATTCCGCAGGATGCGTTGGACAAGGCCGCTGCTGGCCAGCCGACGCTAATCCCGCCAGGTGTTACCAATCTGGTCGGCGGGATCATCAAGATGGATTCGCTGAGCGGCGCCTATCTCTACACCATCCGTGCCGTCGATCCGAAGGTCATGCGGGCAATGCGTGAGATGGAGGACAATACCGCCGAATACAAAGCGATGGAGGAGGGGCGCACCACGCTGCAAATCGCCTTTGCCGTCCTCTATCTCGGCTTTGCATTGATCGTGCTGCTGGCTGCCATCTGGACTGCGATTGCGGTTGCCGACCGGATCGTTCGGCCGATCCGGCTGCTGATCGGCGCTGCCGACAATGTCGCGTCAGGCAATATGAATGTCGTGGTGCCGGTCAGGGTTGCCGATGGCGATGTCGGCAGCCTGTCGCGCACCTTCAATAAGATGATTTCCCAGATCCGCACCCAGCGCGATGAAATTCTGGAAGCCAAGGACGAGGTCGATGACCGCCGCCGCTTCATCGAAGCAGTGCTGTCGGGCGTCACCGCGGCGGTGATCGGCGTCGAGGACGACGGTAGGATCACCATCGTCAATCCTTCGGCGGAACTGTTTCTGGCGCGCGGCGCCGATCAATTGCTGGGCGAGAAGCTGGAAACAGTTGCTCCGGAAATCAACACGGTGTTTGCCGAAGCCGGGCTTCGCCATCGCGGTGATTTCCGCAAGCAGATCAATCTGGTACGCAGCGGCAAGGAGCGGACCCTGTCGGTGCAGGTGACGCGCGAGGAAACCCGCAATGCCACCGAATCCTACGTGATCACGCTGGATGACATCACGGATCTGGTCATTGCCCAGCGCTCAACCGCTTGGGCCGATGTGGCGCGCCGTATCGCCCATGAGATCAAGAACCCGCTGACCCCGATCCAGCTCTCGGCAGAGCGATTGAAGCGCCGCTTCGGCAAGCAGATCGCCAGCGAAGACCGGCAGGTCTTTGACCAATGTACCGATACGATTGTCCGTCAGGTCGAGGATATCGGCCGGATGGTCGATGAGTTCTCGTCCTTTGCCAGGATGCCGAAGCCAACCAAGCAACCGGCCGACCTGCGCGACGTCTTGAAGGACGCAATCTTCCTGCGGGAAATGGGCCATAGCGATTGTGAATTCATCCGCGACGTTGGCGAGTTTCCGCTCGAAGGTTCGTTTGATGCCCGTATGTTGGCCCAGGCCTTCGGCAATCTGATCAAGAATGCGGTGGAAGCAATCGAGGCTGTGCCTTCCGATGCTGAAAAACTGCCGGGCCGGGTGTGGATCAGGGCGGCAACGGACGAGGGGCGTGACGGTTTCGTGGTGGATATCATCGATAACGGCAAGGGACTGCCGGTCGATAATCGCCATCGCATTCTGGAGCCCTATATGACAATGCGGGAGAAGGGCACGGGCCTCGGCCTCGCCATTGTCAAGAAAATCATTGAAGAGCATGGCGGTCAGCTTGAATTGCATGATGCGCCGGCAGAATTCGATGGTGGACGCGGCGCGATGATCCGCGTCGTGCTGCCGCGACAAGCCGGGGCAGCCTCTGCCGCCACTGAAGAACATGATAAGGAAGCAGCTTATGGCCTCTGACATCCTGGTGGTTGACGACGAGGAAGACATTCGCGACATCGTCTCGGGTATCTTGAGCGACGAAGGACACGAAACCCGCACGGCGCATGACGCCGACAGCGCGCTGGCGGCGATTTCCGACCGGGCGCCCCGGCTGATCTTTCTCGATATCTGGATGCATGGCAGCCGGTTGGACGGGCTGGCATTGCTGGACGAAATCAAGGCCCGGCATCCCGACCTGCCGGTGGTGATGATTTCCGGGCACGGCAATGTCGAAACGGCGGTATCGGCTATCAAACGTGGCGCTTTCGACTTCATCGAAAAGCCATTCAAGGCCGACCGTTTGATCCTGATTGCCGAGCGGGCGCTGGAAAATTCCAAGCTGAAACGCGAAGTGACCGAACTGAAGCGTCGCACCGGCGATGCCAATGAGCTGATCGGCAGTTCGGTAGCAGTGTCGCAACTGCGCCAGACCATCGAGAAGGTCGCACCGACCAATAGCCGGATCATGATCGTCGGCCCGTCCGGCAGCGGCAAGGAATTGGTGGCGCGGATGATCCACAAGCGCTCGGCCCGTTCCGCCGGGCCGTTCGTGACACTGAATGCCGCCGCCATAACCCCTGACCGTATGGAAGTGGCGCTGTTTGGCACCGAAGGCGGGCCCGGTCAGTCGCGGCGCATTGGTGCGCTGGAAGAGGCGCATCGCGGTATCCTCTATCTGGATGAAGTCGGCGAAATGCCGCGCGAGACCCAGAACAAGATCCTGCGGGTGCTGGTCGATCAACAATTCGAGCGCGTCGGCGGTTCCAAGCGGGTCAAGGTCGATGTGCGGATCATTTCCTCCAGCGCCTATAATCTCGAAAGCCTGATTGCCGAGGGCCGGTTCCGCGAGGATCTGTTTCATCGGCTGGCGGTGGTGCCGGTGCGGGTGCCGCCGCTGGCGGAGCGGCGCGAAGATATTCCCTTCCTCGTCGACATGCTGATGCGCCATATCGCCGAACAGGCCGGTATTCGCCAGCGCAAGATCGGTGAGGACGCGATGGCGGTTTTGCAAGCCCATGACTGGCCGGGCAATATCCGCCAATTGCGCAACAATATCGAGCGGCTGTTGATCCTGACCCAGAACGATGGGGCGGATGTGCCGATCAGCGCGGAAATGCTGCCGACGGATCTTGGCGAAATGCTGCCGAAAGTCTCCGGTCGCAGCGATTACCAGATCATGACCTTGCCGCTGCGCGAAGCCCGCGAAATGTTCGAGCGCGATTATCTAATCGCCCAGATCAATCGCTTTGGCGGCAATATTTCCCGGACGGCGGAATTTGTCGGCATGGAGCGATCGGCGCTACATCGGAAGTTGAAGTCGCTGGGCGTTTGAGCTGACCTGGGCGTTGGCTGGAAAGGGAAACCGCGGCAATTCGACAATGAATTTGCTTGGGGTTTTCCCGATTGCGGAACGACTTCCGATTTGATACCAAACATGACTGATGGGCATTTGGGGAAGCCTGTCCAAAAAAATTAGAAAATTGCAACCGGTACCCCCGACCGGCAAGATAGAAAGAAGCGGCGCCATGGCGGAACGTTCTCAGAATTTGCAGGACCTATTTCTCAATACGGTTCGCAAGCAGAAGATTTCCCTCACTATTTTCCTGATCAACGGCGTGAAGCTGACCGGCGTCGTCACCTCGTTCGATAATTTCTGTGTACTGCTGCGTCGCGATGGGCATTCCCAGCTCGTCTACAAGCACGCCATTTCGACCATCATGCCGGGCCAGCCCATGCAGATGTTTGAAAGCGAAGAAGCTGCTTCTTAAATTTCGTCATTGCGTTCTTTAGCATTGTGCCGATTCCCGTTTTCGGCACGATGCTATAGTGGGAACAGAATGGGTTGCGCTCCGTTGACGAGGCGGAGACAATCCATTTTCTGCGTTTAACAACAGGACAACGACTATAGCCAATCGAGACACCACATCCGATAGCATCATTCCCGAACAGGAAATGCACCGCGACGACATGCGCGCCGTGGTTCTTGTTCCTGTGTTGAAGCAGGCCCGTTCCAGCGAAAAGGCCTCGGCTGAGCTTGGTCCGACCACGACGCGCAGCCACGAGAGCAGGCTGGAAGAGGCCATGGGGCTTGCGCGCGCCATCGATCTGACAATCGTGCAAGGCCTGATCGTAATGGTCAACCAGCCGCGTCCGGCGACCCTGATCGGCAGCGGCAAGATCGAGGAAATCAAGGCGCTGCTCGATAGCCATGATGCCGGTCTTGTCATTGTCGATCATCCGCTGACGCCGGTGCAGCAGCGCAATCTGGAAAAACAGTGGAACGCCAAGGTCATCGACCGCACGGGTCTGATCCTGGAAATCTTCGGCCGCCGCGCCTCCACCAAGGAAGGCACGTTGCAGGTTGATCTCGCCCATCTGAATTACCAGAAGGGCCGTCTGGTGCGCAGCTGGACCCACTTGGAGCGCCAGCGCGGCGGTGCGGGTTTCATGGGTGGTCCCGGCGAAACCCAGATCGAGGCCGACCGGCGGATGTTGCAGGACCGCATCGTGCGGTTGGAACGCGAACTGGAGCAAGTGGTGCGCACCCGCCAACTGCACCGCGCCAAACGCCGTAAGGTGCCGCATCCGATTGTTGCGCTTGTCGGCTACACCAATGCCGGAAAATCGACGCTGTTTAACCGGATCACCGGGGCAGGCGTGTTGGCCGAGGATATGCTGTTTGCTACGCTGGACCCGACGCTGCGCCGCATGAAGCTGCCGCAGGGCCGCACCGTCATCCTCTCGGATACGGTTGGCTTCATCTCGGACCTGCCAACCCATCTAGTTGCAGCCTTTCGTGCTACGCTTGAAGAAGTGCTGGAAGCGGACCTGATCCTGCATGTGCGTGACATGGCCGACCCGGATAACGGTGCGCAGGCAGGCGACGTTTTGCGGATTCTCTCCGACCTCGGCATCGATGAAAAAGAGCGTGACGAACGCATCATCGAGGTCTGGAACAAGATCGACCGGCTAGAGCCGGAAGCGCATCAGGCTATTGCTGAAAAAGCAACTGGCCGGAAAAACGTGATGGCCGTTTCCGCCGTAACGGGCGAAGGGGTCGATGCGCTGATGGCCGAGATCGCTGAGCGGCTTTCCGGCGTGGTAACGGAAACCACGGTGATTTTACCACCAGACAAGCTCTCGCTGATCTCCTGGGTCTATGAGAACACCATGGTGGACAGCCGCGAGGACCGGGACGACGGTTCTGTTTCCCTAGACGTGCGCCTGTCAGAACAGCAAGCAAGCGCGCTGGAGCGCAAGCTTGGCCTGATACAGCCGGTTCGCACCGAGGATTGGGACTGAAATAGCCCAGATTAGCGCTAACCTATTCTCCAATCAGGCTTTTCAGATCGGCGTCCCCCGCATAGCGATCAAAGATTGTCATGGTGCGGTCGCGGATGGACGCCGGTATGATTTTTGCACGATACGGGAGGCTTTTGTCGGCCATTATGGTGTTGGCAGCTTTCTCATCGGTCAGTGCCTGGGCAATGGCCGTCGCGTCAGCCTGATGACTACCAATGAAATCGGCAATTTTCTCGGCCAGGGGTAACGCATCTCCAAGAATATCCTTTTCATAGGAAATCCAGAGCGGCTTCACCTGTCCACTCGCTTCGCATTTCTGCCAACTTGCGACAAATTGCGCATACCAGACGGCTTGCGCGTCTACCAGCAGATCCAAGCGTTTCTCCAGGGGCAGGTCCTGATAGCAGGCGGGCAGTCCATCATCGAAAAAGCCTTCACCCATGCTGTTCTGCAAGCCTCTTGCTTGCATCAGCGCGTCATCCGTGCAGATCAGGGAAACGAAGAAGTTGCGGATGGTAACGATTGGCCTGATGCCATAGAGCGCCATTTGTCGGGCAACATAGGGTGTGCAAAGCACCGGATGCTCCGCTACATATCCGACACCGTCCAGCCCGTTGCGCTGCAAGGCCAGTTCGTCCAACTCTTTTGAGCTTAGATTGGCTCCAAACAGGGAGGCGGAATAATCCGAATAGGCCATGGTGACGAGATTGGCTGAGCGCAGCCCGAGCGTCTTGCGCAGAGCATGTCCGACAATGTCTGCCGATCCTGGCGTGCCCGCCACAAGCAGATTGAGATTTTTCGCCCGATGAGCGGTCAATCGCGCCTGAAATACTGTCTCGGCAAACCGACCAAGGCAAAGTTTGACGTTTTCTGCCACATCCTTATCCATGTCGGGCAAGAAGAACGGGTGAACATGCGACAACGCCACCGTTGCCTCCTCGAGGTCTTGCGGCGCGAGTTGCGCAAGGAACTCCGTTCCCATCCAGCATGCCGTCTGCACATCCGGGATACAGGAGAGAATTTGCATAAAATGGGCAATATCTTCGGGCTGCGGTGCCTGTCCGGGTGGTCGAGACTTGACGTGTACGTTCATAATCCAAACTCCATAGCCGCGTGGCCGTTCCGATGATGATGCGGAACGCGTTTTAATTATTGAAGATAATTATATATTATAACTTGTGCGAAGCCGTCGAGTGGCCGTCAGCGAGTGATGCGATCAGTAGCGCGAATTTCAGCAAATCACCGTTTCCGATGGGACCTACATCTGACTTTCCGATACATCGGCGGAAATGGTCAAACACTGGGTTCTTATGCGGCGAGATGTTGGGAATGGGATGTAACATACTAACCCCGCCAAACATAACGATCGCGCTGGCTAATCTTCCGCAATAGGCAAGCCAGTTTTATAGCGATGTGCAGGCTTTGGAAGGTAGGCAACAAGTAGTTCGCGACTGCATTCGCCAAACATCCTCTTGGGATCGTTGTTGGCTCAATCGTTCAGGCCAGCCCTTGCGCCACCGATGCAGAGCTTCGCGGACATCGACGTACCCTCGCCTTCCGAGCACTCACAGTCAGAAGATTGATTGATACGAAGAGTCACTGAAAATGACTCTTCGTATTCCGTTTGCAAATATTTCAAGCCACTGATGCATTTGAGATACTTGCAATCCCTCCAAGACGAGGATGCGTCAGCATGTCAGAGCCTTGGTATAAGATGACCATTTTTGGGTATATGTATATTTGCGATTGTTTTTTTATTAAATAATCTTATAAGTTGTGTTTAGAGTAATCAAATGGTTTCTCTAAAATATAAACCTAAGGAGGAAATATTATGTCTTCGCAAATGACCTTGGAATACAATATGCCGTTGAATGTTCCGGAGGATTTTTCCGCTGTAGCTAACCCAACTACTCAGGCAGACAGTGTTCTTCAAATCGAAAATTTGAGTACAAGCAATACGCTTCAGTTTTATGTAAATGCCGGAGCATTTACATATCAAGGACAGATCCTTGCGAACACTGCTGACCCATATGTAGTTGTGCATAATTTTAATGGTGCTGCTTTGAAAATTACAAACATCAGTACAAGGAGTGCTACTGCGAAAGTCACTCTTAAATCTACTTAATTTTTGAGCTGTTATAGCCTCCTCGTTTCGAGGAGGCTATTTCACTAACGATTTATGAATTAAAGTCACGGTGTTTTATTTTCGAACGCCCTCTTGATGTGGAGATGACGTGTCATCATGAAGTGACGTTCGAAAAACCAATTTGGCGGAAAGCTGGTGCAAGATTTTTTGCGTTTATTGCTGAATTGCTTTGTTCTCGCAGTATTGTCAATTGGACACCTCGATTTACCGGTCGCAGTTGGCAAGATGGTGCCGTGGATGTATTTCCGCGATGAACTCGCGCGGATGATCGCCCATTTTTTGTGATGATTGCCGCATCTGCGGCATGCATTTCGGCCTTCCGGCCAGCTGCGCGTTATGCGGTCCGTGGTTTTCCAGTCAGCCAGACATAGCGAAGCATGTTGTAGGTGATATTGGCCATGCCGATCTTCACCCTCGCTCGGCTGATTCCGATGGTGCGCACGAAGAGCTTCATCTTGTCCTTCTGCCGCGCAAAGACATGTTCGATGGCGGAGCGGACCTTCGAACGACGGCCGTTGGCGCGCGACATCGCCTCCGGCATGGGTTTGCCCTTTGGCTTCTTCTGATGGATGTCGGACTTTAGGCCATTGTCCTGCAACCATTCCTCGTTGGTCTTGGAGCGATAGGCCGTATCGGCCCAGACCGTCGACGCGGTATTGTCTTTGGTCACTACGTTTCGAAGCTGGGCTCCGTCATGGGCGCTCGCACTCGTCACCGTCCATCCCCGGATAAAGCCATGGGCTCGGTCGATGCCTGCATGGTTTTTGTAACCAAACATTGGAATGGCAATATCGTGCTGGCCAGTCGTCGTCGACGTCGGCGTCTCCGTTGGCCGTTTCGCCTTGGAATACTTCACTGTCCATCGCGCGTCGCGGTCCTTCTGGGCCAGCCTGGCGGGTTTATCCTTCCAGTCCTCAGGGATTTCGCCGGCCTTGATCGCGTCTTTCTCGTCCTGGCTGTTATGTTGCTTGGGAGCCTGGATGATCGTGGCGTCAACGATCTGCCCGCCTTTGGCCAGATATCCGGAACGTGAGAGATGCTTGTCGAAACGGGCAAACAGATTATCAATGGCACCTGCACGCACCAAACTCTCTCGGAACAGCCAGATCGTCTTGGCATCCGGCACCTTCTGCGAAAGGGAAAGGCCAAGGAAACGCATAAACGACAGCCGGTCCTGGATAACAAACTCTGCTTGGTCGTCGGAGAGATTATAAAGCGCTTGCAGCACCAGGATTTTAAACATCAGAACCGACGGAAATGGTGGACGTCCACCCTTCGATCCGTCGGACCGCTTCAGCGCCTTCGCTAAAGGTTTTTCAAATATCGCCCATGGAATGATGCTGTTGAGCTTCTCCAGCGGATCGCCGACGGCACTCAGCCGTTCGTAACGATCATCCAAATCCCAAAAGCCCGGTTGCCCACGCATCATCCGCTCCCAGAAAATCACACTGGCCGGATTGAATCATGAAACGCGGAAAATGGGGAGGTTTTTAGAGGTGTCCAATTGCTTCTTCATGCTCTGTAGACGGTTTTCATGGTGGAATTCTCAACATGAATTATCGGGTTAATAAGTGCGAATACAATCAGACAAAAAACACTCAAGATGAATTTAATCAGGGTTCCAATATAAAAATTGAAAAAGTGTTTTCATGTAATTTACCGAGTGGGCACCATTTTAAAATGAAAACATATAATGGTATAAATACATTCGTGCAAATATCAAATTTAAGTATAAATAATAATGCTAATGTTTATATTCAATGTGGTTCAATCTCAAGAAATCAAACAATTTCTGCCAATTCGCCATCTGATATCATTTATATTAATGAAAATCTCGATGGATGTGTGTTGAATATTTCTAATATAACTGTGAAGCAAAATGGCGCAGTAGTACGGGTTGTTATTCCTGATTCATAAAAAGCGTTCCAGTCTTTTTGCTTCTTTCCATAGCGCTTCCATCCGGGCGAGTGTTGCATTTTCCAGGCGCTCTCCGCTTTCCCGTAATGTCCGTTCGATATAGCCGAAGCGCCGTCTGAATTTCACATTCGTTCCCCGCAGGGCTTGTTCGGGATCGCTGCCGGTGTGTCGGCCAATATTGACCAGAGCGAAAATCAGATCTCCCAGCTCGTCTTTTATCTTGTCTGGCTGCCCGGTTTGGAGTGCTTCTCGCAGTTCGGCGATCTCCTCCTCGATCTTGTCGAGAATGGGTTCGGCCTCAGCCCAATCGAACCCGACCTTTGCAGCCTGTTCCTGAAGCTTGACGGCTTCCGTCAGGGCCGGAAACGTTCGCTGCACTGAGCCGAGATGACCGTCTTTAAACACCTCGGCCACACCACGCGCTGCGCGACGTTCGGCTCTTTCTTGTTTTTCCTGCTTTTTAATCACATCCCATTGCAGCTTGACGGCGTCAGGCGTATCGGCATCCGAGCGGGCAAACACATGCGGATGACGGCGGATCATTTTAGAGGTCACCGCTTCGACCACGTCGCCGAAGGAAAACAGACCGGCCTCCTCGGCAATCCGCGCATGAAACACCACTTGCAGCAAGAGATCACCCAGTTCTTCGCAGAGATCGTCCGGGTCATTGCGTTCGATGGCGTCGGCCACCTCATAGGCTTCTTCCAGCGTATAGGGCTTGATCGTCTCGAATGTCTGGACAATGTCCCAGGGGCAGCCGGTTTGCGGATCGCGAAGCGCCGCCATGATTTCGATCAGCCGGGCGATATCCTGTGAGGGCTGCATGGTTTTTCCTTATTCAACAAAGATCAGTTTAGCGGAATGTCGTTGCCGCTCTTGGCCGATTGATACTGGCCGGACAGATTGCCGTAGAGGCCACGGATCTTCTGGGCCTGGGTCAGCAGTTCCCCCCTGATTGCATCGTCTTCCACTTCAATCATGTCGTTGATGGCGAAACTGTGCCAGAAGGCATTTTGTTTGCGATAGCCGCCGGGTTCCAGCCCGAACACTTCCTTCAGAATTTTCAGGTCGTGCGGAATAGCGAAGGCATCGCGGCTATCTTCATGGCTGAAGAAATAATAGAAATTGTCGAAACCGGCCCAGGTGATTGCCGACATGCACATGGTGCAGGGTTCATGGGTGGAGAGGAAAATCAGCTCTGATGTCGGTGGGCGCTCGCCCAGTTCGTAAAAGCGCTTCAGCGTATGGACTTCGCCATGCCAGAGCGGGTTTTCCAGCTCGTTATTGGTCTCGGCCAGCACCAGCGACAGGTCCGATTTGCGCAAGATTGCCGCGCCAAAAATCTTGTTGCCGTCGGCCACGCCTTTTTCCGTCAGCGGGATGATGTCCTGCTCGATCACGTCAAGCAATCTGGCGGTGAGATTTTGATCGGTCATGATGGGCAGCACTCCTTGAAATTCGTCTTTGTCGTTTCGGCAAAACCGATGGACACTTTTGCCGGACAAACTCGCAGCGCATTTAGCGGCAAGCAGGGGCCAAGGGAAAGCCTTACTCTACGTATTGATTGAAAATTGCCGGGGCGGGTTGGTTTTGCTCTTATCTTCAAATGCGTTAGGATAGAAATATCGATGCCGTCGGGAAGGCAGATTCGTGTTTCTTCATAAGAGCGTTGTTTTCCCTGATAATGGCGAGATAACAAGGAATGGATCTTTGAGCATCGAGTCTGACAAGCTGGCGGTTTTTCCGGCGTTTTTTCGCGTTTCCGGCGCGAAATTGGCTGTGTTTGGCGATGGCGACGAGGCCTTTGCCAAGGCTCGGCTGATTGCCAATACATCAGCGACGATCGTTGCCTTTACCCAGGAGCCGGAGCCTGCTTATGCAGCCTTTCTGAAGCGTAAATCCATTGAGATCAATCCGGCACCGTTTTCTCCTGATCTGCTGGTGGGGATGAAATTGGTTTTTGCCGCGACCGGTGATGGCGCGGCGGATCGGATGATTGTTGAAGCGGCACGGCTGCAAAAAATACCTGCCAATGCCGTCGATCAGCCTGACTATTGTGATTTCTATACGCCTGCTCTTGTTAATCGTGCGCCGATTGCGGTGGCAATTGGCACGGAAGGTGTGGGGCCAGTGCTGGCCCAGATGATCCGCGCCGGAATTGACCGGCAATTGCCGAGGTCGCTGGGCAAGCTGGGGCGGTTGGCCAATAGCTATCGTCATGCCGTTGACAGGCTTGTGCCGCGCGGTGTGGCGCGCCGTTTGTTCTGGCGTTCTTTCTTTCAAGGCGATGTGGCTGATGCCATGGAAGGTGGCGATGTGAAAGTCGCACGCCGCCGGGCGACAAAGCTGCTGAAGACGGCGGCCAATACCGTGCCGGAAGGTCGGATCTTTCTGGTCGGGGCCGGGCCGGGGGCGGAAGACCTGCTGACATTGCGCGCCCATCGGCTGATGATGGAAGCTGACGCCATTGTTTACGATGCGCTTGTGCCGCAGGCCGTGGTCGATATGGGCCGGCGCGACGCGGACCGCATTCCGGTTGGTAAGCGCAAGGGCTGTCATTCCAAGTCGCAGAGCGAGATCAATGATCTCCTCCTGTCGCTCGGCCGGGCCGGAAAACGCATTGTGCGGCTGAAATCCGGCGATCCCTTGATCTTCGGACGAGCCGGTGAGGAAATGGCGGCGCTGCGCGATGCCGGTATCGCTTATGAGATCGTGCCTGGCGTCACCTCGGCGTTGGCGGCGGCAGCTGATTTCGAATTGCCCTTGACCTTGCGCGGTGTCTCGTCGTCGCTGGTCTTTACCACCGGTCATGACCTGACAGGCGATGTTTTGCCCGATTGGGCGCGGCTGGCGCTTTCAGGCGCAACCGTTGCCGTCTATATGGGGCGCACAGTGGCGGCCTCCGTGGCTGAACGGCTGATTGCCGGTGGTCTGGCGCAGGACACGACGGTTGCCGTGGTGGAAAATGCCGGGCGCGGAGACCGCCGCCTGCTGCATGGTACACTGCGGGAATTGCCGGGTCTGGAAGGTATGACGGAATTGACCGGACCCGTGATGGTCATTATCGGCGATGCGGTAGCGGGTGCGAATTTCGAGCGGTCGATGCCGTTGGCGCAGGCGCGTCTTGCCCTGGCGAATGTCGATCAACAGCAGATGACGAGGGTTTGACAATGGCAGAGAAAGTCTTGACCGCCAACCGCTTGAGCGATGGCATCGCCGTCTGGCTCGACGCCTCAGGCCAATGGGTGGAAGACCTGCAATCGTCGCTGGTTGCCCGTCATGCCGAGGCTGTCGCTGCGCTGGAAGCAAGCGGCAAACGGGACTTTACCAATAATCTCGTTGTTGACGTCGCCGTGGTCGATGTGGAAGAGCGGGATGGAAAGCTCTGGCCGCTGCGCCTGCGTGAGCGTATTCGCGCCGCAGGGCCGACCATTCCCTATGCGGATGGGCATGGGCATGCAGATCCCGATTTTGTTGCCGTCTAAAGTTTATCAGGGAAAAGTGGGACCCGGTTTTCCCGAAAGATAAACGAAAACAAAAAAGATCTAGAGTCTGTTTGGTTCAATCTGAACCTGACCGACTCTAGAGCCTGAGGAAAGACATGTATCGTTACGATGAATTCGACCACGCCTTTGTTGCGGCCCGCGTAGACCAGTTTCGCGATCAGGTAGGTCGCCGCTTGTCCGGCGAATTGGCGGAAGATGCGTTCAAGCCGCTTCGGCTGATGAACGGCGTTTACCTGCAATTGCACGCCTATATGCTGCGCGTCGCCATTCCCTATGGAACGCTGAACGCCAAGCAGATGCGGATGCTGGCCCATGTGGCGCGCAAATATGACCGTGGTTATGGTCATTTCACCACGCGGCAGAACATCCAGTATAACTGGCCGAAACTGTCGGACACGCCCGATATTCTGCAAGAGCTGGCCAGCGTCGAGATGCACGCCATCCAGACCTCCGGCAACTGTATCCGCAATGTTACCGCCGACCATTTTGCCGGTGCGGCGCAGGACGAGGTTGCCGATCCACGCCCTTATGCTGAAATCCTGCGGCAATGGTCTTCGGTCCACCCGGAGTTTTCCTTCCTGCCGCGCAAGTTCAAGATTGCCGTGACCGGGGCCGAGCGCGACCGCGCTGCCATTCAGGTGCATGATATCGGCTTGCATGTGAAGAAGGACGAGAGCGGAAATCTTGGCTTTGCCGTCTATGTCGGCGGCGGTCAGGGCAGAACCCCGATGATTGCCAAGAAGATCAAGGATTTCCTGCCCGAAGAGGATATGCTGTCCTATATCACCGCCATTGTGCGGGTTTATAATCTGCATGGTCGGCGCGACAACAAATACAAGGCGCGGATCAAGATCCTCGTGCATGAAACCGGCACGGAAGAACTGACCCGCCAGATTGATGCGGAATTCGCAAACCTGAAAGACAGTGTGCTGAAACTGCCCGATGCCGATATTCGCGCCATCGAGAGCTATTTTGCTCTGCCTGATCTGGTTGAGCGCCCGGAAGGATGGGAAGTTCTGGCCAAGGCCAAGAAGGCGGATGACGGTTTTGCCACCTGGCTTGCGCAGAATGTGCAGCCGCACAAGCATCCCGATTACGGCATGGTGACAATTTCGCTGAAGCCGATCGGGGGCATCCCCGGCGATGCCAGCGACGCCCAGATGGATCTGGTGGCGGATCTTGCCGAGCGCTACGGCTTTGACGAAATCCGCGTCAGCCATGAGCAGAACCTGATCCTGCCGCATGTGGCGATGGCCGATCTGCCAGCCCTCTATCAGGCGCTATCAGGTGCTAATCTTGCCACCGCCAATGCGGGCCTGATCACTGACATTATTGCCTGTCCCGGGTTGGATTATTGTGCGCTGGCCAATGCCCGCGCCATTCCGGTAGCCCAGGCGATTTCCTCGCGCTTCGGCTCCCAGGCGCGGCAGGCGGAGATCGGTGAGCTGAAAATCAAGATTTCCGGCTGTATCAATGCCTGCGGCCATCACCATGTCGGCCATATCGGTCTCTTGGGGGTGGAAAAGAAGGGGGCGGAGCTTTACCAGATCACGCTGGGCGGATCGGGTGATGAAAACTCGTCCATCGGGGAAATTATCGGTCGTGGTTTCGAGCCGGAAAAGGTGACGGACGCGGTGGAGACAGTGGTCGATACCTATCTGGCGCTGCGGCTCGATCCGTCGGAGACCTTCCTCAATGCCTATCGCCGCGTCGGGCCAAAGCCCTTCAAGGAAGCCCTGTATGGCGGCGCATCCGCCGAAGCCGCCTGAGGAGCGCGATCATGACCCGTATCTGGACCGAAACCGGTTTCGCCGCGCAGGACATCTGGCTGGAGGAGACCGAAGAGGTGAAAGCGGCTGAGGGGCAGAAAGTACTTCTGCCGCTGGACGCCTTTATCGCTGCGGCTGAAGACAGCAATGCCGTCGATCTCGGCGTGGTGATCGCGCCAGCCGATGACGTGATGAAGCTGAAACCCCATCTCGATCGCATCGCCATCATTGCCGTGAAGTTTCCGGCCTATAACGATGGCCGTGGCTTCAGCCACGCCTCGCTGCTGCGCGACAGGCTTGGTTATCAGGGCGAATTGCGGGCGGTGGGCGACGTGCTGATCGATCAGGTGCCGCTGATGCTGCGCACCGGCTTCGACAGCTTTGCCGTGACCAATGCGGTGGCGGTGAAACGGCTGGAAGAGGGGCGTCTGCCGGGGATTGCCAATCACTATCAGCCAACCGCCCGGCCAGCCGCTGAGGTTGGTGGTTATAGCTGGCGCCGCCGGTCTGCGTCTTGAGGCCGGTCTGTTCTAAGGAAAGATAATAATGGCCTTGCTGCGCGTCTCGCCTCACTGTCGGTTGCACGCTTTCTATCGCCCGGAAAGCGTGCGCTGCTGCGGTTTATGATCGCATCCGCGTGTGGCCTCTGGTCATGCGTGGGATTTTACAGTAATTGGCCCGCCAAGGCGGATAATGCATGACCGAACACGCCCTGATGCGCGGCAGTTCGACGTGAGATTTGAAGGACCCGAACGCTGATGAATGCTCCTGCAAAGACCGACAATGCCGAACTGATCGTCCCGGAAGGCGTCTATGCCGAAACGGTGCTGAGCGTGACGCATTATACCGACCACCTGTTTCGCTTCCGGATGACCCGGCCTGCCGGTTTTCGCTTCCGGTCGGGCGAGTTCGCGATGATCGGCCTGATGGTGGAGGGCAAGCCGCTCTACCGCGCCTATTCCATCGCCAGCCCGTCCTGGGATGAGGAACTGGAATTCTTCTCGATCAAGGTGCCGAACGGCCCGCTGACCCAGCATTTGCAGCGGATTCAGCCGGGGGACCGGGTGCTGATGCGCAAGAAGCCGACCGGCACCCTGGTTCTGGACGCGCTGACGCCCGGCAAGCGGCTTTATATGTTTTCGACTGGCACCGGCATTGCACCCTTCGCCAGCCTGATCCGCGATCCGGAAACCTATGAGAAGTTCGAGGAAGTCATCCTCACGCATACCTGCCGCGATGTCGCCGAGCTGAAATATGGGTTCGACCTGATTTCCGAAATCAAGGCCGATGAGATGCTGAGCGAAATCGTCGGCGACAAGCTGAAGCATTACGCCACCGCCACCCGCGAAGACTATCCCTTCATGGGCCGGATCACCGACCTTATCGAAAGCGGCAAACTGTTTACCGACCTCGGCGTCCCGGCGCTGGACCCGGCCATTGACCGTGGAATGATCTGCGGCTCGACAGCAATGTTGAAGGACACCAAGGCGCTGCTGGAAAAGGCCGGGCTGACAGAAGGTGCGAACAATAAGCCAGCCGAATTCGTCATCGAGCGGGCATTCGTCGGCTGATTTTCGGCGCTGTATCGTCGATACCGAGTTTCGTGCGACAGTGTTTCTGCCGCACGAACGGATCACGGTGGGCTGCGTTAGGGCATTGTGCGTTTCACCAAGCGTATAGACTGCATAATTTTCCGGTTCGCCCTTGGGAGAGATATCATGTCCGCAGAGAAAGTTGCTGTTGTTACGGCTGGTGGAAGCGGCATGGGAGCAGAATGCGCCAGACGTCTTGCTGCCGATGGCTACAAGGTCGCCATCCTGTCATCTTCCGGCAAGGGCGAGGCACTGGCAGGGGAACTTGGTGGTATTGGCGTAACAGGGTCCAATCAATCCAATGACGATCTGGCGCGTCTGATCGCTACCAGCATGGACACCTGGGGTCGGATCGATGTGCTGGTCAACAGCGCCGGTCACGGTCCGCGCGCCCAGATCATTGAGATCACTGACGAGCAATGGCATATGGGCATGGACGTTTATCTGATGAACGTCGTTCGTCCTGTCCGTCTCGTCACACCGATCATGCAGGCGCAAAAATCGGGCGCCATCATCAATATTTCCACCGCCTGGGCGTTTGAGCCCTCTTCGATGTTTCCGACCTCGGCGGTATTTCGCGCCGGTCTTGCCGCCTATACGAAGATTTTTGCGGATACCTATGCTGCTGACAATATTCGCATGAACAATGTTCTGCCGGGCTGGATCGACAGCCTGCCCGCGACCGAAGAGCGCCGGGATGCTGTTCCGATGAAGCGATATGGCACAAGTGCCGAGATCGCCGCGACCGTCTCCTTCCTGGCATCCGAAGGTGCGGGCTATATCACCGGCCAAAATCTCAAAGTGGATGGTGGACTGACCCGGTCGGTATAACCGCGGGAGGCGCAGGACGTGCTCCCTGATGATGGTTAGGGTTGTCGATTTGAAGGCTTGCGCTTAACCCTTCATTAACCATAACGCGAACTATTCCTCCTAACGCCTTAACCATAATCGCATTTTCGCCATTTTATCCCCATCTCTATTGTGGCACATTCCTGTGTCATTTCGGGGGACTGAAATTTGACATTTATTGTTTGCAATGGCCGCGTCGCGGTCCTGGTTGGTGTGTCGATGCGATGACGGTAAAAATGGTTTTGCAGCGGCGTTCAGTGTCCGGATGTTTTCGGATGGCATGGGTTGTTCTGGCGGGCGTGGCGGTGACGTCCTGCGGCGCCAACCATGATGTGAGCAAGGTCAGCACGACCAAGAAACGCAGCAAGGAATATTTTGCCGAATCCGCCTATGGCGTGAAGGCCAGCCCGCGTGTGGTGGAAAACGGTCCTGTGCCAAAAGGCGGCGGTCGCCGTCTGGTCGGGAACCCCTACGTGGTGGCAGGCAAGGTTTATAAGCCGCGCGAAAACCCCAATTATGAAGCTTCCGGGCTTGCTTCCTGGTACGGCTCCGCTTTCCATGGTCGCTACACCGCCAATGGCGAAGTCTATGACCAATATGGTATTTCCGCCGCCCATCCGACCATGCCATTGCCCAGCTATGCCCGCGTCACCAATCTCGATACCGGGAGTTCGGTTATTGTTCGCGTCAATGACCGTGGCCCGTTTCACGCCAATCGCCTGATCGACCTTTCCGACAAGGCCGCCGAACTCCTAGACGTCAAGGGTCACGGCACGGCCCATGTGAAGGTCAAATATGTCGGCCCAGCCGATATGACCGGCCATGACATGCCCTATCTGATGGCGTCTTATGTCCGCAAGGGCCAGCGCGTTCCCGGCGTCGATCCCTTCGGTGGAGGTCAGATCGCCAGTGGTGTGATGGTGGCGTCGAATGCGCCGCAGCAGAATTTCTTCGGTCGTTTCGCAGGCCCGGCCAGTGCCTCTGCACCGCAGCCGAAAACTGCAAAACCGGTTATTGCGTCGGCGCCAGCCTCGGCTTACGGCAGCAACTCCTATCCGGCTTCCGCCAGTGCCAATGCACCGCGCCCGGTCCAGCGTCAGCCGGTCGCCGTATCGCGGCCAGAGCCGACCCGCGTTGAACCTGCACGCGTAGAACAGACCCGCGAATGGCAGGCTCCGGCCATCGCCTCCGCCGAGCCGATGCCGCAGCCGCGCAATGCTGCCAGCACCGGCGTTGCTCGCCGGGAGATGGCGCCTGTGGTCGCACCGCAGCCGGTTCGGGCTACCGCAACCCGTCAAAAGCCCGTGGCTGCACCGTCCAATGGCGGCCTGCCGCCCGGCTGGCATGTTGGCCCGGCTCCGGTAACAGCCAATGCCTATTCCAATCCCAATGAAGGTTGATCCCAACTGGCGCTGGGTGAGGCTTGTTCGAGCCTTGCTCTAGCCGCTTTCAAGGGTAGACGCCTTCCTCCATAAAACCTATCCATTATATATTCCGGTCGCGATTCTCGCGGTCGGCATATTAGAGTATCGTGCTGAAAATTGGATCAGCACGATTCTCTAAGTTTTTTTGTTTGCGCATCAGAGTTATCCGAAAACCGGTTCCCACTTTTCGGTCCGATGCTCTAGTGTTGGTGAAGGATGGCGATGCATATCGGCTTGCCGGTCACAAAGCGCTTCTGGGCGTATGGTGGATCATACGATAGAAAGATGCTTGTGCTGCTTGCAGCACTTTTCTACGGCATAGGTCTCCAGACCGGCGCCTTTGCGCAAGGGGCGGCAGCCGACACGTCAACCCCCGCCGTCTATGCCAGCGAGGCCAAGCAGGTCCTGCTGATCGAGGCGGAAACTGGCAGCGTGCTGTTTGAAAAGAACAGCGATCAGCCCTTCACCTCGGCCTCTCTCTCCAAGATGATGGTTGCGGAAGTGGTGCTCGATGCGCTTAAATCCGGTCGCCTGACGCTGTCCCAGGACTTTCCCGTTTCCGAATTTGCCTGGCGCACCGGTGGCGCGCCGTCGCGCACGGCGACGATGTTTGCTGCTGTGCGCTCGCGCGTGCCGGTGGAGGCGCTGCTGAAGGGCGTTATGGTGCAAATGGCCAATGATGCCTGTCTTATCCTTGCCGAAGGCATGGCGGGATCGGAGCAGGGTTTCGTCAAGCTGATGAATGAGCGGGCGGCAGCGCTTGGCCTCAAGGACAGCCATTTCGCCAATGCAACCGGTCTTCCCGACCCCGGCAATAAAGTCAGCCTGAAGGATATGATCACGCTGGCGCAGGCGCTCAAGACCAATTATCCGGATTTTTACCCGCTTTATGCCCAGCCGGATTTCGAGTGGAACAAGATTTTCCAGCGCAATCGCAATCCGCTTCTCGGCCAGTCACCCGGTGTGGATGGCCTGGCAGCAGGGTTTGCCGAAGGAGAGGGCTATTCCATCGTCGCGTCCGCGCAGCAGAATGGCGTGCGGCTCTATCTGGGCCTGGCAGGCAGCGAAAGTGACAAGACCCGGCAGGAGGATGCGGCAAAGGCGCTTGCCTGGGGCTTTTCCGCTTTTGAGAAGCGCCGCCTGTTTGAGGCGGGGCAAGTGATCGGCGAGGCCAGCGTTTATGGTGGTGAACCGGCACAGGTGCCGCTGGTCTCGCCGCAGCCGGTCGATGTCTATCTGCCGGTTGGCGCAAGCGATAAGCTGGAAGCCAAGGTGATTTATCCCTGGCCGCTGCGGCCCGGCGTCACCCAGGGCCAGCAGGTCGGGCATTTGAAGGTCATGCTCGGTGATAAGGTCCTGCGCGACATGCCGCTTCAGGCCGCGTCACCATCGACGCTCGGCTCGCTGGTCAAACGCACCCGTGACGCACTGGTGGAATTGCTGTTTTCCTGGGTTTGAGCCGACAGAGGTTTCCCAGGGCGCAAGCTTGCGTTACACAGCGGTTCTAGAGTTTGTCAGGGAAAAGTGGAAACCGGTTTCCCGCCCGGAAACGCTCTAAACAGGAAAGAAAGCGGATCAGTGTCGGTTGGCAGCGGATTATTCGTAACATTCGAAGGCGGCGAGGGGGCGGGCAAGTCCACTCAGATCAGGCTTCTGGCGAACGCGCTGGAGCCACTGGGCTTTGCCGTTGTCACCAGCCGTGAGCCGGGTGGTTCACCCTGTGCCGAGGCCTTGCGACATGTGCTGCTGTCGGGTGCCGCCGAGCCGTTCGGGGTGGAAATGGAAGCCATCCTGTTTGCCGCCGCCCGCAATGACCATGTCGAAGCCCGGCTGCGTCCGGCGCTGCTGCGGGGTGATGTAGTCCTTTGCGATCGCTTCATGGATTCCTCGCGGGTCTATCAGGGCGCGACCGGCAATCTCTCTTCAGCCTTCATCGAGCGGCTGCAAGCAATTGCCGTGGACGGCGTGGTGCCGGACCTGACCATCATCTTGGATCTGCCGGCGAATATCGGACTGGCGCGGGCCAAAAACCGGGCGGGCGCTTTGGGGGAAGATGCACCTGATCGTTTCGAGAAAGAGGAAATCGCCATTCACGAACGCCGCCGCGAGGCTTTTTTGGCCATTGCGCGGGCCGAGCCTGCGCGTTGCAGAGTGGTAGATGCACGAGCCGGGATCGAGCAGATCGCCGAGGAGATTTTTGCTGCCGTGAAGCCGCTCCTGCCTCAAAACCACGGAAGGCACTAGGATGGAAAAGCCCGGTCTTCTCGATGGCGCCATTGCGCCTTTTGCCAATGACAGGCTGTTTGGCCATGGCGCGGCGGAACAGTTTCTGGCCAGTTCCTACCAATCCGGCAAGCTGCATCATGCAATCCTGATCGAAGGGCCGGAAGGGATCGGCAAGGCAACGCTGGCCTTCCGCTTTGCCCATCATGTCCTGTCGCATCCCGACCCCGCCAGCGCGCCCTTCGTCCTCGCCGATCCGGACCCCAACTCGCTGGTCGGACGGCAGATTGCGTCCGGGGCCTCCCATAATCTCCTGCATATCGCCCGACCGGTGGATGAGAAGACCGGTAGGGTAAAAGCCTCGATTACGGTGGAGGAAATCCGCAAGGCCGGTCATTTCTTTTCCCAGACCTCAGGTGGTGGCAATTGGCGCATCGTTATTCTCGATCCCGCCGACGACATGAATCGCAATGCGGCCAATGCCATTTTGAAAGTGCTGGAGGAGCCACCGAAACGGTCGCTATTCCTGGTCCTGTCGCACGCGCCTGGCAAGCTTTTACCCACCATTCGCTCACGCTGCATGCCGCTGAAATTACAAACGCTTGGCGTGAACGATCTGGCCAGCGCGCTGGCGCATCTGGGTGTTTCGCCACCGATTGAGCAGATGGCTGCGCTTTCCGATCTGTCGAAGGGCAGCGTGTCGCAGGCGTTGAAACTGATCAACTATGGCGGCATGGAAATCATCGCTGCCTTCAATGCGATCCTTGCCAGTGAAGGCCCGGCGGCGCGAAAGCAGATGCACAAGCTGGCCGATGCGCTTTCAGCCAAGGACAGCGATGTGATCTATCATTTTTTCATCGAACATCTGTCCGAATTCCTGATGGACAATGCGCGCCAGGTTGCCATGGCCGGTGATCTTGTGCGAGCCGAGCGGCTATCGCGGCTTTCCAGCGCCATCGTCGAAAAGCTCGGCGTGGCCGGGGCCTATAACCTCGACCGCAAGCAGACGCTGCTGGAAATTCTTGGCGAGGTCGCGGCTGTATAAGCTTGATCGGGGTCTATAGCGCGATCAGCTTTGCAGCGACGACGACCAGAATAACCGCGAGGATCATTCTTACCGCCTTTTCCGGCAGGCGTGGTGCCGCATAACTTCCCATGACGATGCCTGGAATGGAGCCGATCAGCAAGGAGCCCAGCAGCACCCAGTTGACGTCGCCGATCACCCAATAGCCGATACCGCCGATCAGCGTCAGCGGAATGGCGTGAGCAATATCGGAGCCGACGATATCGTTGATGGCTGCACGTGGGTAGAGAAACAGCAGCACGGTCACGCCAATGGCACCAGCGCCAACCGAAGTCAGCGTAACGACGGTGCCCAGCACTAGGCCAAGAACGACAGTGCCGATTGCAATGGTGCGTGGGCTAGGGCTGCGATGGGCTTGAAGCCAGTTGATTTCATAGCGCATCAGCAGATCGCGAAACAGCAGGATGAGTGCAGTGATCATCAGCATGATGCCGAGGCTGGTGGTCAGGAGATCGGTGGAATGGGCGCTTTTCCGGTCGACGCCGCTCATCAGCCAGAGCGTCACCGATGTTGCCGGAATGCTGCCCAGCGCCAGCAGGCCGACCAGCCGCCAGCGGATGTGCCCGTGGCGATGATGCACGGCTGCACCCGCCATTTTGGTGATTGCCGCGTAGAGAAGGTCGGTTCCCACTGCGGTTGCCGGATGAATGCCAAACAGCAGCACCATCAATGGCGTCATCAGCGAGGCGCCGCCAACGCCGGTAATACCGACCAGAGCCCCGACGAAAAAGCCTGAAAGCGAAACCATTGGATCGAATGAAAAATCGGTCAGAACGTCGCCTCCTCGGATTCGGACAGGGCCGATGACATCGATCTAGCGAAAGGAATGCACGCCGGTCAAGGCAGCGGCCGCATGCGCAAAGCGCGTGGTCGAGAAACTTGTTGTTTCGCAACGCGGCGACATGCGCTAAGAGCGGCGGACATTCCCGATCGATAAAGCGGACTGCAAGGGCCGACCCATGAAAGATACGTTCTACATCACCACCGCCATTTCCTATCCGAACGGCAAGCCGCATATCGGCCATGCCTATGAGCTGATCGCGACCGATGCGATGGCGCGCTTCCAGCGGCTGGATGGCAAGGATGTGTTCTTCCTGACCGGCACCGACGAGCATGGCCAGAAAATGCAGCAGACCGCCCGCAACGAAGGCATTGCGCCAGAGGAACTGGCGAAGCGTAATTCGGACGAATTCCGCGCCATGGGCAAGCTGCTCAATGCCTCCAACGACGATTTCATCCGCACCACGGAAGCCCGCCACCACGCCGCCAGCCAGGAAATCTGGAAGCGGATGGAGAAGAACGGCGATATCTATAAGGACAGCTATGCAGGCTGGTATTCGGTGCGCGACGAGGCCTATTACGCCGAAGACGAAACTGAAGTGCGCGCCGATGGCGTTCGCTATGGGCCACAGGGAACGCCGGTGGAATGGGTGGAGGAGGAGAGCTATTTCTTCCGTCTTTCAGCCTATGAAGACAAGCTGCTGAAGCTCTATGAGGATCAACCGGATTTCATTGGCCCCAATGAGCGCCGCAATGAGGTGCTGTCCTTCGTCAAGTCCGGTCTCAAGGACCTGTCGATGTCGCGCACCACCTTTGACTGGGGCATCAAGGTGCCCGGCGATGACAAGCATGTCATGTATGTCTGGGTCGATGCGCTGACCAATTACATCACCGCCACCGGCTATCTGACCGATGAAAACGGTCCGCGCGCCAAATACTGGCCAGCAGACGCCCATATCATCGGTAAGGATATCATTCGCTTCCACGCTGTCTACTGGCCGGCTTTCCTGCTGTCGGCGGGTGTTGCGTTGCCTAAGCGAATTTTCGCCCACGGATTCGTCCTGAACAAGGGCGAGAAGATGTCAAAATCGCTCGGGAATGTGGTTGACCCCTTTGATCTGTTGCAGCAGTTCGGTCTTGATAATGTCCGTTATTTCCTGTGCCGCGAAATTTCTTTTGGGCAGGATGGAAACTGTAATGCTGAGCTTATTGCTCCGCGTATCAATGCTGATCTTGCCAACGGCATCGGTAATCTCGCCAGCCGTTCGCTGTCGATGATCGCCAAGAATCTTGACGGCAAGGTGCCGCAGCCCGGCCCGTTGACCGAGGCCGACGAGGCTATTCTCGCCACGGCGGATGAAGCGATTGCCATTTGCCGTGAGGAAATGTCTCGCCAACAGATCCACAAGGCCGTGGGTGCAATCATGAACATCGTCAACGAAGCCGACCGCTATTTCGCCGCCCAGGCGCCTTGGGTGCTGCGCAAGACGGATGTGCCGCGCATGGAAACCGTGCTGTATGTGACGGCGGAAGTGGTGCGGCAGATTGCCATCCTGTTCCAGCCGATCATGCCTGACAGCGCAGCGAAGCTGCTTGATCTCGTGGCTATTGCGCCCGATGATCGGGTGTTCGCCAAACTGGGCAAGGCCGGTCGCCTGACGCCCGGAACGGAGCTTCCTGCCGTCTCACCGGTCTTCCCACGCTACGTTGCTCCCGATGCAGACAAAGCAGCAGACAGGGCCTGATAGATGCTGATCGATACCCATTGCCATCTGGATTTCGCCGATTTCGAAGAAGAGCGCGACGCGCTGGTGAAGCGCGCCCATGACGCAGGCGTCAAGCAGATGGTGACGATCTCCACCCGCGTCGCCAAGCTTCCGGCGCTTTTGGCGCTGACCGAGCGCTACCCTTCGGTATTCTGCTCGGTCGGCACGCATCCCAACAACGCCAATGAAGAGCTGGAGATTGGTGCTGATGATCTGGTGCGGCTGGCCGAGGCGCATGAGAAAGTCGTTGCCATCGGCGAATGCGGCCTCGATTACTTCTACGATACCCAGACGCCAGAAGACCAGAAAACCGGCTTCCTGCGTCATATCGAGGCGTCGCGCCGCACACAATTGCCGCTGGTGATCCATAGCCGCAGCGCCGATGACGACATGGCGCAGATCCTGCGCGAGAAGACGGCCAAGGGTGCGTTTCCCTTCATTCTGCATTGCTTTTCGGCTGGCGAAGCTTTGGCGAAAACCGGCGTCGAGCTGGGCGGCTATATTTCCTTTTCCGGCATTCTGACTTTTCCGAAATCGCAGGAGCTGCGCGATATCGCCAAGGATCTGCCGATGGATCGGCTGCTGGTGGAGACCGACGCGCCTTACCTTGCGCCGAAGCGCTGGCGTGGAAAGCGCAACGAACCCTCCTATGTCGTCAATACGGCGGAGGTGCTGGCCGAGGTCAAGGGTGTCAGCTACGCGGACATCGCCGCGATCACCACGGATAATGCATTGCGTCTGTTTTCGAAAATGCCAAGGCTTTGAGTGACCGATGACCTATCTCCGCCGCTTCACCATTTTGGGGTGCTCATCGTCGCCGGGCGTGCCGCGGATCAATGGTGACTGGGGAGACTGCGATCCTTCAAACCCGAAAAACCGGCGCACACGCGCGTCTTTCCTGATCGAGCAGATCGGCCCGGATGGCGGCAAGACGGTGGTTCTGGTCGATACCGGCCCGGATTTTCGTGAGCAGATGATCCGTGCCGGTGTTCAATCGTTGGACGCCGTCGTCTACAGCCACGCCCATGCCGACCATCTGCACGGCATCGATGATCTTCGCGGCTATTCCTTGATGCAGCGCGGACGCATTCCGATTTATGCCGATCCAGAGACCATGCGCCGGATAGAGTCGGGGTTCGGCTATTGCCTGAAGACCCCTGATGGTAGCAATTATCCACCCATCGTGCGGCCGCATCTCATCGAGGACATGGACCGTCCGGTCGAGATCGATGGCGCGGGCGGCCGCATCGCGCTCCTGCCGCTGGAACAGCGGCATGGAGACATTATGTCACTCGGCTTTCGCATCGGCGATATCGCCTATTGCAGCGATGTCAGCGATTTTCCCGAGAAAACCGTGCCTCGCCTAGCTGGGCTGGATGTGCTTGTTATCGATGCCCTGCAATATAGGGAGCATCCGAGCCATCTGTCGCTCTCGCAATCGCTCGCCTGGATCGACAGGCTTGCCCCGAAGCGGGCGATATTGACCCATATGCATATTCCGCTCGATTACGACACCGTCCTGCGCGAAACGCCTGATGATGTCGAGCCGGCCTATGACCAGATGCAATTCGAGGTCACGCTGTCGGCCTGATTTCTCGAAAACATGGCGCGGGCCAGGATAGACGATGTTGAACAAGCCCTTTCAATCTCCCAGCACGGCCAGCTTTCTCAACAATCTGAAAGCATCCCGGCTTCAGGCACTGCTACGGCGTGGCGAACTGGGTCTGGTGGTGCTGGCCGCCATTATAGGCATACTCGCGGGTTTGCTGGTGTCGCTGGTCAGCTTCCTGAGCGCCAGTCTGCATTTTCTGATTTTCGGTGTGGAAGGCACGCTCAGTGGCAGCGGCATTACCGGACCTATTGTGCTGGGCGGCCCTATAATCGGCGGTGTCATCCTCGGCATTATTGTCTTTATCCTGTCCAAAACCCGTAAAAAGCCGATGGTCGACCCCATCGAGGCCAATGCACTGCATGGCGGACGGCTGTCGTTGACCGACAGCATCATCGTTTGCGTGCAGAACATCATTTCCAACGGCTTCGGGGCCTCGGTCGGGCTGGAGGCGGGTTACACCCAGATCGCCTCCGGCTTTGCCTCCAAGCTTGGCGTGAAGCTGAAGCTGCGGCGCGGTGACTTGCGGCTGCTGGTCGGCTGCGGGGCGGCTGGCGCCATTGCTGCGGCCTTCGATGCGCCGCTGACCGGCGCCTTTTACGCGGTCGAACTGATCATCGGCTCCTATACGGTCGTGACGCTTGCCCCGGTGATCGTCTCTGCGCTGGTGGCAAAAATCGTCACCAGCCAGATCGGCGGGCAGGGCCTGTCTATCGATATCGGTGCGGTTGGCAATATTACCCCAATCGATTACCTGCCCGCGGTGATGCTCGGCATCGTTTGCGCAGGCGTTGGCATCGTGCTCATGCAGGCCGTATCCTTCATCGAGGAAACCGCGCGAAAAAGCTTCATCTCCCAGCCCTTCAGGCCGATGATCGGCGGGATCATCATCGGCCTTCTGGCGCTGGTCTCCCCGCAGGTTCTGGCCGGTGGCCACGGTGCGCTGCATATCAACCTCAATACCCAGAGCAGCCTTTATGCGCTGGTGCTGCTGTTCGTGCTGAAATCCATTGCCAGCGCCGTCTCCATTGGCTCCGGCTTTCGTGGCGGCCTGTTTTTCGCCTCGCTGTTCATGGGCGCGCTGCTCGGCAAGATCTTTGCCTTCGGGGCCATGCTGTTTCCGGCGGTGACACTGACGCCGGTGATCTATGCCGTGGTCGGCATGAGCGCCTTTGCCGCCGCCGTCATTGGTGGACCGCTGACCATGACCTTCCTGGCTCTGGAATTGACCGGCGACTTTCCAATCACCGCGCTGGTGCTTGCTTCCGTCATCACCACCTCGCTGGTGGTGCGGGTGTCCTTCGGCTATTCCTTCGCCACATGGCGTTTTCACTTGCGCGGGGAAACCATTCGCAGCGCCCAGGATGTCGGCTGGATACGTGACCTGACTGTGGCCAAGATGATGCGCGCCGATGTCCGCACCGCCAAGCTCTCCATGGGGCTTGAGGAATTCTGCAAGCAATTTCCATTGGGCTCGACCCAGCGAGTGATCATGGTCAATGACGACGGCCGCTATGCCGGTATCGTGCTTCTGCCGGAAATCTATGCCGATCCAATGGACCGCGAGGATGAGAGCCGCAGCCTGGAAACCTATCTGCGCTATACCAAGGATGTGCTTTTGCCGACCATGAACGTCAAACAGGCCGCCGCCATCTTTGATTCCACCCAGAGCGAAGCGCTGGCCGTGATGAACGACCGCGTCCAGAACCGTCCCATCGGCTTGCTGACCGAAAGCCACACGCTTCGCCGCTATAGCGAAGAACTCGACCTCAGGCGCAGAGAGGTAGCGGGCGAGTTTTAACCCCTTCGGGGGCCAAGATGATGTGATATATCTTCTAGGAAAGTGGTGAGCGCGCAGGGATTCGAACCCTGGACCTACTGATTAAAAGTCAGTTGCTCTACCGGCTGAGCTACGCGCTCCCGAAGCGGAGCAAATGCCCCTCTGGAAGTGCGCGGACCATATGCAGGGCGGTGTTTTCGGTCAACCCAAAAAAACAGCTTTTTTCACATTTTCACCAGAGGTTTTTATGGCTTTGGCAAAAAGGTGATTGGCACGTCATTGTCATCGGGGCTACCACACCGCTAGAGCATTGGACCGAAAGTTAAGAACCGGTTTTCGGACAACTCCGATGCGTAAACTAAAACATAGAGCATCGGACCGAAAAGTGGGAACCGGTTTTCGGACAACTCCGATGCGTAAACTAAAACTAAGAGCATCCTGCTGATTCTGATTTTCTGCACGATGCTCTAGAATTTGGTGCCGGGCGGTGAGGACATTGTGACGATTGCTGAAATTCCATTTCTGACGGCGCTTGTGGCCGGGACCCTGTCCTTTCTCTCGCCCTGTGTTTTGCCGCTGGTGCCGCCTTACCTCTGCTATATGGCGGGGGTCAGCGTCGAGCAGTTTCGCGGCGAGGCAGTGGCGGTCGATCGGCGGGCGCGCTCGGCGGTGATTTTTTCGGCCCTGTGTTTCACCCTGGGCTTTGCCACAGTCTTCGTGGCGCTCGGGGCGGGCGCTTCCTCCATCGGCATGATGTTGCGTCAGCATCTCGATCTGCTGTCGAAGATCGGCGGCTTGATCATCATCGTCATGGGTTTGAATTTTCTGGGCCTGTTTCGCATCGGCCTGCTGGCCCGAGAAATGCGCTTTTCAGGCGGCGGCAAGCCTGCGACCCTGACAGGGGCCTATGTGATGGGGCTGGCCTTTGCCTTTGGCTGGACGCCCTGCATCGGCCCTGTGCTGGGCGCCATCCTTGCGGTTGCGGCGGCCCGCGATACGGTCGGACAGGGTGCGGTGCTGCTGGCGGTCTATTCGCTGGGACTTGCCATTCCCTTTTGGATTGCCGCTGGCTTTTCAGGCGCTTTCATGCGGTTTCTCACCCGGTTTCGCCGACATCTCGGTCTGGTGGAAAAGCTCATGGGGCTGCTTCTGGTCGCAACCGGGCTTGCCTTCATATTCGGTTTTGTGTCCGATCTGGCGATCTGGTTTCAGCAGAGCTTTCCGATCCTGTCACGGATCGGATAAGCGGGGATCGGTCATATCGCAGTTCAGAACCGCGATTTGATCTTGTCGCGGATCATCTGCGGAAACGCGCCGAAGCCACGGCCCGGTGCAACGCCCTCGCGCATGGCAAAATGGCGCAGCGGCGACAGGTTTGAGAGAAGGTGAATTCCAGCGGCGCGCACCATTTGCACCGGCAGGAAGGACGACAGCAGCGACCGGTTCAGAAGATCGACGCTGGCAGTGCGGCTCCAGACATCGACCTTGCGGCGGCGGTCGAATCGGTCGCCAAGCGTCGCGCCGAGCGGCTTTTGCGGCTCATGCCCGACAAGATCTTCCAGCGCCATGATGTCGCGCAGGCTGAGATTGAGGCCTTGTGCGCCGATGGGCGGGAAGGCATGCGCAGCCTCGCCGATGAAAACGGCGCGACCCTTGCCGTAGCGGTTGGCGCTCATGCCCGAAAGCGGCCAGGCCTGGGCCGGTGCCTCAACCGTGACTTGGCCCAGCAGCGACTGCATGCGCATTTCAACCAGAGCGCTGAGGTCTTCGAGCGGCAAGGATGTCAACCGCGCTGCTTCCGCAGGCTCCACCACCCAGACCAGGCTGGAACGATTGCCCTTGAGCGGCACCTGGGTGAAAGGCCCGGTTTCCGTATGAAATTCGGTCGAGACATTGTTGTGGGGCAGGGCATGGGTAAAATTCAACACCACAGCGGTCTGCGGATAGGACCAGGTCCGCACCGCCACATCCGCCGCCCCGCGCGTCATCGAGTGCCGGCCATCGGCACCGACCACCAGATCGCATTCGATAACGGTTTTATCGGCAAGCGTTACCCGGGCATTGAGCTGGGTGAAATCGATGGAGGCAGCCTGTTGATGCAAAACGGTAAGGTTGGGTTCTTGCGCCAGGGCAGCGTCAAACACATCGAGAAGATCGCTGTTTTCAAAATTATAGCCGAAGGCGGCCAACCCGATTTCAGAACTGCGAAAGGCGACGGGCGGCGCGCGCAGCAGCCGCTGGGTGCCATCGATGATCTGCATGGTCGACAGCGCTTCACCTTGGGATTTGAGGTCTTCCCAGAGGCCGAGACGGTCGAGAAAGCGGATCGATTGATCCATCAGCGCCGTGGTGCGGCGATCTTTCGGGCGGGTATCTCCGGCAATCAACGTTACCTTGCGCCCGCGCCGGGCCAGTGCCAGTGCCGCGACCGACCCAGCCAGACCTGCGCCAATTACCGTGACATCGACCGTTTCCATCGTCTGCTCCTTCATGCATTCATCTGCAAAATAGGGTGTCTGACGCTGAAAATCCATGGGCTTGTGTGTCGCAACCGAATGACGATGTGTCGCGGCGTGGCGCTGGAAAACGGGTAAAGCCTGGATGAAAGGTTGCATTTGGGGCAGATTCAGAGAATATCCCCCAACCGATCAAAGGGGTTTCTACCGGCGGATTATGAAGATTTTCAACTATAAGCGTGTACCCTATGCAGAGATGCGCGCGTTTTCCGTGCATATTCTGACAGCCTCCGGCTCGTTCCTGGCCTTCCTGGGGGTCGTCGCTGCAGCGGAGCATCGTTTTGTGGACATGTTCTGGTGGCTTGGCCTGGCGCTGGCCGTGGATGGCATCGATGGGCCGATTGCCCGCAAGGTCAAGGTCAAGGAAGTCCTGCCCAATTGGTCTGGCGATACGCTCGATAACATTATCGATTATGTCACCTATGTCCTGCTTCCTGCGTTTGCGCTCTATCAGAGCGGTATGATCGGCCAGCCCTGGTCCTTCGTCGCTGCCGGAATGATCGTGGTGTCCAGCGCCATCTACTATGCCGATATGGGCATGAAAACCGACGAATATTTCTTCTCCGGCTTTCCAGTCGTGTGGAATATGATCGTTTTTACCCTGTTCGTTATCGATGCCTCGGCAATGACCGCGATGATTGTGGTCGGCATTTCCGTAGCGCTGACCTTCCTGCCGATCAGCTTCCTGCATCCCGTCCGGGTCAAGCGGCTGCGACCGCTTAATCTGGCGGTGTTCTTCCTGTGGTGTGGATTGGGTGGCGCGGCTTTGCTGATGCACTTTCAAACGCCGTCTTTCGTGGTCATCCCCTTCATTATCAGCGGCATTTACCTCTATGTCATTGGTGGAATTCTCCAGGCTTTTCCGTCGCTTGGGCGTAGCTGAAAACAATGCCCTGCCTTAAAAACGGGCAAGACCCAAAAAATAACCTTTCCGGTAGTTGTAAGCGGCAATAAAACCGGTATCAATACGTTCAGCAATCAATCCTTCACGCCTGGCTATGACGTGAAGATGTTGAAATAGTTAAGGTATCCGTTTCGTCTCCTCGTTGTGGGTGTTCGTCCCGAACCGAGGCGGAGCAAGGGGGTCGAGTGTCTTATAGCAAAGAAGTAGCGCCATCTCCGCTGCTTTCGGTTCGCAGCCTGACGAAACGATTCGGCACGTTTGCCGCCTGCGATGGCATCGATCTCGACATTCTTCCCGGTGAAATTCATGCCCTGCTGGGTGAAAACGGCGCGGGCAAGTCCACCTTGGTCAAAATGTTGTTTGGTGTGTTGACGCCAAGCGCTGGTGAGATCCATTGGAATCATCAAGGCCCTGTCGAGGTCGCGTCGCCGGCGGAGGCCCGCCGACTTGGCATCGGTATGGTCTTCCAGCATTTTTCGCTGTTTGAAGCGCTAACCGTGGCTGAGAACATCGCCTTGTCCCTGGATCGATCGGTCTCGATTGGCGAAATCTCCGAACAGGCGCGGACGTTATCGTTGTCTTACGGTTTGCCGCTCGATCCTTCAGCCCATGTCGCGGATCTGTCGGTTGGCGAGCGCCAGCGAATCGAAATCGTCCGGGCATTGTTGCAAAATCCGAAACTGATCATTCTCGACGAGCCGACCTCGGTGCTGACCCCGCAGGAGGCCGACAAGCTGTTTGAAACGCTTGAAAAGCTGCGGGCTGAAGGGCGCTCGGTGCTCTATATCAGCCACCGGTTGGAAGAAGTGCAGCGCATTTGTGACCGTGCCACGGTTTTACGCCACGGCAAGGTGACAGGCACCTGCGATCCACGCCAGGAAACCCCGGCGACGCTGGCGCGAATGATGGTGGGCGCTGATGTCATTGGTGTGACGCCGGATATCGCGGCTCCTGTTGGTGCGGACCTACTCACCATCAGCCATCTCAGCGTCGATGCACGCACGCCGTTTTCCATGGCGTTGAAGGATGTGTCGCTGAATGTGCGTGCCGGTGAAATCCTTGGATTGGCAGGCGTGGCCGGTAATGGCCAGAGCGAATTGTTCGATGTGCTGTCGGGCGAATATACCGTGCGCGACCATCAGGCCATCCAGCTCTGCGGCCAGCCGGTCGGGCGCTTCGGTATCAACCGGCGCCGGTTGATCGGCGCGGGGTTCGTGCCGGAAGAGCGGCATGGCCATGCGGCTGTTACCGGCCTTTCGCTGTCGGACAATCTGCTGTTGGCGCGGCATCGTTCGGATCGTGGCCGCTATGTTTCCGGCCTGTTCGGGTTGATCCGCCACAGTGCCATCAAGTCGTCCGCCCGGCAGATTTGTGAGGCGATGGATGTACGCAAGAGTGGCGAGGACCCTTCCGCCGGATCGCTTTCGGGCGGCAACCTGCAAAAATTCATTGTTGGGCGCGAGCTTGACCGCAAACCGGCGGTGCTGGTCGTCAACCAGCCGACCTGGGGTGTGGATGCGGGTGCGGCCAGCCGCATTCGCCAGGCTCTGATCGATCTTGCGGCGCAAGGCTCGGCGGTGGTGATCATCAGCCAGGATCTGGACGAGATTTTCGAAGTCTCGACGTCAATTGCGGCGATTTCGGAGGGCAGGCTGTCGAAAGTCTATCCAAGCGGCATGATGAACCGCGAGAAGATCGGGTTGCTGATGGGCGGTTTGCATGGTCTGGAGAGCGCCGATGCGCATTGAACTGGAAAAGCGCGCCCGCGCTTCGGGACTGTTTACGCTGGTTTCGCCGGTGCTGGCGCTGGCTTTGACGCTGCTGTTCGGCGGGTTGATGTTTGCAGCCTTGGGCAAGGACCCGTTCTTTGCGCTTTACAGCTTTTTTATCGCGCCGCTCACCGAGGTCTGGTCGCTGCATGAGTTGGCGATTAAGGCAGCGCCGCTGATCCTGATCGCCGTCGGCCTGTCGGTCTGTTATCGCTCCAACAATTGGAATATCGGCGCGGAAGGCCAGTTTACGGTTGGGGCGATTTGCGGCTCGATCATTCCGGTGATCTTTTACGAATGGCAATCGCCGCTGCTTTTGCCGCTGATGATGGTGATGGGCATGATTGGCGGTGCGCTTTACGCCGCCATCCCGGCATTGCTGAAAACCCGCTTCAACACCAATGAAATTCTCACCAGCCTGATGCTGGTCTATATTGCCCAGTTCATTCTGGATTATCTGGTGCGCGGCCCCTGGCGCGACCCGCAAGGCTTCAATTTTCCCCAGACACGTGAGTTTGTCACGGAGGGCATTCTGCCTGCCATCTGGGAGGAATCAGGACGTGCGCATTGGGGCTTTGTCTTTGCCCTGATTGCGGCTGTCGGCGTTTGGTTGATGATGCGTTACACGCTGAAGGGCTTTGAAATCGTCGTGCTTGGCCAGTCGGAACGGGCAGGGCGGTTTGCCGGGTTTTCCTCCAGGGGCATGGTGTGGTTTTCCATGCTGTTTTCCGGCGCGCTGGCTGGTCTTGCCGGGATTTCGGAGGTGTCTGGTTCGATCAATCACTTGCAGCCGTCGATTTCGCCCGGTTACGGTTTTACGGCAATCATCGTCGCCTTCCTGGGCAGGCTTAATCCGCTTGGGATCATCCTCGCGGGCTTGGTTCTGGCGCTGACCTATCTGGGCGGCGAGGGCGCGCAACTGGCGATCGGCGTTTCGGATAAGGTGGCGCGGGTGTTTCAGGGCCTGTTGCTGTTTTTCGTGCTCTCCTGTGACACGTTGATTTATTATAAAATCCGGCTGGTGTTCTCCAAAACCCGCTCCTCTGTTGCAGAGGGTGCGAAATGATCCTCGAAGCCATTCTTCTGACAGTTATTACGGCCTCGACGCCGCTGGTTATCGCGGCCCTTGGCGAGCTTGTCACCGAGCGCGCCGGTGTGCTCAATCTTGGCGTCGAAGGCATGATGGTCATGGGAGCGGTCGCCGCCTTCGCCACTGCCTATTCCACCGGATCGCCGCTGCTGGGCGTGGTGGCCGGGATTGTCGCGGGCGCTGCCTTTTCCCTGCTGTTTGGATTTTTGACGCTGACACTGGTCACCAACCAGGTTGCGACCGGGCTGGCGCTGACCATTCTGGGGCTTGGCGTCTCCGGCCAGTTAGGGGAGAGCTTTGTCGGCAAGCCCGGCGTCAAGCTTCAGCCTATCGAATTTCCGCTGCTGTCGGATATTCCGGTCATCGGCTCTCTCCTGTTTCGGCAGGATCTGATCTTCTATCTGGCGATTGTCCTTGTCATTGGCGTCCACTGGTTCCTGTTCAAAAGCCGGGCCGGGCTGATGCTGCGGGCGGTGGGCGATAGTCCCGCCTCTGCGCATACATTGGGGCTGAAAGTCATCCGCACCCGCTATCTGGCGGTGATGTTCGGCGGTGCCTGTTCCGGTCTGGCCGGGGCGCAATTGTCGCTGGTCTATACGCCGCAATGGGTGGAAAACATGTCGGCCGGGCGTGGCTGGATCGCGCTGGCGCTGGTGGTGTTTGCCTCCTGGCGGCCGGGGCGTGTGCTGGCGGGTGGCTATCTGTTCGGGGCGGTCACAATTGGCCAGCTACATGCGCAGGCTTTCGGCATCGGCTTGCCGTCGCAGTTTTTATCAGCACTTCCTTATGCTGCAACCATTGTCGTTTTGATCGCGATTTCGCATAATCGGCGCACAACGCTGATCAATACGCCCGCTTCTCTGGGAAAGCCTTTCGTTCCGGATCGCTGACCCATCGTCTTAACTCTCATGCAATCAGGGGATATTATGAAAAAACTCGCACTCGCATTTGCGGCGTCCGTCGCCACGATGCTTTCCGTTGCCGGTAGCGCCAGCGCCGCCGACAAGACCAAGATCTGCTTCGTCTACGTTGGCAGCAAGACCGATGGCGGCTGGACCCAGGCTCATGAGCTGGGCCGTCAGGAATTGCAGAAGCATTTCGGCGACAAGATCGACACGCCTTTCCTTGAAAACGTGCCGGAAGGCCCGGACGCCGAACGCGCTATCGAGCGTCTGGCCCGCGAAGACTGCAAACTGATCTTCACCACCTCCTTCGGTTTCATGGATGCCACCGTCAAGGTCGCCAAGAAATTCCCGAAGGTGAAATTCGAACATGCGACGGGCTTCAAATCGGCTGAAAATGTTGCGACCTACAATTCGCGCTTTTACGAGGGTCGCTACATTTCCGGCGTGATTGCTGGCAAAATGTCGAAGAAGGGTGAGGCCGGTTACATCGCCTCCTTCCCGATCCCCGAAGTGGTCATGGGCATCAATGCCTTTGAGCAGGGCGCGAAATCCGTCAATCCGAATTTCAAGATGAAGGTCATCTGGGTCAATACCTGGTTCGACCCCGGCAAGGAAGCCGATGCCGCCAAGGCGCTGCTGGACCAGGGCGTTGACATCCTGACCCAGCACACCGACACCACCGCCCCGATGCAGATCGCTCAGGAGCGCGGCATCAAGGCGTTCGGCCAGGCCTCCGACATGATCGCCGCTGGCCCAACCTCGCAGCTGACCGCCATCAAGGACACCTGGGGCGCTTATTACATCAAGCGCACCCAGGCCCTGCTGGACGGCAAATGGACCTCTGAACAGAGCTTCGACGGCCTGAAGGACGGCATCCTGACCATGGCGCCCTACACCAACATGCCTGACGATGTGAAAAAGCTGGCCGAAGACACCGAAGCCAAGATCAAGTCCGGCGAATTGCATCCCTTCACCGGTCCTGTGAACAAGCAGGACGGCACGGCTTGGTTGAAGGCTGGTGAAAAGGCTGATGACAAGACGCTGCTCGGCATGAACTTCTACGTCGAAGGCGTTGACGACAAGCTGCCGAAGTGATCTTGGCCTGAAGGTCCGATCCAGTTAAATTGAGCCGCTCGGTCAAGGCCGGGCGGCTTTTTTGCAAACTAGGATATCAAGACATGCAGCTTCATGGCGTGACGGAGCGGTTGGATGTGAAGGATTGCGATCTGTCTGGATCGGAATTTCTGGATGCCAATCTTTCGGACAGCCATTTTCAGCAGATCAACTTCTCCGCTGCCCGCTTCACCGATGGCGATTTGTCCGGCTGGAAAATCGATAAAAGCAATCTCTCGGGGCTGCGGGCCAATGATGTGAACTTGTCCGGTGCGCAAATTCACGACGCCAATCTCTCCGGTCTGCAAATCGTCGGCTGCCGGATGACTGGCGCCACTATCGATGGGATCTCTGTCGAAGAGTTGCTGGCAGCCTATTGTTCCATCCATTCGTCGGCCGGTAACGAAGACGGCTGATATTTCTCCATTTGTAGTTTTCATTCAAGCTGGTAAACAGCGTTCGCCGGTGGTCTTGCCGTGCATGCTGGACCCTTTACTGGCTGGAGATACCTGATGAGCCGCACCTGTCTTGCCGTCATTCTCGCCGCAGGCGATAGCACCCGAATGAAATCCGCGATGTCCAAGGTGTTGCATCCGGTGGCGGGCCTGCCGATGATTGCCCATGTGATGCAGACGATTGCCGCCAGCGATATTACCGATGTGGCGCTGGTCGTCGGGCGCGATGCCGATAAGGTCACACAAGCCGCCAGCATCAAAGGTCTGTCCGTCACCCCCTTCGAGCAGACTGAGCGTCTTGGCACCGGCCATGCCGTTTTGACAGCGCGCGAGGCGCTTGGCCGAGGCTATGACGATATTCTGGTGGCCTATGGCGATGCGCCGCTTATTACTCCCGGTCCGCTGTTGGCAGCGCGTGCGGCTTTGGCTGACGGCAATGACATAGCGGTGATCGGTTTTCACACTGAAAAGCCGACCGGCTATGGCCGTCTTCTGGTCGAGGATGGTGAATTGGTCGCCATCCGCGAAGAAAAGGATGCCAGCGACGAAGAGCGCAAGGTGACGTGGTGCAATAGCGGCTTGATGGCCATCAATGGTGCGAAGGCGCTGGACCTTCTGGGGCGGATTGGCAATGCCAACGCCAAGGGTGAATATTATCTGACCGATCTGGTCGAAATCATCAGGTCTCTGGGCGGCAAGGCGGTTGCCGTCGATGCGCCGGAAGCCGAGCTTGCCGGCTGCAACAATCGCGCCGAACTGGCGGTGATTGAAAAGCTCTGGCAGGAGCGTCGGCGTCACGAGATTATGCTATCTGGCGTTTCGATGATCGCCCCGGAAACCGTGTTTCTGGCCTATGATACTGTATTGGGTCAGGATGTGCTGATCGAGCCGAATGTGGTGTTCGGCCCCGGCGTGACGGTGGAAAGCGGTGCGGTGATCCATGCCTTTTCGCATCTGGAAGGTGCGCATGTGGCGTCTGGTGCGACAGTCGGCCCGTTTGCGCGGCTGCGGCCTGGCGCCAATCTGGGTGAGGGCGCCAAGGTCGGCAATTTCTGCGAGGTGAAAAAGGCCGAGATTGGCGCTGGTGCCAAGATCAACCATCTCACCTATATCGGCGATGCCTTTATTGGCGCGGAAACCAACATCGGGGCAGGCACCATCACCTGCAATTACGATGGGGTGAACAAGCACGTCACCCGGATTGGCGCCCATGCCTTTATCGGCTCCAACAGCGCCCTTGTCGCCCCGGTGACAATTGGTGATGGCGCGCTGATCGCCTCAGGCAGCGTGATTACGGATGATGTGCCTGCCGACGCCCTGGCGCTTGGCCGGGCGCGCCAGGAAATCAAACCGGAGCGGGCAAAAGTTATTCGGGAGCGGAATCTTGCCTTCAAAGCATTCTCAGGAAAAGTGTGAAGCGGTTTTCCGCCCGGAAATGCGTAAAACAAAAGACTTAGAGCGTTGTAGCGATTCAACGAAGCGCGGAAATGCTCTAAGGCCATGAAAAAATCCGGTTCCTGATCACGGATATTTTCGTAACGTCACGATATCCAAATTGACCATCCCTGGAATTGAGAAATCCTCCGGAATTGGTAGGACTGGCCTCGCGTGAGCGCGAGAAGGAGAATTGCATGTGCGGTATTGTCGGAATTGTCGGTGACCGTCCGGTTTCGGAACGCTTGGTGGACGCCCTGAAGCGGCTTGAATATCGGGGTTATGATTCGGCAGGTGTCGCGACGCTCGATCATGGTGTGATGGATCGCCGCCGCGCCGAGGGCAAGCTGTTCAACCTGGAAACCAAATTGGCGCAGCAGCCGCTTCCAGGCACGATCGGCATTGCCCATACCCGCTGGGCGACGCATGGCGTGCCAAATGAAGCCAATGCCCATCCGCATTTCGTCGAAGGCGTCGCGGTCGTTCACAACGGCATCATTGAAAATTTCTCTGAGTTGCGCGACGAGCTTGTCGCTGACGGCGCTACGTTCACCAGCCAAACTGACACCGAAGTTGTCGCCCAGCTTCTTGCCCGTTTCCGCCGTCAGGGATTGGATCATAAGGCCGCGATGCTGGCGATGCTGAATCGGATTACCGGCGCCTATGCACTGGTGGTGATGTTTGCCGATGAGCCGACCCAGCTTTTCGCCGCTCGTTTCGGGCCGCCGCTGGCGATCGGCCATGGCAAAGGCGAAATGTTCCTGGGCTCTGACGCCATTGCCCTGTCGCCGTTCACCAACCAGATCACCTACCTGGTCGATGGCGATTTCGCTGTGATCGGCCATCGCACCGCCCAGATCATGGATTTCGCTGGCAAGCCGGTCAAGCGTGCCAAGCAGACCTCCCAGGGCAGCGCCTATCTGGTCGATAAGGGCAATCATCGCCATTTCATGGAGAAGGAAATCTATGAACAGCCGGAGGTGATCTCTCACGCGCTGGCGCATTATGTCGATCTGGCCGGCCATACGGTGAAGAGCGATGTGATCGGCCTGGATTTCGCCCGCCTGCGTGGTCTGGCGATTTCGGCCTGCGGGACGGCCTATCTGGCGGGCCTGATCGGCAAATACTGGTTTGAGCGCTATGCCCGGCTGCCTGTGGAAATCGACGTCGCATCTGAATTCCGCTACCGAGAAATGCCGCTGTCGCCGGATCAGGCCGCACTGTTCATTTCGCAATCGGGCGAAACTGCCGACACACTGGCCTCGCTACGCTATTGCAAGGAGGCGGGGCTGAAAATCGGCGCGGTCGTCAATGTGCAGGAATCGACCATTGCCCGCGAGGCCGATGCGGTCTTTCCAATTTTGGCCGGGCCGGAGATCGGCGTTGCCTCCACCAAGGCCTTCACCTGCCAGCTCGCAGTCATGGCATCGCTGGCGATTGCTGCCGGTAAGGCGCGGGGCCTGATCGGCAACCAAGAAGAAAAGGAGATGGTGCGGCATCTATCCGAACTGCCGCGCATAATGAGCCTGGTGGCCAACCTGATCCAGCCGCAGATAGAAACTCTGTCGCGGGATCTGTCGAAATTCAAGGACGTGCTCTATCTCGGTCGTGGCACCAGCTATCCTCTGGCCTTGGAAGGGGCGCTGAAGCTCAAGGAGATTTCCTATATCCATGCCGAGGGCTATGCTGCCGGTGAACTGAAGCATGGTCCGATTGCGCTGATCGATGAAAACATGCCTGTTATCGTCATCGCTCCGCATGACCGGTTCTTTGAAAAGACCGTATCAAACATGCAGGAGGTCGCAGCACGCGGCGGCAGGATCATTTTCATCACCGACGAAAAGGGGGCAGCGTCCTCCAGGCTGGAAACCATGGCAACCATCGTTCTGCCCGATGTGCCGGAAATCATCGCGCCCATGGTGTTTTCACTGCCGATCCAGTTGCTCGCCTATCATACGGCGGTGTTCATGGGGACGGATGTCGATCAGCCGCGCAACCTGGCGAAATCCGTCACGGTTGAGTGATCGATTTATCAGCTCTGCACCTTGTCTTGGCGGGCAAGGTGCCGCACACTTTGGCCATACTGCTTCGCTGTAGGTCATCCTTGTTCGGCGTGCGGCGAGGCGGGTTGTTTTCATGAAAAATCGGATCATATGTCGGATAAACCAGAACGAATTTCTTTTGCCAGCCGGCTAAGGACCAATTTCCTGACCGGCATGATCATCTGCGCGCCTTTGGCGATCACCGTCTGGCTGACCTTCACCTTCATCGATTGGGCCGACAGCTGGGTGACGCCCTATATTCCGCAGCGCTATAATCCGGAATATTACTTCAATATCGCCATTCCCGGCACGGGCCTGGTGATCGCGGTGGTCGGCATCACCATGATCGGCTTTCTGGGGCGCAATCTTGTCGGGCGCTCCATCGTCAATTTCGGGGAGTCGATCCTCAACCGGATGCCCTTGGTCCGCACTCTTTACAAAAGCCTGAAGCAGATTTTTGAAACGGTGCTGAAGGAACAGTCCAATTCCTTCAAGAAGGTCGGGCTGATCGAGTTCCCGGCTCCCGGAACCTGGGCCATGGTGTTTGTCGCCACCGAAGTGACCGGCGAAATCGCTGCCCGGCTGAATGAGGAGGGCGAGGAGATGATCGCTGTCTTCATGCCGCCCACCCCGGTGCCAACGGCAGGTTTCCTGATGTTTGTGCCGCGCAGCCGCCTTAAACTGCTGGATATGACGCCGGAAGAGGGCGCCAAGCTGCTGATTTCCGGTGGATTGGTCATGCCGGAATGGAAACCGGCGCCCGGCGCCATTGTCGTGGCCCCGGTGGCGGATGTCGTGAGTGGAAAAGCAGGAGCGTAGGCCTCCGGCGAAATGCCCGTTTGCCTGGATAGGCCTGTCACGATCCTGTCATGGGAAGCTTCTAATGGCCCTGATGGGGGAGCAGTGATGCGGCAGACAAATGCCGCCTCACCATCAAAGGCTGAGGGCTGCCCCGATTGATGCAAAGGATCGGGATGATGATATTTTCACGCAAGGCAATGCTTCTGGCCGCAACATTCGTGGTTTCTTCGGCGGGAATGACGCTGGCGGAAGGAACGGTCAGCGCCAACGGGGTAACGATCGCCAACAAGGGTCTGGTCGCCATCGGCCGCATCCCGGCCAATGCACGCGACAAATTCAAGGAAACTTTTGGTTCCGGCTCCGGCATGGCAATGGATCTGACCCAGTGGAAAAAGCAGGGCGAAAGCTATTCCGGTTCGCTCTGGCTCCTGCCGGATCGTGGCTACAATGTCGAAGGCACGACGGATTATAATACCCGGATCAACAGAATTGATTTCACCCTCGCGCCGACACCGGCTGGGACCACTGCGCCCGCTGACCAGCAGCAGAAGGGTGTTGATGCCAAGCTTGCCGATACTATCCTGCTGACGGACGGCGAGGGCAAGAGCCTGACCGGCCTTGATCCTGAATCCGGCATTCGCGCCGCGACAAAGACCTTGCCTGTCCTGCCGCAAGCGACCACCGGCAAGATCTCGCTCGATCCGGAAGCCGTCGTTCTGTTGAAGGACGGCTCGATGATGATCAGCGACGAATACGGTCCTTATATCTATCACTTCTCGGCTGCGGGCAAACTGCTCTCCGCCACCCAGCCGCCAAAGGCTTTGCTGCCGATGCGCAAGGGTGAGTTGAACTTCTCGTCCAACAATGTCGGCGAAGGCGGCAAGAAGCCAGACCCGAAAGACCCGGATACCGGACGCCAGAACAATCAGGGCCTGGAAGGCATGTCGCTGACACCGGATGGCAAGTTTCTGATCGCGCTGCTGCAATCGGCAACCCGCCAGGATGGCGGCGATAGCAGCTCGACCCGGATGAATACCCGCGCGTTGGTTTACGATGCAGCCGATATGGATCATCTGAAGCTGGTGCATGAATATGTCGTGCCGCTGCCAACCTTCGATAACAAGGGCAAGGTTGCGGTTGCCGCCCAGAGCGAAATTCTGGCGCTGTCGGACAAGACGTTCCTGATGCTGGCGCGTGACAGCAATAATGGCCAGAGCATGAAGGGCGAGACCTCGGTTTACCGCAAGATCGATCTGGTTGATCTGTCTGCTGCCACCGACATTGCCAATGGCGAATTTGACGATGCGAAGCCGGTTGCCCCGAAGGGCGTGGTGGATGCGTCCGTCAAGGTTGCGGCGGTAACGCCCTTTATCGACATGAACGATGCCAAGGATCTCGCCCGTTTCGGCCTGCACAATGGCGCGCCGAACGACAAGAATAATCTCTCTGAAAAGTGGGAAGCCATGTCGGTCGCCCCGGCGCTCGATCCGTCTGCGCCGGACGATTATTTCCTGTTCGTCGCCAATGACAACGACTTCCTCACCCAGGATGGCTATCAGGTCGGTGCTGCCTACAAGGCTGAAGGCGGCGCTGAGGTCGATACCATGTTCCAGGTGTTCCGCGTGACCTTGCCGGGCATGACTGCCAAGTAATTATCGATCAAGGCTACTTGCTAATACGCGCCGTGCATCCGAAGGGATGCACGGCGTTTCCGTTTGTGCTTACGCTTGTCTGGCGTGCAGCCAAGCCTTGAATGCTTCGACCTCGTCGGTCTGGATAGCGCCGACGCCTGCATCTGCCAACACGGTCCAGACACCGTCCGGATCGACCAGGGCGCGGGTGTCGTTGAAGTCAAGGCAATGCGAGACGTCGAGCGTGTTGATCCAGACGCGGATGTTCTGGCGCTCCAATTCGGCCCGCGCATCGACGATATCGGCGAGATCCGTGAATTTCACTTCGATCATCGGCGCCTTGAGGCTCTCGATGCGGCGCAGGTCTTCGGTAAACCGGCCCTGACGTACGGGAAACATCGGCATATGCGGAATCTTCCCGAACCAGTCGGCATCGACAATGGCGAAATGGTCCGCGTCGAGATCGATGTCGGTCTTGACCAGAACCTGATCGGCAATGTTCATCCGCAGCACTGTTTCCATCACCTGCGGCAGATCACGGGTGAATTTCGTGTCGATATTGACGGTAATACGACCACGGGCTTCTTCGAGAATTTCCTCAAGTGTCGGAACGCATTCCTCTGCTATCTCAGCCTCCAGGCCGCCCGCGCCGCTGCGCAGTTTCGCCTGACGAATGACATCGAACGGCAATTCGCTGACCGTGCCGCTGCCGGTCGTTGTTCTGTCCAGGGTCGCATCGTGAATAACCACGAGATGACCATCGGCACTGGCCTGGGTGTCGATTTCGACCATATCCACCCCGTGGGCAATCGCTTCCCGGATCGAGGCCAGCGAGTTTTCCGCTGTGCTCTTCCACAGGCCGCGATGGGCGATGGTCAGAATGGTGGGATTGGTGCGCGAGGCCATTTCTGCAATCGAGCAGGGACGGGTCGCCAGGGATTGGTGCGCAAGCGTGGACGTCTGGACAGGCATGAGTTGGACTTTCGGCTGTTACTGTTATGGAAGGAATTAGATCTTGCCCATGCCTGCCGCCATCAGGTCGTCGCGCAGGATACGACCGGCGATGATGAAGACGATGAGGGCTGGCAAAAGCAGGATGAAGGAAACGATCGCGGCCAGCGGCAGCTGCATCGAATAGGGGTCGAGATACATGTAAAGCTTGATCGGCAGGGTCTGGACCACAGGCGCGCCGACGATGAAGGATTTGTCGAATTCCTCAAAACTGCCGATGAAGGACATCAATCCGCCCGCCAGCAGACCGGGCACGGCCAACGGCAGAATGATATGCGCGACAATGCCAACTGTTCCGGCACCCAGCGAGCGGGCAGCATGGATCAATTCGTCAGGAATGGTCTCCAGCGTTGCGGTCATCAGCCGGATCATCAGCGGCAGCGTGCCGACGATCTGGACAATGATGACGCCCGCCACCGAATAGGCAAGGCCTAGCGACAGGAACACCTGGCCAATGCCGACCGCGACCACCAGACCGGGAATGATGACCGGCGCGAGAATGAAGATCTCCACCAGCCGTTTCAGCCGGAAAGGAAAACGGGCCATGGCCCAGGCGGTCGGCAAGGCGATGACGGCCGTTGCGACTGTGACCGTGAAGGCGATGCCGAGGCTGGTGACCATGGCCTGGATCAGACCCGGATCGCTAAGCACGCTGGCCCAGCGGCTAACCGTATAGACCTGCGGCAGCAGATGCGGCTGCTGCCAGCCATCGGCAATGCTCCAGACAAACATCAGGGCAAGCGGCAGGGCGATTGCCAGGGCAAGTGTGGTGAACAGGCCGATGGAAACCAGCAGGCGGTCTTCGGGGCGAAACATGCGGCGCTTTGCTGCAACTGGGGTATCGAGCTCAAGAACAGCCATCACGCATTCCCCCGTGTATTGCCAGAGCCGATCCGGCTGGTCAGGGCATAATAGGTCAGGAGAACGATGACTGCGAACAGGCTGAGCACCATGCCCATCGCATAGACCTGCTCGAACCGGCCCTGTTTAAATTCCTGGACCATCAGCACCGAAAGCGGCCGCGCCGTCGGTGGGCCGACAATATCTGGAATGGCATAGGAGCCCATCGAACCGATGAAGGTCAGGAGAATAGCGGCGGTAATGCCCGGCATGGCAAGCGGCACGTCCACAGCCAGGAATGTCCGAAGCCGGGATGCACCAAGCGTGCGGGCGGCAAAGCGGATATCCTCGGGAATGGCGGCAAAGGCGCTGGTGATGATCAGCGTCATGAACGGGATCTGTTTCCAGGAACTGGCCATGATGACGCCAGCACCCAGATCGTCGCGGACCAGTTTCGGCAGGGTAAAGCCGAGCGGCGTCAGCAGGCGGTCGAAAAAGCCACCACGCTCGAAGACGACGATAATCATCAGACCGACGATAATGCTCGAGACCGCCATCGGCAGCTTGTAAAGCCCGCTGAACAGCTTGCGCCCGACAAAGCTTTTGCGCAGCAGAAGCGCCAGCGGCACGGAGAGCGCCAGCGAGACGAAAACCGGCATGACGCCGTAATAGATTGAGGTCGACAAGCCGCGCAGCATGGAGGGCCGGGTGAAAATCCGCTGATACCAACTCAGCGTAAAGCTGCCGTCTTCCAGCCGGAAACTGCCGACCAGCGCCGACAGGAGAGGCAGGCCGAAGAAGAACAGCAGATAGCCGACCCCCGGCAGGAGTAGGAGGAAAAGTTGAACCGGGCGACGGCGAAGCAGCGATGGCATCAGGCGGCCTCCATCGACGGCTGGTCTTCGAGCAGATGCACGGCATCGTGGAATGTCAGCGAGACCCGGCTGCCCATCTCTATCGGTGTGCCGCCACCCGACTGGCTGATCTTGATCCTGACGGCGCCGATATCGGCGGTGTAGAGAATATTGGCGCCCATGAAGGAGACGGAGGTGACGGTTGCCGATCCGCTCTCGTCGCGCTCGATGCCGATATTTTCCGGGCGGACCGAAATCTGCATAGGACCGACGGCGGGACGGTCCAGCACCACTTTCTGGCCCCAGGGCAGCAGCGCATCCAGGCCGGACGCCTTGACGGAGAGAAGATTGGTCTGGCCAAGGAAGCTGGCGGTAAAGGCCGCTTTCGGTGCCCGGTACAGCTCAAGCGGTGTGCCGATTTCGACGACCTGGCCGCCGTTCATCACCACGATCCGGTCGGACATCGCCATGGCCTCGGCCTGGTCATGGGTGACGTAAAGGCTTGTCGCGCCGATGCGGCGATGCAGTTCGACCAGGTCATGGCGAAGGCTGTCACGCAGCTTGGCATCGAGATTGGAAAGCGGTTCGTCAAACAGCAAAAGACTGGGCTGCATGACGATGGCGCGGGCCAGCGCCACACGCTGCTGCTGGCCGCCGGACAATTGCCGGGGCATGCGGTCCACCAGGGCGCCGAGATTGCAGATCTCCAGCACATGGGCGATGCGTCGCGCCCGCTCGTCTTTTGGCACATTCTTCATTTTCAGGCCGAAGCCGAGGTTTTTGGCGACCGACATATGCGGAAACAGCGCATAGGATTGGAACACCATGGCGATATCGCGCGCTTCGGGCGCAAGTCCATCAATCCGCTTGCCCGCCAGCCGGATTTCGCCGTCGGACGCCTCGCTGATGCCCATCAGGATGCGCAGCAGCGTCGATTTTCCGCAGCCGGAGGGACCGAGAATGGTGACGAATTCGCCCTTTTCGACGGCAAGCGAAACCGGATGGAGGACGCGGGCGGACCCGAAATCCTTGGTGATATCGTTGATTTCGAGCTCGCTCATGTCTTTGCCCCTGTTCGTCTGCATCGATTGGAATTACTGGTTCAGGACTTTCTCATCGAGCGCTTCGGCAAGGGCGGTCGACATGTCCCAGAAGGCAGGCACCGACAGGCGAGGGTAGACACTTTTCGGCAGGACATGATCCTGTAGAGCAGCCGGGATCAGGTCGTTGGTAATATCGGTGCGCGGCGAGCGCGATGCCTTGGTTTCCAGCTTGAAGGTCTGGAATTCCTTGCTCATCGCCATATCGATCAGCAGCAGGGCAGCGGCGACGTGCTTGGCATTGGCCGGGACGAACATCGCGTCGCCGGAGCCGACCTGTCCCTTTTCCAGCAGCGTCAGGCGGAAGGTTTCGGGCAATTGCTTGTTGCCGAGAAAGCTCATCACCTGATCTTCCCAGACCGTGCCCATATAGAGCTGCTGGTTGTTGATCAGGTTCAGCGTATCGGCATTCCCATTGGTCAGTTCCGCAGCCTTCAGCAGGCGACGGTAATAGTCCCAGACAGGCGTCAGGCATTCGGACGACATCGCCCAGTCCTCGGCCTGCTGGCGAGTCTGGTTATAATCCGTCAGGGTCTTGCGGCAATCGCCGGTCAGGTAATTGAGCGCGACGGAGTAGATGAAACCACTGCCCGAACCGCCCTTGGCTGGCAAGGTGACGCCCAGGCGCTTTGGATGGCTTTCCGCCCAGGCCAGCAGTTCGTCGAAACTCTTGGGAACCTCATTGGGTTTGACGAAGGCACTGTCATAGCCAATTGCCGTCTGGTTGAGATGGACGAGCGGGAAAGTGCCGCCATGGGCCTTTCCGAACACGGTCTCAGCTAGAACGGGGTCGTAGGTCGCCATGTTCGGCAGGATTTTCGTCAGTGGAATATTACCGATTACCCCTTTAGCCGAGAGCAGCGGATAGCTGCCACCGCCTGCGAAATAGGCATCGACGGGCGCATCCTGTCCTGAAGCTTGGACCGCGATTAACTGCTGGTTGGCCTGATCGCCGTTGACGTCGCTATAGATGACCTTGATGCCGTACTTGGCGGTGAAACTGTCGGTCAGGTTTTTCCATGTCTCACCGAAGCTACCGGCGTAATTATACATGGTCACCGTTCCCTCGGCTTTGGCGGCGGGAACGACGAGGTCGTAGAAATTCTCCCTCGTCACCTTGGAGAGATCGAAATCCAGGTTTTTCATATTGGTTTCGGCGCTCAAACACGGAGCGACGGAAGCCGTGAGCGTCAGGGCCGCGATAGCAAGGAACTTCATCTGCATTGGGGTCTCCATCAGAGCTGGATCAATTGCAGGCGTAATAATACACTTTGAGTGTAATATTTGTGACAGGCCGCGAAATTTGTGCCCGCGGTCGAGTTGTGATTGCCTGATCACGAGACGCCGGATAGATGTTCAACCATGACGACCCAAGCCAAACAGCCCTCTCGCTTTGACAGAAACCCGCTTGCCAGCGAGAACGAACGCCTGATTCTGGACATCGTCCGCCGTCACGGACCAATTGCCCGATCGGTCATCACCGCCCATACCAACCTGACCCAGCAATCGGTGCATCGGTTAATCGAGGGGCTGATCGAGCGCGGTTTGCTGCGCATCGGCGCGCCGCTGAAGGGCACGCGTGGCCAGCCGAGCCCGACCATTGAGCTTGCTGTGGAATCCGTGGCGTCGCTGGGCATATCGATCAACACCGATTCGGCGATTATCTGCCTTGCTGATTTCAGCTGCGGCGTGATTGTCCAGAAGAAGCTCGATCTCCTGCCGTTCAGCCGTGAGGCCACCCTTGCTGCCTTGTCACGGACGCTGGATGAGATGCTTGAGACTCATAATCTGCCGCGTGAGCGGCTGCTTGGGTTGGGATTTGCCCTGTCGGGATTTTCTGTTGCCGATGACCGAATATTCAATGCGCCGGAGCCCTTGCAGGACTGGTCGCTGACGGATCTTCGCCCGGTCCTGGAGCAGACGTTTCAGCTTCCCGTCTGGCAGGAGAACAACGCGACCACGGGCGCTATCGGCGAAAGCTTGCAAGGTGTAGGGCGATGGTGCCAGACCTTTGCCTATCTGTCGTTCAACTATGGTTTCGGTGGCGGGCTGATCCTCAATGGCCAGCCGTTCTACGGTTTTCATGGCAATGCCGCGGAATTGTCCGGGATTTACGACCCGACCGAGGCACCTCGGCGTCCAGCCCTTCAATATTTGCTTAAGTGCCTTCAAGACCACGGCATCGAGATTGATTCCGTCGATACCCTTTACCGGACATTCGATCCGGGCTGGCCAGGCGTGGAGGCGTGGCTGGAGGCAACCATGCCACAGGTCGAGCGGCTGGTGGCGGTTTTGATCGCTGTGATAGATCCGCAGACTATCGTTTTTGGCGGTCAATTGCCGCCAGCGCTGGGCGCGATGATGATCGAAAGATGCCCGATGCCCTCGCAGCGGGTTCACCGTTACGGCGTCGGGCCAAAGGAGGCCCGACTGGTGCTCAGCGAAGTGAAGGGTGATGCCGCAGTCATCGGTGCGGCGCTTCTGCCACTCAAAATGCGCTACTTCATTTAGACAGAAGCAGGCTCAAGCCTCGGCAAATTGCGGCGGTGCCCAGTTGGGGAACGGGTCGCGCATATCGCGCCAAGCACCGGGCGTGAAGCGATCCACAGGCACCAGACAGGCATCCAGGCGGGCGCGGATTTCGGCTTCATCCATGGGATCCGCACCGATAAACACGAGTTCTTGGCGTCGATCACCCCAGATCGGGTCGAGATAGGGTTTCATGGCATTGAGGAAACCCTTATCCTGCGGCCATTGTTGCTTGGGTACTGAGGCCCACCACAGGCCCATGCGCCCGGTGCGCACCAGCGGTCCGGCCTGACTCAGTTCTCCGACATGATGGGGCCGGGTTGCCAGCCAGAAAAACCCCTTGGCGCGGATCACGCCCGGCCAGTCGCTATCAATGAAATCCTGGAATTTCAGCGGATCGAACGGGCGGCGGGCGCGGTAGACGAAGCTGCGAATGCCATATTCTTCGGTTTCAGGCACATGGTCCTTGAAGCCGTGCAATTCCTTGAACCACAACGGATGGGTCTCTGCCCGGCCAAGATCGAACCGCCCGGTACCGAGTACGTCCTTCGGTTCGATCTGGCCGAAATCGGTCTCGATAATCCGCGCATCCGGGTTGAGGCCAACGATGATCTTGCGGGCCGCATCCAGCCGGGCAGGGCCGGCAGTTTCGGCCTTGTTGAGCACCACGACATCGGCAAACTCGATCTGCTCGACCAGAAGGTCGACGAGCGTGCGGTTATCGTCTTCGCCCACCGTTTCGCCCCGGTCGGAGAGGAAGTCACTGGAACTGTAATCGCGCAACAGGTTGGCGGCATCGACCACCGTAACCATGGTATCCAGCCGGGCGATGTCCGAGAGGCTGTTGCCGTCTTCGTCACGAAATTCGAATGTGCTGGCAATCGGCAGCGGTTCGGCAATGCCGGTCGCTTCGATCAGCAGGTAGTCGAACCGGCCAGAATCAGCCAGTTGCCGCACTTCCGTCAGCAGGTCTTCACGCAAGGTGCAGCAGATGCAGCCATTGCTCATTTCCACCAATTGCTCGTCGGTGCGCGATAGATTGGCGCCTCCATCACGCACCAGGGTGGAATCGATATTGACCTCGCTCATGTCATTGACGATCACCGCGACCTTCAGCCCGGCCCGGTTGCCGAGAATATGATTGAGAACCGTGGTTTTACCGGCACCGAGAAAGCCGGACAGCACAGTCACGGGAAGCTTGTTATCCATCTTCAACTCCTTAATGTAATAACATTACATTGATGGTTCTGAAAAAGGCGAGCAGAGGTGCTCGCCTTTGGTGATTGCGTCTGTCAGCCCTTCAGGCAGGTGGTCATAGCGGTGGCGAGATCCGTCATCAGGGCGGGATAGAGGTCGGGGCCATCGGCTATTCCCGTGCCGAGCGGATCGAGCGTGCCAGTGCGGGCATTGCTGCCTTCGGACACCACCTTGATCAGTTTTGGCGCAAATTGCGGCTCGGCAAAAATGCAAGCCGCGTCCAGCGATTTGACCTTGGCGTGAATGGCGGCCACACGTTCAGCGCCGGGAGCCTTTTCCGGGCTGACGGTGACGGAGCCGGCAACCGTCACATGGTAGCGGTGCTCGAAATATTGATAGGCGTCATGGAAGACGATGAAAGGCTTGTCCTTGACCGGGGCCAGCATGGTGGCAATCTGCTTGTCCATGGCATCGACCTGCGCCTGGAACTGGACAAGATTTTCGGCATAAAGCGGGGCATTGGCCTTGTCCGCGCTGCTCAAGGCTTCGGCGATGCTTGCAGCCATCGCCTTGGCATTGTCAGGGTCGAGCCAGATATGCATGTCATTGGCGCCATGCTCGTCTTCATGGTCATGCCCGTGGCCTTTATCGTGGTCATGTCCATGCCCGGTTTCATGCGCGTCGCCATCGTCATGGGCCTCGAAAGGACCGCCCTCGCGCAGGGGCAGCAGTTCCACGCCCTTTGCCTCGGCCAGCGCCACCACTTTGGCCTTGCCTGCCAGCGCATCCAGCGGCTTGTCCAGAAAGGTTTCCAGCCCCGGCCCGACCCAGAATATCAGGTCAGCCTGTTGCAGCGCTTTGGCCTTGGAAGGCTTCAGGCTATAATCATGCGGGGACCCTGCGCCTTCGACCAGAAGATGCGGCGTGCCAGCCCCTTTCATGATCGCGGCGACGATGGAATTGACCGGCTTGATCGAGGCGACCACGTCAGGGGCTGCGGCGGCCATGCCGGGGGCGAGCAGAAGCATGGGGATAAGGCTGAGCAGGGGCATTGTCTTTACAGGCAAGGCGGTCTCCAATTTATCTAATTGAAAGCAAGGATGCTTCCTTGTATCGCATATGTAATGTTATTACATTGATTGCGTAACGCTATAACGTGTGTCATAGCCGGTTGCAACACTCAATCTGTGGAGTTTCGGTATCCGTGTTGAAGGTGCTGGGTGAAAAGCCATTGGTGACATTGCGCAATGCCGGCATCAGGCGCGGCGGGCGCTGGCTGGTGCGCGGTGTCGAGCTTTCGATCCGCAAAGGCGAACTTGTCACCCTGATCGGCCCAAACGGATCGGGCAAATCGACAACAGCCAAAATGGCGCTTGGCGTGCTGAAGCCCGACGAGGGTGAGGTGGTGCGTGAGCGGGCGTTTACGGTTGGTTATGTGCCGCAAAAACTGAGCATCGACTGGACCATGCCGCTGACGGTCGACCGGCTGATGACCCTGACAGTCAAGCTCTCCAAGACGGAAATCGAGGCTGCTTTGGAGGCTGTCGGCATTTCCCATCTGCTGCACGCCGAAGTCCAGCATCTTTCCGGTGGCGAGTTCCAGCGGGCGCTTCTGGCCCGCGCTCTGGCCCGCAAGCCGGACCTGCTGGTGCTGGATGAGCCGGTGCAGGGTGTGGATTTTGCCGGCGAAATCGCCCTTTACGAATTGATCGCCGATATCAGGCGCAAGACCGGTTGCGGCGTGCTGTTGATTTCGCACGATCTGCATATGGTAATGGCTGAGACCGATATTGTCGTGTGCCTGAACGGTCATGTCTGCTGCCGTGGCACACCGGATGTCGTCAGCCAAAGCCCGGAATATCAGCGGCTGTTCGGGGCTGCTGCGGCGCGCACGCTCGCGGTCTACAATCATCGCCATGACCATACGCACCTGCCGGATGGCCGGGTTCAGCATCTGGACGGGTCGGTGACCGATCACTGCCATCCTGATGACGGCCATCATCATGGCCGGGATGGAAAGAGCCATCATCATGGCCGGGGTGAAGAAGCTCATCATCGTCACGATGACGCGCTTGAGGTTGAAGAGAACCATCACGATCATCACCACCACGGCGAGGGGCCGTCCGTGACTTCGGGAAGGGGCGACCGTCATGATGGATGATTTCTTCGTTCGGGCTTTGCTGGCCGGTGTCGGGCTGGCGCTGACGGTCGGGCCACTCGGCTGCTTCGTGATCTGGCGGCGCATGGCCTATTTCGGCGATACGATGGCGCATTCCTCGTTGCTGGGCGTGGCGCTGTCGCTGCTGTTCTCCGTCAATCTGACGCTGAGCGTGTTTCTGGTCGCGGCTATCGTCTCGCTGCTGCTGTTGCTGTTGCAGAACCGGCGCGGGCTTTCCGCCGATGCGCTGCTGGGTATTCTTAGCCACGCGACGCTGGCGATCGGCCTTGTTCTGGTTGCCTTCATGACCTGGGTGCGGGTCGATTTGATGGCCTATCTATTTGGAGATATTCTTGCCGTGACGCCGCAGGATATTGCCACGGTCTGGATTGGCGGGCTCGGCGTCATCCTGTGCCTTTGCCTGTTGTGGCGGCCCTTGCTGGCGGCCACCGTCAATGAGGATGTGGCCGAGGCGGAAGGCTTGAAACCAGCGCGGGCCAGACTGATCTTCATGCTGCTGATGGCCGTGGTGATTGCCATTGCCATGAAAGTTGTCGGCATTCTGCTGATTACCGCGTTGCTGATCATTCCGGCTGCTACCGCCCGGCGGTTTTCCATGACGCCGGAAATCATGGCGGTGCTGGCGTCTGTTATCGGTGCGGTTGCCGTGGTTGGCGGCCTGTTCGCCTCCTTGACCTACGACACGCCGTCCGGCCCCTCGATCGTGGTGGCCGCCCTTGTCCTGTTTATTCTCAGCTTGCTGCCGATACGCCGTTTTTCAACGGCTACCGTGAAGAAAGGATGATGGTCCGATGTCCACACCGCAATTGACCCGCAATCAGAGCCTGGTCTTTCAGGCGCTCGAAAAGGCAGATGGCCCGCTTTCAGCCTATACGATCCTCGACAAGCTGCGCGACAGCGGTTTTCGCGCCCCGTTACAAGTATACCGCGCCCTAGAAAAGCTACTGGAATTCGGCCTTGTCCATCGGCTGGAAAGCCTCAATGCCTTTGTCGTCTGCTCCCACCTCCAGCATGATTGCTGCGATCATGGAACCGTGGCCTTCGCAATCTGTAGCAAATGCGGGCAGGTGAAGGAGTTTCACGATCACTCTATCGACCATCGGCTGGGAGACTGGTCGAAGGGCCAGGGCTTTAAGGCGGAGAAAACCACAATCGAAATTCGCGGTATCTGCGCGGAGTGCCTCGTCTGAAATCACGCCTTCAGAGCGGTTTTAATTGACTAGCGAAACGTTGCCAGTTGGCGATGTAGTTTTGCGCGGAGCGCCTCAGGCCTTCCACGGCCTTGTCATCGAGAGTGCGAATGGCGCGCGCCGGTGAGCCGACAATCAGGGAGTTGTCGGGAAATTCCTTGCCCTCGGTAATCAGCGCATTGGCGCCGATAAGGCAGTTATTGCCGATCCTGGCGCCGTTCAGCACGGTCGCCCCCATGCCCACCAGCGTGTTGTTGCCCAGAATGCAGCCGTGAATGATGGCATTATGGCCGATTGTGCATCCTTGCCCGATGGTCGTTGGAAAGCCCATATCAGTGTGAATGGTGACGTTTTCCTGGACATTGGAGCCTGCGCCGATGGTGATCGGCTCATTATCGCCCCGCAGCACCGCGCCGAACCAGATGCCGACATCCTCACCGATGACCACATTGCCGATGACCTGCGCATTGGGCGCGAGCCAGTAACGGTCGGCGGAAGGCAGCTGCGGTTTCAGATCCCCGAGGGTGTAAAGTGGCATGATGGCAGGTCCTTTTATCGATCTGCCACCGATCTTTCGGGATAAGCCTCAGAAAAGCAAGAGCTTTGAACCCGGTGGGAAAGAGGGGGCGTGCCGCGCCATGGCAATGAGATTCGGGCCGGGCGCGTATGTCCGGCCCCTTTCACTGGGATATATCACCGGATATAGAGCACGAAGCTGCCATCGGATGCTTGGTCAGCGTAAATCACATTCTTGAGCTCAACGTTTCGTGACAGCAATTGCCTGCGCAGAACCGGGTTTTCGCGAATGGCGGCCTGAACTTCGCGTGCTTGCGGGCTGGTTGGCGTCAAGGACCCGAGAAAGTCCTGAAATGTGTCATGCTTTTCGATCTCATCCGGTGTGCTGATCATGAAACGGGGATTGTGATCTGTTGCCAGCGCCCTGTCAGCGGCAGTCACGGCTGCATGGCTGACTCCAGTCATGGCGGCGGTTGAGAGAACGGCGGCAAGAGAAATTTTGGCAATGCGAGACTTGGCAATGCGAGACTTGGCAGGGCGAGAGTTGACAGTGCAAGACATGGGTTCACTCCTCCAGGAACAAACCGGCGAGAAAAACTCGTTAGCCGGTGAAGGAGATCCTCGCGCTTAATCCGTTCAAATCCAATTCACCAGCGAGTGAGATTGGATCAATTCTTGGTCATGTTCGCCGAGGCAGCGGACATGTGATCTGCTCTAACGTGCTCGTTCGGGGCCTATGGTTTTACCGCAGCCGTAGCTTTACCGGTACCCGACGGGAATGCGGGTCCAGATGCAGGTGAATACGCGCTTCCGGCTGAGAATAGCGCCAGGCACGCGCGCCGTGGCAGAGGAGCAGGTTCATCAGGTCCCGCGTCTTGGCACGCGGCTTGTTGATGCCATCGGCCAGCCGGATCGCCGCCTCGTGCAGTGGATTGAGGCCAGCCCGCGGGTTGAAGCGAAATGCCGGATCGCTGCCAACCGCTTGATCGGCTGTCTGGTCCACGACCTGGCCGGTGTTCAGGTGGTTTTCATTGTTTGCCATGATTACATCCTCGTACGCATTACATTTCGAGGTGAACTGACCGGACCTTGCGCAAACACCTGCGCAGGCCACGGTAAGACAGAGTGACTACTGCATTGCGGCCCAGCAGCTAACGCCTGCCTTTTTCAGGCGATTGCAGGCATTGATCGCAGATTTCTGATCATCGAAGCCGACGAACCGGGCACGATAGACCTGGGATGCGCCTTCGCCATAGGCCATGGCGAAAGGCCGAGCACCCTTGAGCGAAATACCGCTCTTGGCACGGGCGCTTTTCAGTAGGTCCATTGCCGCTTCCTGGCTATCCGAAACACCGATCTGGACGGTCCAGCCCGAAGGTGCCGCAGCTGGCGCCTTGGTGGAAAAAGTGACTGTGTGGTCGACATCAGCTGGTGGCTTGGGCCCAGATGATTTGGAATGGCGCGATGCACTTTTGCGGGTCTGCGGCATGGGAGCCGCCTCTGTCTCCAGGGCCTGGCTTGCTTCCGCCTGCTCGGCAAGAGCGGCAACCGCATCGTTGGCGCCTCCGCCACCGGCATAAGCCGTTTCGTTCAGGCTGCCCGTGTCATAGCGTCCGCCGGGCACGGGTACACCGGATTGAGGCAATTGCGGTGCAAGGGCGGTTTCGCGGGCAACAGGTGCCATCGGCTCCGGCACGGTGCTTTGGCGGGCAATAAGCGGGCTTGCGCCACCACGACGGGAGGCTTCCGGCAGATAGGTTGCCATCAGTTTCCGCATCTGGTTGTCGCGTGCGGCACCTGAGGCACCACCCAGCACCACGCCAACCACGGATTTACCGTCGATCTGCAAGGAGGTGACGAGGTTGAAGCCGGAGGCATTGGTAAAGCCGGTCTTGATTCCGTCAACGCCGCGCACCGAGCCGATGAGGCGATTGTGATTGCCGATCACCTGGCGGCCATAGGTGAAGCTGCGGGTGGAAAAGTAAGCGTAATATTGCGGAAAATGCTGTCTTAGCGCCATGCCCAGCCGCGCCTGGTCGCGGGCCGTGGTCATCTGGCCGGAGTTTGGCAGGCCATTCGCATTGCGATAGGTGGTGCGGGACATGCCAAGTGCGCGCGCCTTTGATGTCATCATCTGGGCAAACCGGGCCTCGGAACCACCGAGATATTCGCCGAACGCAGTTGCCGCGTCATTGGCGGAGCGGGTGACGAGGGCCTGGATGCCTTGCTCTACGGTAAAGCTGCCGCCGGGCCTCAGGCCAAGCTTGGATGGCGGTTCGGAGGCAGCATGGGCAGACACGGGAACAGAGGAGTTCAACCGGATCCGGCCTTTTTCAAGCGCTTCGAAAACCAGATACAGGGTCATCATCTTGGTGAGCGATGCGGGATAGCGCAGGCTGTCAGCGTCGGTGGCGCGCAAAACCTTGCCGTTATTCACATCCACGACGATGTCGGCATAGCGCGATGCAGCAGCAGCCTCAGGAGCCGGAGCCACCAACGTGGCGCAGACCAGAGCCACGGTGAGAGACACACGCATGACAGGCCGAACAATCATGTTTCGACCAAGGAGGCTAGCAACTCGCATATTTACCACTGCACTCTTTCCTGAATTCCAGAATTCCAGCCCTGATCACGCATAGGCACCGGGCGAAATGCCCGATCTGGTGCTATGCGTATGAATTCCTGCTTTGGCCGCCCCCCAGCGACATATTTCCTGACGCTAACACCACAGCGTTACCAAGTGGTTTATGATGAACAACAGGTTGCCGGTCCCTGCTGCATTTTTCTAAAATTTTGCCGATTCCCCTCCAGTTCCGGGTCAGGTCTGGGCAAAGTGCGGGACTACTCGCTCGACACCGTAAGTCGGGAGGCAACGAATGCTTCGACAGCGGTATCGATTTGCCGCCAGTCGGCCAATTTCTGGCGCGAGAACCGGTAAAGCACGCTGAGATCGTGGCCTGCGTTGAGATCGCGCTGGCAGGTATCGACGGTTGGCCCGTCCTGTTGCGGCCCGGCTTGATCGGGGGAAAGGCAGCGGATGGCGAAGTCCGGGCGACCCGGCCGGGGTGCCGTGTAAAGAATTTCGCCGTCATAGCCGCTGCCCGCCCGAAAGCGGTGGCCGGTCAGGCCAAAGGGCCCCGGCTGAGGCGCTCCTTCGAACAATTGCTTGTAGATCGGTTCAATCCGGCCAGACATGTCGCGTGACATGGTGCTCTGGGAAATCTGGAGGAAAATCAAATCGTTCGACTGGCTGATATCGTCGAAACGCAGCCGGTCTGCCTGGCTATAGCCGCGCATTTCCGGCCATGTCAGGGCCAGATCGACGCGGGCGAGAGCGCCATCGTGGCGCTGGCGTTGAAACCTTATGGTGTTGTCTTCAATGCGCAGATGATCAAGGCCGATGGTGATCGCCCGCGGTGTTGTGCTCTCGCTGCGCCGATCACTTGTCAGCGCGCGGCCAATCCAGTCGCTGCCCAGAAACAGAGCCAGGGAAAAGACGAGGAGAAGGCCGAGAACCGCAAAACAAACAGTCAGCACCCTGGGAGAGATCAGGGGCTTCTCAATGTTGGTTGCGGGTAACTTGACGGCATCGTCCATGCTTCGACTGGCCTTTTCTTGGCTGCGCAACCCTTCCACGTCATCATGGGTGAGGCACTGGCCGACAACCTGAAGAAGACGGGACCCGAGTCGCACCTGGAAGCATGGCCAGCACATGGTTAATGGTGCGTTAATGGTGCAGTTGCGTCCGTCTGCAATATCCAAAAAAGTGAGCCGGCTCCGTGGCAGCGGAGCCGGCTCTTGGCCTTGGTCGGACGGAGATGCGGGGACGACCGGGGCCAATATCTGCCAGATGTCGTGGATGCGGGAGCGTCCTCGCCTTGGCGGTCAGTTCTTCGGAAGGGCGGCAACCGTTGCGGCACGGCCATCCTGGATCTTCATCCATTGCCCCGGATTGTCGGAGGACTGGCGTTTCAGGAAGGTATATTCCGTATCCGACCACAGCAGCACCTTGTTGCGCATGTTGTCGAGAATGAAATCGCCGCGATCGGTGCGGACGGTCAGCACGGCGTGGCCAGCGCCATTGGGTTGCAGCACCACGGTTATCAGCAGGTTGGATTCGGCTACGCCTTTCGCAATCAACTGACGACGCTTGAGCAGGGCGTAATCTTCACAGTCACCGGCAACGGTTGGGTATTCCCACCATTCCTCGACACCGTAAAGCTCCATATCTGTTTCCGGCTTGATGGTGGTGTTGACGGTGTAGTTCACCTCAAGAATGTTCTGCCAGATGGCTGGCGTCAGTTGTTGCGGACCGTTGTCGCTGCCGGAGGGGCGGCATTCGCTGGCGTAACGCTGGCAGAACTCGTAATGGCCTATCGGCTGGCTGGCCCTGCCATTGATTTTCATCGAAGGCTGGCCGGCAAAAGCCGCTTGTGCGCTGGCGAATGCCACGATAGCGGCGATGATGGCGAAACCTGTTGTTGTCTTCTTGTTTGTCATTGGGTGTCTCCCCGTTATGGGAATACAATGACAGTGATACTTTGCCGTCTGGCAAAATTGGAAGGTAGGAATAAGTACAAAATCGAAGAAAATAAGTATAAAATTAAAATAAAATTTTAGGCAATTTACTATTGTTTTCTATGGGAATTGACAGGGCACTGACTGGTGCGAACGGCTATGCCAACGGGATAAGAAGATCTCTATCCAATTGAAAAATATCGAAAATTGACTGAAAAATACGTCAGGAAGATTGTGACGTGTTGTGCCGAAAGAATGCATCATTGTCCCAAGAGTTTCGGCGGACGTTGATGTTGAGTGGCCCCAAAAAGGGATTTCCTGTCAAAAACCCGCTGGAAATACTCAAATTCCTGTAGAAATGCATGGGTTTTGGTGAATGATGGATGAACGGAATGGGGACCAATCATCAGCCCGAAAAATGTAATCAGCCGAAAACCGAGGGCGGCACCCTCTGTGCACATGCTTGAGACGATCAGGGAGACGTGAAACCCGATTTCGCGAAAAGATAGCGACTATCAAGCGGCCACCGGTTCAATATAAATCTGATGGGTCCTACAGAAACTCTGTCAGGGCCTCGCGGGATTGCAGGGTGGTGAACTCTATGGCAACGCCTTCCAGGAAGTGGCGCACGACGCGGCCACGCATGCTGCCCAGGCGTACCGCAGTGCCGAGCGGTGGGCGAATATCGATATCGATCGCCGCACCTGAAAGGGACAGGTCCATGATCCGGCAGTTGTATTTGCGCCCGTCATCAAAGATCAGTTCGGTGCGCGGCTGCTTTGGTGTCAGCCGGTCGTGGCGGCGGTCTTCCGGCAGCCCCAACTCGTGCTTGTTGGCAATCCAGGTCAATTGAGCCGCAAGCTTTTCGCGTTTGCGCTCCGTTGCCACGATGCTGATGACAAAGCCGTCATCGGTGGTCTTGATCACGGTGCCTTCGATGCGGCCGATATGGTCGATATAGGCAATGATCCTTTCGCCCGGCACGGGGCGGGCCGCGCAGATCACCCGGACATCGCCCGGCGACATATCCACCGTCAGGCAGACATATTCATCCTCGCTCGGCACCATCAGCCGGCCTTCAAGACTCACGGAGACGCGCTGAAACGCCCGCTGAACCGGGGGACGTGCTGAACCGCTATTGGGGGCCTGATGATAGGAATACATGCAACGATTCTTCAACGCTTTGAGTCACCTGAAATATTAGGCGCTATGCGTTAACAGAGTGTTTTGCTGTTCACCGATCTGTCCACTGATCTTCAGGGGCTCTATCCAAAGATAGACCAGAGAAAAATGGACCCGATCTTCCCGAAAAACAAACGAAAACAAAGGAAAAGATAGCCTGCCAAGCTCGGGTTGAACCAGACAGGCTATCGGCTTTTGGGTATTATTCTTCGATGCGCAGGGAGATGGTTTTCTTACCGTAGACCGGCTTGACCTTATGGCCTTCAACCTCGATGGCGCCGAATTTTCCGGCAATCCTGGCGGCGGTGATCAGCTTGACGGTCTGTCCGGCTTTCCATTGACCGTCAGGTTTGACCACCAGTTTTCCGCCGTCGATAAACAGCGTCTTGCTGACAGCAAGGCTTGGCGCTTTCATGGATTTGGCGGGTGTGATGTCCAAGGTCGCATCGTTGCGCAGCGTCAGTGTGCCGGTCACGGTCAGAGGCGCGGAGGCAATCTCCATCGTGCCGCCAGCAAGATAAACGTCGCCCTTGCCTAAGGCGGTTGGTGATTGCGCAACTAGGCGACCATCCTCGATCACTGTGCCGCCGGTCCAGCTGTTCTTGGCAGACAGCGTCAGGGTGCCGCTGCCCTGCTTGGTCAGCTTGCCTTTGCCGGAAATCGGGTTTTTCCAGGTGTCGTCGGCGTTAAAGCCGCCTTTGGTGGCGTCCATCACAAGGGTAACATCGCCGTCAAACGCCCCATAACCATCGGCTGCCCGGAACAGGTCGAGGCGGCCCCAGCCTTCCGGATCACTGATGATTGGATAGCCGGAGGCCAGTTCCGTGGTTTTCAAAACCACCCGGCGTTGGTCGGCGCTGAGATAGGGCAGGCGGGTTTCCAGGAGCACTTCGGCACCTTTGGGCACGCTGGGCGCCAAGGATGGATCGCCAATCTGCTTATAGCCATAGGTCAGGCGTGGTTCGAAAAATTGCCTGTTCCAGGCATAATCGGCATAGGCATCCGTCGATTTCGGCAGGGCATGGGCCGCTGCCAGCAGCGCCTGGCTGTCTTTTGTACCGGTTTGCTTCATCAGCCATGTCTGGCTCTGCTGATAGGCTTCGCTGCGCAGTGGCGTATAGTCCGGGCGGTTGAGATTATAGGCGACGATGGCGGTGGCCAACACCCGCCCACCCAGCACGTCGAAGGTCTGGTGCATGCCAGCGCGAATGCGGTTTTCGCCGAGCATGGCGGCGCGGGTCAGCATTTCCTGATAGCGCTGCGGCACCAGATAGGCCATCACCAGCGCATCGCGCCAGCCTTCGGCGGTATGGCCGGAGGGGAAGCCGCCGTCGGAGGCCGGTTTGTCGCTCTTGGCCAGTTCCAGTTGCGGCACGATCCGCACCTTGTCGCTGGCGCGGTAGGGACGGGCATATTTGTAATAACGCTTGGCAGGCTCGGTCGAGCCATCGGCGCTTCCTGCCTCGATCAAGTCCACTGCCTTGCCGAGATCGGTATTGTCCTTGGAGCCGACACCGCGATTATTGCCCTTGTCATCATATTTGACGGTGGTCGCGTCAGCGGGCATGCCGGTGATCGTCGTTGTCTGCCGCACGCCTTGGCGCCAGGCGTCGGCCAGGGGGCCAAGTCCATCGGTAATACTAACATTCTTGCCGCGCCGGTCATCGAGATAGGCGGCCAGATCGCGTTCCGGCGTATGTTCGCCGGTGACCTTGATGGAATAGGCGAGATTCTGCTCATGCAATTGCGGGAGCTTTTTGATGCCATCGGTCGGGCTGCCGGGAATGCCGCTCCAGTCCGATTTGGCAATCGCCGGGCAGCCATCCTTGGCCGCTGCCTCCTGATCGGCATCGACGAAGGGCGTGCGAGGTGTCCAAAGATCCAGGAAACCGGAGAGAACCCGTACGCCGGCATTGGTTTGCGGTGTCGCATGGCAGGCATCGCCGCGCTGGTTGGTGGCGCCCGTATCCACATAGGCCATGACGCCTGCCGGTGGCGGCGCGCTATCGGCATGGCCGACCCCGGCTGGAACGGGCGGTAGGGTGAGGCCATCGGCGAAGGCTGGCGTCAGCGCTGTTGCAAGTGAAAGGACAGCCGCGAAAGCGGCGATTGAAGAGAGTTTTTTCATGGATGGCCTTTCTCTTGGGGCTTTGGAAACCCTGCGATAACGAGAGCTTGCCGCTGATCTGCTGCGTTTTCCGGGCTTTGGCAGCGGCGGTTGTTATTCGTCAGGTTGGTAGATTAATAGCTGTGAATTTCCCGTGTCAATCTTGGGCGTAGTGGACTGAAGCCGTCTTGCTGGCGATTGCTTAAGGTCTGTGTGCAACAGTTTTCTGACAGCGGCGATCTCCTGCATTTCCTTTTGCCGATCTCTCGCTATATGCTGATGCTCACGGATCACAAGGAATAGAGATGCATGGACGACAGGCCGAAGGGGCAATGGGACCGCGAGCCTGAAGATGGGGACGATCCGCTGGACGAGGGGCTCGGCCCGGAGACCGGTGGACGCGAACCGGTGTTCAATATGCCGGGCGGCATTCTTCTGGCGCTATTGCTGCTGGTGATGATCTATGCCCTGACCGGCTGGATACTGTCTGATGAAATCTCCGACTGGATCATGGTGGAATTCGGCTTTTCGCCGGTGCGCTATGTCTATGATTTTTCCAATCAGGATCTGGCCTGGGTGTGGACGCCGTTCACCTATTCACTGCTGCATGGCAGTATCGAGCATCTCGGCTTCAACGGCCTCTGGCTCGCTGCCTTCGGCACGCCGGTCTGGCGACGCATCGGCGCAGTTCGTTTCTGGTTATTCTGGCTGGCGACGTCAGCCGCTGGCGCTGTTGCGCATGTCTGCCTGAACTGGGGCGATGCAAGCCTGTTGATCGGCGCTTCCGGCGTCATTTCCGGCCTGATGGGGGCTGCCTGCCGGTTTGCCTTCGGCCCCGGACGCTCCGGACTGCGGCTGCGCGAAGAGGATGCCTTTCCACCCCGGTTGAGCGTCCTGGCCAGCCTGTCCGAGCGCACCGTCCTTGTCTTCATTATCATGTTCCTGGCTGGCAACGTGATCATCGCTTTCGGGATTCCGCTGGTCGGCGATCCGGGCGCGGCCATCGCGTGGGACGCACATCTGGGTGGTTTCGCCCTGGGTTTTCTGGGGTTTGCGCTGTTTGACCACCGTCCTACTGGGCAAAAACCGGTGGATGTTTAAAAAAAGCTGTGCCGATGCATCCAATTGGTTGCGTTCTCTAGCAAATACAGGCAGCATTCCTGATCAGGGGGCGTCGATCCGGGAGGAGGAACGACGCTCAATCCTGAATGCCCGGAGATTTGCCAGGAGGAGGCGCATATGTCTGTGACAGTAAGGAATATTCTCAGCGAAAAAGGTCGTGATGTAATTACGGTCGGTCCGACGGTCAGTCTGGCCGAGGCCGCCAAGGTGCTGCATCACAACAAGATCGGTGCGGTGGTGGTTGTCGGCATGGAAAGCCGGATCGTCGGGATTTTCACCGAGCGCGATCTGGCGTCAGCCATCGGCAAAGGCGGCGTCGAGGCTCTGTCCTTGCCGGTGTCGAAAGCCATGACCGCCAACGTGTTTCGCTGTAGCGAAGAAACCACCGTCAACCAGTTGATGGAAATGATGAGCAGCAAACGCTTCCGTCACGTACCGGTGGAAGATGGCGGCAAGCTGATCGGCATCGTTTCTATCGGTGACGTGGTCAAGCAACGCATCCGCGAGGTGGAGCTGGAGGCCGAGCATATCAAGGCCTATATTGCCGGATAATGCCGGTGTTGTGCCTGGTTTTTGGTGTAACCGTTACGGGATAACCCGCCAGTTTTCCGCGTGAGTATTGGGTCTGCCTGGTTTGTCCGGGCAGGCTTTTTTATGTGCTTGGAGAGAATGCCTCCAAGCCTTGGACCGAAAACCGGTTTCCGCGGTTTAGTCCAATGCTTTATCGCATCACAGCTTCCTGCATTCGGCGGATTTCAGCGATACGGGCGGTGGTTTCTTCGTAGCCACGCGCAATGCATTCACCGGCACGGTGAAATTCAGACAGTCCGATATCGTTGACACGCGGATGCAGCGCCAGATCGGGCGGATCGCCTGCAAGCCGGGCGCGGGAAATCCGGTCCTGGATGATGTTGAAGGATTGCACCATCACGCCTGTCAGCCCCAGCCGGTTCGGTTGTTTTACCGCGCCGGTATCCGGGCCGATCGGGCCGACCTTGTGCTTGACCACTGCGGAGCGACCATAAAGATCGTAGTGAAGATTGACCGCCACCACCAACGGTTGCTCATAGGAGCGGCAGACCGATACCGGAACGGGATTGACCAGCGCACCGTCGACCAGCGTCCTATTGTTGCAACGCACTGGCTCGAAAATACCGGGCAAGGCGTAGGACGCGCGAAGTGCTGTGACCAGATTGCCGCCATCGATCCAGACTTCGTGGCCGCTCGTCAGTTCGGAGGCAACCGCCACGAAGGGCTGCGGCAGATCTTCGATGGTCAGGCCTTCCAGATGTTCCTGCATGCGTTTCGTCAGGCGCATGCCGCCCAACAGGCCGCCGCCGCCAATGGTCAGGTCGAGAAGGGCCGCGATGCGCCGCACGGTCAGGGATCTCGCAAATTGCTCCAGCTCGTCCAGCTTTCCCGCCAGATAGCAGCCGCCAACCAGCGCGCCGATAGAGGTTCCCGCCACCATGCCGACTTCGATGCCAGCCTCATCCAGGGCGCGCAAAACGCCGATATGCGACCAGCCACGGGCCGCACCGCCACCAAGGGCAAGCGCAATTTTAGGCTTGACGACCGGCGGCGGCAATTCGGCGACAGTGCTTCCGCCCGATGGGTTTCCTGGCTTTGCGGACCGACCGGCCCCTTGACCTCTTAAATTCCAGTTCAGCATTTCCAGAACACCCTTTCGACCGAACAGTCCCCAACTGCATTGCCTGAAGCCGCCGTTGGCTCAGGCCAGAAACCATGCAGTGGTGCATCACGCCCGATGCACGGCGCTGCCATGTACAGCAATGCCCCTGTACAGCAATGCCCATGTACCGCAATGCTATGGGCGTCTGCCGCGTAGTTCCTCAAATCGAACCCGATCCAAGGAGAGAATTATGCTGCAAATTCAAAGTGCTACAACATAGTGCGTTTCATATGACGCATTATGCTGTGGCGACGTCGTAACGCCCACCCGCATTTTCATGTCCACCAACTCTGTTTTGAGAGCATGCAGCAGATTTACTCTGCCTTCAAATGCGGTATTTCCGGGGTAGTCTGCGCCGCCTTGTTTACCAAAGCGTTTCTGTAAAGACTTTTTGATGTTTAAAATAGCAAATGTCTATTTTTGGTCCTTGCCGGCGTAAACCTGCGCAGGATCGAAATGCCTGTGATCGTCGGTAATCACCATTTTCGCCTCGCCATCGGCAAGCTGAACGGAGCGGTAAAAACAGGATCTGCGACCGGTATGGCAGGTGGCATCATGACCGGCAACCTCGACCTTGAGCCATATGGCATCCTGATCACAATCGACGCGAATTTCCTTGACGCTCTGCATGTTGCCGGAGCTTTCGCCCTTTTTCCAAAGGCTCTTGCGCGAGCGGCTGTAATAATGGGCAAGGCCGGTTTCAATGGTCAGTGCCAGGGCCTCGGCATTCATATGGGCAACCATCAGCAGTTCGCCGTCGCGGTTATCGGTCACAACGGCGGTCAGCAGGCCATGCGCGTCGAATTTCGGCGTCAATACGCCAGCGCCTTCCAGAAGGGTCTTGTCCGTCGAAGGGGCTGAAAAGCTGATCATTCCGTCGATCCAATATAAAGGCAAAAAATAACGCACCGCGGCAATGCGGTACGTTATTGTATTCCATCAAAACTGCCAGGCCGCAAGCGCTGAGGCGATCAGCGGTTTTGCACCATGGTCATGAACCGCACCTGCTGAGCGACATCGGTCTTGAACTCACCGGTAAAGGTGGTGGTCAGCGTTGTGGAGCCGGATTTCTGAATGCCGCGCATTGCCATGCACATATGCTCCGCATCGACCATGACGGCAACGCCGCGTGGCTGAAGATACTGAACGAGGGAATCAGCAATCTGCGCCGTCATGGTTTCCTGGGTTTGCAGGCGGCGGGCGAAAAGATCGACGACGCGGGCGATTTTCGACAGGCCAAGCACCCGGCCATTCGGCAGATAGGCAACGTGCGCCTTGCCGATCACTGGCAGCATGTGATGTTCGCAATGAGAGAAAAACGGGATATCACGCACCAGAACGATGTCGTTATAGCCGCCAACCTCTTCGAATGTCGTGCCAAGGACATCCTCGACATTGACATTATAGCCGCCGAACAGTTCGCCATAGGCTTTGGCCACACGCTTTGGCGTGTCGAGCAAGCCTTCCCGGCTCGGATCGTCGCCAGCCCAGCGCAGCAGTGTGCGCACGGCATCTTCGGCTTCCTCGCGGCTGGGGCGGGACATTTCAGGCGACATTTTTTTCACTGTGGCATCCATGCCATTACTCTCCCGGTCACTCATACTGGCAGAAGCCTTTTTCGACGATCCAGGCTTTAATTGCGTAATTCGAGCCATGATGGCAAGTCCAATCCTCGTGGGCGTGTTTCAAACTTTTCGCCTTGATGTTTCTACACCGACATACGATGTGATATATAGAGAACTCGCACAGTCACGACATACGCCAAAACGCGACACAGTGTTGCGCAAAAATGGATAATCCAACAGGTCGGGTTTTGCGTATGGACAGGCTTTTGGAGCAAAGTTTGGCGATGGATGATATTTACAATAGCAAGATCCTGGAATTTGCCGGCAATATCATCCGCGTCGGCGCATTGAGCAATGCCGATGCCGTGGCTGAAAAGCACTCCCGCTTGTGTGGTTCACGTCTGAAGGCGTTTGTAACCGTCGACCACGATAAAGTCACTGATTTTTCGCAGGAGTTGCGCGCCTGCGCGCTGGGACAAGCCTCCGCATCGATCATGGCGCGCCATGTGGTTGGCGCCAGCTTTAACGAGATCCGCAAGGCCCGTGCCGATATGCTGGCCATGTTGAAGGAAGGCGGCGAGGGGCCGCAGGGCCGCTTTGAGGACATGCGCTACCTGATGCCCGTTAAGGATTACAAGGCCCGCCATGCCTCGACCATGCTGATTCTGGATGCGCTTTGCGACTGTCTCGACCAGGTCGAGGCCCGCCAATCGGCGCTGGCTGGCTAGGATTGTCTCGCCGATGTGCCAACATTGCGAAAATCTTGAGGACGACGATGAAAAGCCGCGCCATAGGGGCCGGAATTATCACGGACCCTTTCGCAAGACACCGGACCGGCTGTTGGGCATGGGGCTGATCCGGCTTTACCAGTTGACGCTTTCCAGCCTGGTTGGCAGCCATTGCCGCCATTCCCCGACTTGCTCGGAATATGGCTATGAGGCCATCGCCCGCCACGGATTATGGAGTGGCGGCTGGCTCACCCTGTTTCGGGTCGGGCGCTGCGGGCCGGGTGGTACCTGGGGCGTGGATGATGTGCCGCACACCCTTGGTGGCCGCTTTCGCCCCTGGCAGGTGTGGACCCTGTGGACTTTTGGACGCAAGCGTCCTTCAAGGCAGGTTTCATGACCGTACCGGAAGAATACGGTCAGGCCTCGCGCGCGAGGCGCTGAGATTTTGACTCTTCGATCTCCCTGCGGAATAAGCTTTACTGAAAAGCCGAATTTCAGTATTCAGCCGCTTCAATCCCGGCCGTTCTGTGCCGGTACTTTTTACCACCCGCATTGGTTGGCGGGACTGGATCAGGAGCCTTTAAAACATGTCCGACACCGTTTCCCTTACATTTCCCGATGGTTCCGTGCGCAGCTTCGCGGCTGGCGCGACCGGTCGTGATGTTGCCGAATCGATTTCCAAGTCACTGGCCAAGAAGGCCGTGGCCATTGCGCTCGATGGCGTTGTGCGCGACCTTGCCGACCCGGTTGTCGATGGAAAAATCGAGATCGTCACCCGCGCCGATCCGCGTGCGCTGGAACTGATCCGTCACGACACCGCCCATGTTCTTGCCGAAGCCGTGCAGGAAATGTGGCCGGGCACGCAGGTGACCATCGGTCCGGTGATCGAAAACGGTTTCTACTACGATTTTGCCAAAAACGAGCCGTTCACGCCGGAAGATCTGCCGAAGATCGAAAAGAAGATGAAGGAAATCATCCAACGCAATCAGCCGTTCCGCAAGGAAGTCTGGTCGCGTGAAAAGGCGCGCGAAGTGTTTGCCGCCAAGGGCGAGTCCTACAAGGTCGAGCTGATCGATGCGATTCCTGAAGATCAGGATATCAAGATCTATTATCAGGGGGACTGGTTCGATCCTTGCCGTGGACCGCATATGGCCTCCACCGGCCAGATCGGCACAGCCTTCAAGCTGATGAAGGTGGCCGGTGCCTATTGGCGCGGTGATAGCAACAATCCGATGCTGACGCGCATCTACGGGACAGCCTTTGCCGAGCAGGAACAGCTCGACAATTACCTGCATATCCTGGCGGAAGCCGAAAAACGCGATCACCGTAAGCTCGGCCGTGAAATGGACCTGTTCCATTTCCAGGAAGAAGGCCCGGGCGTGGTATTCTGGCATGGCAAGGGCTGGAAAATGTTCCAGTCGCTGACTGCCTATATGCGCCGTCGGTTGGCCAATACCTATCAGGAAGTCAACGCGCCGCAGGTGCTGGACAAATCGCTCTGGGAAACCTCGGGGCACTGGGGCTGGTATCAGGAAAACATGTTTGCGGTGAAATCCGCCCATGCCTTTACCAATCCGAACGACCCGGAAGCCGATCAGCGCGTCTTTGCACTCAAGCCGATGAACTGCCCTGGCCACGTGCAGATCTTCAAGCATGGATTGAAGTCTTACCGAGAACTGCCTGTTCGCCTTGCAGAATTTGGTCTCGTGCATCGCTACGAAGCCTCCGGCGCCTTGCACGGGTTGATGCGTGTGCGCGGCTTTACGCAGGACGATGCGCATGTGTTCTGTACCGAAGAGCAGATGGCGGCGGAATGCCTGCGGATCAACGATCTGATCCTGTCGGTCTATGAGGATTTCGGCTTCAAGGAAGTGGTGGTCAAGTTGTCGACCCGCCCGGAAAAGCGTGTCGGTTCTGACGAGCTTTGGGATCGCGCCGAAAGCGTGATGACCGACGTGTTGAAGGCCATCGAAGAGCAGTCCGGTGGGCGCATCAAGACCGGTATCCTGCCAGGTGAGGGCGCGTTCTACGGTCCAAAATTCGAATATACGCTGAAGGACGCGATTGGCCGCGAATGGCAATGCGGCACGACGCAGGTGGACTTCAATCTGCCGGAACGCTTCGGCGCCTTCTATATCGATCAGCATTCGGAAAAGACCCAGCCGGTGATGATCCATCGCGCCATTTGCGGCTCGATGGAGCGGTTCCTTGGCATTCTGATCGAGAATTTTGCCGGTCACATGCCGCTGTGGTTTGCGCCCTTGCAGGTGGTGGTGGCGACCATTACCTCCGAGGCTGATGACTATGGTCGCGACGTGGCTGAACAGTTGCGCGATGCCGGTCTCGAAGTGGAAACCGATTTCCGCAACGAGAAGATCAACTACAAGGTCCGTGAACACTCGGTCGGCAAAGTGCCTGTCATCATCGTCTGCGGCAAGCGCGAGGCCGAAGAACGCACGGTCAATATCCGTCGGCTCGGCAGCCAGGATCAGGTGTCGATGACGCTGGATGAGGCCATCGCCAGCCTGGTGGATGAGGCCACACCGCCGGATGTGAAGCGCAAGCGGGCGGCCAGGAAACTGGCTTAAGGGTTTTTCCAAAGCAAGGGGCGGGTGTTTCCGCCCCTTGTGAATAGCCGTCAATGACTCGGCGTATATGGCAGCGATGAATGCTGGATATTGATTTTCAGATTGCCATCTGCGGTTTTGATAAAGCCCAACGTGTAATCGGCTTTGGTCACTGAGCCGTCCTTGGCGGTGAAGTAGTAATTGCCCATGGAGATCGCCGTTTTGCAGTCGTAAATGATGGCGTGGTTTTCAAACCGCACATTCGTGTAGGGCGTCAGTGCAAATCCGTGGTCCTCTGCCAGTCTTCCGGTGACGAAATAGGATAGCGCGTCTTCCGGCGTATCTCGAAACTCAACCACGGAAGCCTTGGTTGGCTTGAACAGGACCGTTCCTTCCTGATAGCCATAGGTGTCGGCTATGAATTTTGTTGCCGCCGTTCTTGCGTCTTCGGCTGCGCCAATTTCGACCAATCCTTTGCCCCATCTCTCCTCGGCCTGTAGGACATCGGCTTCGCTGATCGCGGCTGAGCAGTTTTCAGCCCGGCTTGCACCTGATGACATTAAAACTGATGTCATTATAAAAGTTAAAAATATAAATTTCTCTATCATTTAATAATCCAATATTTTTTACTGTAAAATTACCTCGGTAAGGATCTGGTATTTTGCTGCCGGATAATAGATGGGGAAAATGCCGAGCTTTAAATCTCAAAAAACTCTTTTAGATAGTCCGGTTTATGAGTTGGTTGCTTGCCGATTTTTTGAAAGAAAGGGCATGGTTGCCTCAATGATTTGATATTCAAAGTCAATCAATTGAAAAGAAAGAGAATTTTCTGTAAGCCTTCCAACGACAACGACATTGTAGCCATCATTCCCACGCCAATCCCACGCAGGACCATCGCCTTGCTCAATGCCATCGCCCATGCCGAATTGATTGCTGTTCTGACGGCTGTGACCGGGGATGAACCGCGCGTCATGACGGTGCGGGGTGGCGATGCCCTGCCGTCCGGTCCGTTCGAGCTTGGCCATCGCAGTTTGCAAGGCGGTTTGCGGGAATGGATCGAGGATCAGACCGGGCATCCGGTCGGCTATCTGGAACAACTCTACACCTTCGCTGACCGGGATCGTGACACGGATGTCGGCGGTGGACGGACGATTTCCATCAGTTATCTGGGTCTGGTGCGCGAGCAGGCCGCGCCCGGCGCCGGACGGCCCGGCTGGCATGGGTGGTACGAGTATTTTCCCTGGGAAGACCGCCGCAGCGGCCCACCGGAGAGTTTGGCCCGCATTCTCGATGCTCTTCAGGCGTGGGCGGTGGCCGATACCAGCCGGCGCGAACATCGCCAGCGCAGGCTCGATTTTTCCTTCGGGCTTAACGGCATGGAGTGGAACGAGGATCTGGTCTTGCAGCGCTATGAGCTGATGTATGAGGCCGGTCTGGTGCAGGAAGCCGGGGCTGCTGAAGCCTCTGGCCGTGTGATGGTTGGCGATCATCGCCGCATCCTGGCAACCGGCATTGCGCGTCTGCGCGCCAAGATTAAATACCGCCCTGTCGTGTTCGAGCTGATGCCGGAAAGCTTTACGCTTTCCCAACTGCAACGCTGTGTCGAGGCGCTGGCTGGCCTCACGCTTCACAAGCCGAATTTCCGCCGCCAGATCGACCAGCAGGAGCTGATCGAGGAGACCGGCGACATGGCAAGCGAAACGGGTGGACGCCCGGCAAAACTTTTCCGCTATCGTCACGCTGTGTTGGAAGCCCGCGCCTTGTCTGGCTCCAAACTGCCGCTGTCTAGGTCATAAATCACTGATATTGCAGAATTTAATGAGATGGCATCTCCTTTGTAGATGCGCATCAAGGGTAGTTTTGTCCCTTCCGTAAAAATAATTGTCGCGCGATTGACATAAACTCCAATCGAGAATAACTCTTGGCTTGAGGATATACTCAAAATGAGTAGAAAAGGGAAAGCCGATGAATACCGCCCCTTCACTGTCAACACTCTATGATCGGGTCTCCCGGGTTATTCCGAGGGCCGAGTGGATGTCTTTCGAAGATGACATCGCAGCGATCCTGGAGCTGAAGAAGCGTCGCAATGCCGTGATCCTTGCTCACAACTACCAGACGCCGGAGATTTTCCACGGCGTTGCCGACATTGTTGGCGATAGTCTGGCCCTCGCCCGCAAGGCCATGGAGGTCGATGCGGATGTGATTGTGCTGGCGGGCGTGCATTTCATGGCCGAGACCGCCAAGCTTCTCAACCCGACAAAAACCGTGTTGATTCCTGATATGGCGGCGGGCTGTTCGCTGGCTGATTCGATCACGCCTGAGGATATTGCCTTGTTGCGTGCCGCCCATCCCGGCGTGCCTGTGATCACCTATGTCAATACGTCTGCGGCAGTGAAGGCGGCCTCCGATATCTGCTGCACCTCCGGCAATGCGAAGGCCGTGGTCGAAAGCCTCGGCGTGCCGAAAGTGTTGATGATCCCGGACGAATATCTGGCCCGCAACGTGGCGCGCGAAACCAATGTCGAAATCATCGCCTGGCATGGCCATTGCGAAGTCCATGAATTGTTCACCGCAGGCGATATTGCCGAGCTGCGCGAGGCCAATCCCGGTGTCGTCGTGCTTGCCCATCCCGAATGTCCGCCGGATGTGGTTGCGGCGGCGGATTTTGCCGGATCGACGGCGGTGATGTCGGATTATGTCGCCAATCACAAACCGGCCCGTGTGGTACTGCTGACGGAATGCTCGATGAGCGACAATGTCGCTGTCCATCATCCCGAGGTGGATTTCGTGCGGCCCTGCAATCTCTGCCCGCATATGAAGCGCATCACGCTTGCCAATATCCGCCAGGCACTGGAGGAAAATCGACAGGAAGTGACCGTCGATCCCGCCATTGCCGATGCGGCGCGCCGGGCGGTGGAAAGGATGCTGGCGGTATGAGCGCGCTGGATACTACAGAAGATCGGATTGTCGTGATCGGCAGCGGCTTGGCCGGGCTGGTAACAGCGCTCTGCCTTGCGCCGCATCCTGTCACTATCGTTACCCGCGCCGCTCTCGGTGCGGAAACCTCCAGCGCCTGGGCGCAAGGCGGCATTGCCGCCAGCATGGGGGCCGATGATAGTGCAGCCCTGCATGCGGCGGATACGCTTGCGGCAGGCGATGGACTTTGCGACCGTGATATTGTCGAGATGATCACATCGGCTGCCCCTGCGGCGATTGCCATGCTCGAACGGTTCGGCGTCCGTTTCGACCGGAATGGCGAGGGCGAGTTGGCGCTCGGTTTGGAAGCCGCCCATGGCCGTCGGCGCATCGTCCATGCCGGGGGTGACGGGTCTGGCGCGGAAATCATGCGCAGTCTGACGGCAGCGGTGCTGGCCACGCCATCGATTTCGGTGATGAGCGGACTTCAGGTGCGCCGCCTGCTGGTTGATGACGACGGGATCACCGGATTGCTCTGTGCCTCGGCGTCAGGACCGGTGCAGATTGCCACTTCGCGGGTGGTGCTGGCCACCGGCGGCCTCGGTGGGCTGTATGATGCAACCACCAATCCCTCCGGCAATTACGGGCAGGGTATCATGCTCGCCGCCCTTGCTGGTGCGGTTCTGTCGGATATGGAATTCGTGCAATTTCACCCGACGGCGCTGGATGTCCCCCTTTATCCGCAGCCGCTGGTCAGCGAAGCCGTGCGCGGCGAAGGCGCTGTGCTGGTCAATGAGCGCGGCGAGCGGTTCATGGCCTCTACCCCTGGAGCCGAACTTGCACCTCGTGACGTGGTGGCGCGGGCGATCAGCGCAGAGCGGGCCAGGGGGGGCACGGTTGCCCTCGATGCCCGAAAGGCACTTGGCACCGATTTCCCCCACCGGTTTCCGGCCATCGACGCGTTTTGCCGGGCGGCTGGTATAGATCCGTCGTCGCAGCCAATCCCGGTGCGCCCCGCCGCGCATTATCACATGGGCGGTGTGGAGACCGATTGTTTCGGTAGAACCTCGGTTGCCGGTCTCTGGGCGGCAGGCGAGGTGGCCTGCACCGGGCTGCATGGCGCCAACCGTCTGGCCAGCAACTCGCTGCTGGAAGCGGCGGTGATGGGGATGCGGGTCGCAGAGGATGTAGCGGGCGTGGCATCCCGGCAGACTACTTCTTCCAGGCCGCAAACCTTGCCGCCAGCCGACGATATTGCCCCGGTCCGGGCGATCGTCTCGGCCAAGCTTGGCGTATTACGTGATGAAACCCGCTTGCAGGCGGCAATGGCAGATCTTCTGCCACTCGTTGAAGCAGGCGGTCCAGCCAGCGATCCGGCTGTGGTGGCGCTGCTGATTGCAGTGTTTGCCCATGCGCGACGCCATTGCGCAGGCGCCCATGCGAGAACCGATTTTTCCCAATCCTGCCCGGAACCTCTGCGTCAACGCATGACGCTGGATGACGCCCTTTCCCTTGCAAACGACACCGTTTCCCCTGCCTTGCAGCCCTATGCCCGGAGCGCCTGACATGTTTCTTCATTCCCTGCCACGTGTCATCGTCGAGCCATTGGTGCGCAATGCCCTCTCGGAGGATCTGGGACTGGCCGGTGATATCACCTCCATGGCGGTCATCCCGTCAGACCACCGTTCAACGGTGCAGATCGCCAGCCGCAGGGACGGGGTGATTGCCGGGCTCGATGCCAGTGCCATTGCCTTCGAACTGGTCGATCCCGGTCTGGTGATGACCTGCCATGTCAGCGATGGGGCGGCGGTCAAGGCGGGCGATGTTCTGGCAACGATTTCCGGTTCCTCTCGCAGTCTTTTGACCGGCGAGCGGGTGGCCCTGAACTTTCTCGGTCATCTCTCAGGCATTGCCTCGGTGACGCGCCAGATTGTCGATGCCGTTTCCGGCACCAAGGCCGCTGTGGCTTGCACGCGCAAAACCACGCCGGGCCTGCGGGCGCTGGAGAAATATGCAGTGCGGATGGGTGGTGGTATGAACCATCGCTTTGCGCTCTACGATGCCGTGCTGATCAAGGACAATCACATTGCCATTGCCGGTAGCGTCACCCAAGCCATCCTGCGGGCGCGGACGGGCGTCGGGCATATGGTCAAGATCGAGGTGGAGGTCGATACGCTGGACCAATTACACGAAGCGATGGAGATCGGTGTGGATGCGGTGCTTCTCGACAATATGACGCCGGAGCAACTGCGCGAGGCAGTGGAAATCGTCGCAGGCCGGGCGATCACCGAGGCATCCGGTGGCATCACCCCGCAAACGGCAAGGGCGGTGGCGCAAAGCGGCGTCGATCTCTTGTCGGTCGGCTGGATCACCCATAGCGCGCCGGTGCTGGATATCGGTCTGGATTTTGTCGAGGCCGAGTGAGGACGCTCAGTTGGTGTCGTATCCAGCCTGTTGCTGAACATTCTGCTGGCTGTCTTTCAGCAGCAATTCGACATCGGCGTTTACCCCGGCTTTGACCTGAAATTCCTTCTGGTAGATCCGGTCCTTGTTGCGGGCGATTGCGGTGTAATTGCCCTCAGACAGAACCAGAACCGGATAGGCGCTGACGCTTTCCGCCACGGCATCGCCGGAGGAGGTCAGGATCGACCAGGCGGTATCGGCAATCGCTTCGCCACCCGGTTCAGAGACCAGCTTGAAATTCATCTGGGCGGCGCGGTGCTGGAGCGTCGCCTCGGTGATCTTGCCTGCTTCGACCTTGATATCGGCGCGCACCAAGGCATTGACTTCGCCATATTGCGAGACGACGTGATAGGTGCCGGAATTGAGGCTGACGAGGGTATTGGGCTCGATATTGTCCATGATCAGGCCGCGATCATTGTCCTCGGGACCATCGCCTGCGTAGATTTTGAATTTCAGTTTGGAGGGCTTGATCCGGGTATCGGGGCCGGAAACGGCATTCAAGACCATGCCGCCAGCATCCAACACCATGACCTGCTTTTGAACCTCGCCTTCTAAGGGAACATCCAGCTTGCGGGTCACCCCGGCCCGCCCAAAGGACACGTTGACGAAATAATCTCCGGGCGCCAATTGTAATTCCGCCGAGCCGCCCTGGCTGCTGGCGACCATCGGTAATTTGCCGTCGCTACCGGCAATCGGGCTATAGACCCGCCATTCCAGGCCTTGCTGCAAGGGCTGGCCGTCATTGTCGAGCTTTGCTTCAAACCAGATGAGCTTGGAATGGGACTGGGGGGCAGGGGCAATCGGCGTGGAAAACGCATTCAGCTTCGGCATTTTCGCCGTGCTATCCAATTGCTTGAAGGATTTGAACGCATCCTCGGCCATGCCGGGTCCGGCGCTTGCCGTCAGCAGCGAGGCTGCGAGGATCAGGGGAAGACGGCAGGAAAAAGATATCATATGAATGCCCGACCGATTCAACCGCGATGATTGGCGTGTTGATCGGCTGGTACTACAATCCGACCGCCAAGGCAAATTCAAGGCTTGCAATTTCCTGAATTTTCTACTCCAGTTTTCCAGTATTCGGGCTCCGAATTCCGACGCTTTCGCATGGCGGGCTTTCACGACCACTGATCTGACTTTCTTCAAGGCTCCGCCGATCTTCAAGGAAAATACGTTAACATGTACGAACATATCACCCTTCTCGATTATTTGGCCACCCGTCGTTCCGTTCCGGCTTTTCAGATGTGCGAACCCGGCCCCTCTAGGTTAGAACTTGAATCTATCCTAAAGCTTTCGGTGCGCGTGCCCGACCACGGCAAGATCGCCCCCTGGCGTTTCATCGTCTATCGCGGCGACAAGCGGGTTGAAATCGGCGAGGCGCTGTTGGCCATGGCATTGGAAAAAAAGCCGGAGCTGGACGACGAAATGATCAAGGTGGAGCGCGCCCGCTTTACCCGCGCTCCTGTGGTGATCGGCGTGATCAGCACGGCGGGACCGCATCCCAAGGTGCCGGAATGGGAACAGGTCATGTCGGCGGGCGCCGTTTGCCTCAATCTGCTGATGGCGGCCAACGCTCATGGCTATGTGGCCAATTGGCTGTCCGAATGGTTTGCCTTCGATGAAAAGGCGTTTCCTTTGCTGGGCATCAAACCGGGCGAGAAGGTAGCGGGCTTTATTCACATGGGGTCCACGACATTTCCGATTGTCGAGCGCCCGCGTCCGAGCATAGATGACGTGGTCAGCTGGATGGGAGACACGGATTGATGTTTTACGAAACCAAGACCAACGCCCATGGCATGGCGCACGACCCGTTCAAGGCCGTGGTCTCGCCACGTCCTATCGGCTGGATTGGATCTAAAGGCCAGGATGGATCGTTCAACCTGGCGCCCTACTCCTTTTTCAACGCCATTTCCGACAAGCCGAAAATGGTGATGTTTTCCTCCTCCGGCCGCAAGGATAGCCTTCGCAATGTAGAGGAAAACGGCTGCTTCACCGCCAACTTCGTCAGCAGCGACCTGGGCGAGGCCATGAACCGGTCTTCTGCACCGGCAGCTTATGGCACGAGCGAATTCGAGCTTGCCGGGCTGACCCCCGTCATGGCCCGGCTGGTGGACGCGCCTTATGTGGACGAAGCCTATGCCGTGCTGGAATGCAAGGTTACCGAGGTGATTTCGCCAAAGACGCTGTCAGGCGAACCCAGCGAGAATTTCGTGGTGTTCGGCGAAGTCGTCGGCATTCATCTCGCTGACAGTGCCATGCGCGATGGCCGGTTCGATGTGACGCTGGTGCAACCCCTGTCACGGCTAGGGTATCTGGACTATGCGGCGGTGACCGAAGTGTTTCAGATGGTGCGGCCCTCAAAGGCCTGAGTTTCAAGGCAAGGCGGCGCGCATCGTTGCCACCGCCTTGCCGCTATCGCCGATCAGCGCGCTAAAGCCGCGCTTGACCAGACCTTCTGCGGCGTCACTATCTTCGGGGCTGCATGGGCGGGCGAAGGCGGGCAGATTGGCGCTGGCGGCGGCCAGTTGCACAAGGCTGCGGCAGGTTTCCAGCACCGGCTGTGCATGGCGCGGCGTCTCGGCCTGGATAGCGGTGGCGACCGCTCCTTCGTCCAGGCCAAGGCCGATCAGCCGGGCCGAACTGGCGGCGATATCGGATGCCTGGAAAAAGCCGGAAGGGTTGCCGCCGAGAAGGGCAATGAAGGGAGTGCTGCCATCGGCAAGCCCGGCTCTCGCTTCCTCGACCCGCAAGAGCGCATCCAGCCGCTGGATATCGGCGGCTGTTGCTGCATCCGTCAGCATCAACCCATCCGGCTCCAGCGCCATCAGCCGGGCGAGAAGAGCGGCGACGTCATCATGGTCCAGCCGGGCGGAAAGAGTAAACAGCACGGGCAGGGTGGGTGAGGGGTTTTGATGTCGCCAGCTGGCATACACTGCGGCTGGATCGGTGCTGCCAAAAATCAGCGTGTCAATTAGTGCTTCCGGGGCATCGGGTGAGGCCCCTTGTTCTGTCTCGATCAGCAATAGCACCTGGCAAGGTTTCTCCTTGAAGAAAAGCAAACGCTGATCCTTCCGATCTTCATGGTTAATCGACATGGTGAACCAATCTTAAACTTTTCTCGCATACCATAGTTGCAATGGGTCGGGTTTTGTTTTGATTGGGGTTGTCAGTGCTTGTAAAGGCTTTCTTTCGCTGGTCTGAAACCGCAAAGGCATGCGACCGGGCGAAGGCCGCCAATGCGCTGGGCCGAGCCTATCTGCATTCCCCAATGACCGAAGACGACCGGCGCTCCACCTATGTCGCCATGACCTATCTTCTGGACGATCCCTCACCCAAAGTGCGGCTGGCGCTGGCCGAGGCGCTGGCCTGTTCGGCTGGGGCGCCGCGCGCCATCCTGATTTCCTTGTGTGAAGACCAGCCGGAGATCGCCTCGCGGGTCATTCTCTGCTCGGCCGTGCTGCAAGACCGTGACCTGGTCGATCTGGCCGGTCGAGGCAGCGGCATGACACGGGCCTTCATTGCCGCGCGTCCGCAGCTTTCCTCTGCCGTTGCCGCCGCCCTTAGCGAGATTGGCGACCTGCCGGAATGCCTGGTTCTGCTCGATAATCCCACCGCCGCCATTTCGCCTTTCAGCCTGCTGCGGTTGGCCGAGCGCCACGGTGCGCATGATGCGGTGAGGGGTGTGTTGCTGGAGCGCTTGGACTTGCCGGGCCGGGCAAGGCACCTGCTGGTTTCACAAGCCAGTCAGGCGCTTGCGTCCTCCGGTCTGCTGCGGTTTTCCCTTGGGGAAAGCAAGCTCACACGGCTGAACCGCGAAATCGGCGTCAGCGCAGCCGCAGTGATTGCCGGTGAAGTCAGCTTTGATGAAATTCCCGATCTGGTCGAGCAGATGCGCATCAATGGCCAATTGACGCCCGCCTTGCTGATCGAACTTCTGTGCCGGGGCAAGGTGGATTTCTTTGCCAGTGCCATCGAATCGCTGAGTGGCTTGCATGAGCGCCGGGTGCGCTCGATTCTGGCCACGGGCCGTATGCATGCTGTGCGGGCGCTGCTTCTGTCAGCCGGTCTTGACCATACAATCGCACCGCTGTTCGTCGAGGCTGTGCTGCTTTGGCGCCATGCCGTGCAGACGGCGACCCATGGTGAGATCGGCAGCATTTGCCAGCCGCTTCTCGCCAAGGGCAGCAAGCTGGCGTCGAGCGAGGCAGCGCGGCAATTGCTGGATCTGGTGGAAATCATGCTTCACCAGGACGAGCGCCGTCAGGCCCGCCAATATGCCGCACATCTTGTGGTCGACGCTGCCTGATCTCTTCTGGGATGTGGTCGTTCCGCGTTATTTGGTCAGTTTTTTCGCGGCCCAGGCATAGGTATCGGTGACCACATGCACCGGGGTGGTGAATACCATCTTGATATCCTCCTTGCCGGGCAGAACCTGTTTAACACTCTTGATGGCACGATCCGCCAGAGACCGCTTTTCAGCTTCCGGCACCGGATCGGTTGGCGTTGCGGGGACCGCTGTCACGGTCGTCTGGGGAGATGTCACCGTCTGCTGCTGGCAAAAGGCAACGACGCTGGGGAAATTCACATTGGAATATTGCCCCAGCACATTTTCCGTATCGCGATTGCACAATTCCACCGAAACCCAGCGCTGCTCCGCAGTGGCGATATACTGGCATTGGCTGACGCTGTCATTGCATCCCAGAATGGTCATGATCACGAGTGAGGCTTGCATCGGCTCGTCCTTCCAGTCAGTAAAGTTATCAGTAACGCAACAAGATTGGCGCAACCAAGACCAATCGGCCCTCGAACAGAAAATTATAATGCATAATCTGTTTTGTCCGGTCGTTGGTCTCTCAGGATCGATAGATGTCCGTGAACAATCCTTATTTGGCAATCACCATTGAACCCCCCCGCCAGCCCGACGTGATCCGGTTGCTGGATCTCTCCGATGCTTATATGGCTGCACTCTATCCAGCAGAAAGCAACCATCTTCTGGATGTTTCGTCGCTGGAAAAGCCTGATGTCCATTTTTTCGTGGCGCGCCATCAAGGGCAGGCGGTGGGTTGCGCCGCAATTGTCGAGGCTGGCGATGGTACGGCGGAGATCAAGCGGATGTTTGTCGACCCGCAATCAAGAGGCCTGTCCCTCGGCAAAAAGCTAATGACGGCGCTGGAAGACCAGGCAAAAAAGCTTGGCCTTGAAGCGCTGCGCCTTGAGACGGGCATCAGCCAGCCTGAAGCGATTGGTCTTTAGCGAAAGGCAGGCTTCCAGGAAATTTCGCCATTCGGCTCTTACCGTCCCGATCCGCTCAGCCTGTTCATGGAAAAACGCCTGGAAAATCCATCAGCTTGAATAGGCCAAGCCCAAAATCTGTTTGGTTTCGGCCTTCTTCGTTGAAGGGCTAAATATCCAGGTTTTCCGCAAAGGCTGCCCGTTCCTGAATAAACCGGAAGCGGGCTTCCGGTTTTGTACCCATCAACGCGTCCACGGCATCACGGGTGCCTTCGAAATCGACATCGTCGATCTCGACTTTCAGCAGCATCCGCTTGGCCGGGTCCATGGTAGTTTCCTTCAACTGGGCTGGCATCATTTCGCCGAGGCCTTTGAAGCGGCCGATTTCGACTTTCTTGCCTTTGAAGGTGGTTTCCATCAGTTCGGCACGGTGGGCGTCATCGCGGGCATAGACCGTCTTTGCACCCTGGCGGATCACGTAGAGCGGCGGCACGGCGAGATAGAGGTGATTGCCCCGGATCAGTTCCGGCATTTCCTGATAGAAAAAGGTGATCAGCAGTGAAGCGATATGAGCGCCGTCCACATCGGCATCAGTCATGATGACGATGCGCTCATAGCGCAGGTCTTCATCACGGTATTTGGTGCGGGTGCCACAGCCGAGCGCCTGGATCAGGTCGGCAATCTGCTGGTTGGCCATCAGCTTTTCACGGCTGGCGCTGCCGACATTGAGGATCTTGCCGCGCAAGGGCAGAATGGCCTGGTTGGAGCGATTACGGGCCTGCTTGGCCGAGCCGCCAGCCGAATCGCCCTCGACGATGAACAGTTCCGCGCCCTCGGCGGTGTTCTGGGCGCAATCCGCCAGCTTGCCGGGCAGGCGCAGCTTGCGCACCGCCGTCTTGCGGTTGACTTCCTTTTCCTTGCGCCGCCGCAGCCGTTCCTCGGCCCGCTCGATCACCCAGTCCAGCAGCTTGGCGGCTTCATTCGGGTTGTCGGCCAGATAGTGGTCGAAAGGATCGCGCAGGGCGTTTTCGACCAGACGCTGCGCCTCGACCGTCGCCAACTTGTCCTTGGTCTGACCGACGAATTCCGGTTCGCGGATGAAAACCGACAGCATGCCAACCGCCGAAATCATCACGTCATCGGTGCTGATCTGCTGGGCGCGCTTGTTCTGGGTCAGTTCAGCATAATTCTTCAAGCCCTTGGTCAGCGCAATGCGCAAACCGGCCTCATGCGTGCCGCCTTCTGGGGTCGGAATGGTGTTGCAATAGGAATGAACCTGCGGATCGCCGCCATACCAGGTGATCGCCCATTCCATCGCGCCATGGCCGCCGGTCTTTTCGGTCTTGCCGGCAAAAATTTCGCGGGTGACGGTAAATTCCTTGCCCAGGGTCGCGGCCAGATAATCCTTCAACCCGCCGGGGAAGTGAAACACTGCCTTATCCGGGATGTCGCCGCCGGTGGTCAGGATCGCCGGATCGCAGGACCAGCGGATTTCCACGCCGCCGAACAGATAGGCCTTGGAGCGCGCCATGCGGAAAATCCGGCCCGGATCGAATTTCGCGTGATCACCGAAGATCTGCGGATCGGGGTGAAAGCGCACCCGCGTACCACGCCGGTTATGGACATCGCCCAATTCTTCCAACCCGCCCAGCGGCACGCCGCGCGAAAACCGCTGGCGATAGAGCTTGCGATTGCGGGCCACTTCCACTTCCAGCAGGTCGGACAGCGCATTGACGACGGATACGCCAACCCCGTGCAAGCCACCGGAGGTCTCGTAGGCCTTGCCGTCGAATTTGCCGCCCGCATGCAGCTTGGTCATGATCACTTCAAGGGTGGATTTGCCCGGCACCTGCGGATGCAGCTCGACGGGAATGCCGCGACCATTGTCGGAAACCGTCAGGAAGCCTTCGGCATCCAGATGGACATCGATGAAATTGGCATGGCCGGCCACCGCCTCGTCCATCGAATTGTCGATCACCTCGGCAAAGAGATGGTGCAGGGCCTTTTCGTCCGTGCCGCCGATATACATGCCGGGACGCATCCGCACCGGCTCCAGCCCTTCCAGAACACGGATGGAGGACGCGCCATAATCGTCGGGCTTGCCGGTGGAGGCGGGCGTAGCTGAGCCGAAAGCCACTGCCTTGGCCGGGGTTTCCGGCTGGGCGGCAGTAACAGTCGTGGCACTAGCAGCCGTCACATCGGCAGCACCTTTCTGCGTCTTCGCCGCCTTGGGGGGCGTCGACGGCAGGGCAGCGAAAAGGTCGTTGTTATCGTCCATGATCTTGTCTGTCATTTGCTTGTGGTCTTCAGCGGAGCGCCGTGAAGAATTCTGTCTCGCGATAGGGCATGTGCCCGTCCGTCTCTGGCCCGTGCAGCACAGTTTCCGGTTTGTTCCTGATTAGCGCATATTCTCGGCAACAATCAACCGATTGCGTCCAAGCCCGCCCATTCCTTTATTGCCTGTTGCAGCAAGGACGCGGGAGAATTATGTCGCACTTGGTCAAACCATGTCCATTCAGCCTGTTTTCAAGGAAAACTTTTGCGTTTCTCGTGACGGCGTGGCAAGGCTGCGCCGTTAAGGAGACCTGATCCCGATGCGGATGTCCACAGTTCATTTGTTCGCCCCCGTGGTTCTGGCCGCTCTCTGCTCGGTTGCCAGCTCTTTGCCTGCAACGAGTGCGCCTGCCTTTAGCCTCAAACCGTTCAAGGACGAGCTGTTTTCCGGCCAGACGGTGCTGGAAAGCCGCGACAAGGGTGATTTCCAGACCATCGACTATCAGGAAATGCGCGACATCAATGGTCGCGACGAAATTCCCGAGCGCCGGGTGAAGTCCTTCTACGTTTCGCTTGGTGTGCGTCACCAGCAGAAGGATGAGACGCTGGATCTCGGTGATGCCGGCAAGCTGGATGTGACGAGGACCGGACCTGCCGATGGTGCGGCATTCACGGTGATCTTCATTCATGGCCGGGGCGGGGACCGCCGCCTTGGAGCCGATGACTACAAATTCGGCGGTAATTTCAACCGGCTGAAAAATCTCTCCAGCGACAATGGTGGAACCTATTACGCACCTTCCGTGCGATCCTTCGACCAATCGGGGGTGACGCAGGTCGCGGCTCTGATCGATTATGCCTCAGCCCATTCCGGTGGGCGACCGGTGGTGTTGTCCTGCGCGTCCATGGGCAGTTTCATCTGTTGGGGCCTGACCCGTGACGAGCGAATCGTTGCGAAACTGTCCGGCATGGCCATTCTGGGTGGGGCCAGCGATCCGGATTTTACCGCCAGTGCGGCCTTCAAACGCAAGCTACCGATGTGGTTCACCCACGGCAGCCGTGATAGCGTCTATGCCGCCGGTGACCAGATCGCGCTTTACGAACGTCTGCACCGCACCGGTTATCCAACCCGTTTCACGTTGTTTCTAACCGGTTCTCACGGGACACCAGTGCGCATGACCGACTGGCGCGCCGTGCTCAACTGGCTGATCCGCTAGAATCTGCTGTTTTCGTCTGCCATTTGGGGAGCGCCGGGTGTCACTTTTCCCTGGCAAATTCCAGATCGAGACTGCGTTGATCCGCTCACGCAAACTCGGTTGCGCCCGCTGCGCTTTGCCTCGTAAAGGGCCGCGTCGGCGCGGTTCAGCAGGTCTTCCAATGAAGCTGTTGCCGTAGAGCCAGCCGCCACGCCCAGACTTGCCGTTGTCACCTGGCCCCTGCCTTTGCCCAAATGCGGGATGTTCATGCACTCGATGGCCCGGCGGATGGCTTCTGCTATCGCACACGCGGCCTCGACATCGGTATTTGGCAGCAAAACGAGCATTTCTTCGCCGCCGTAGCGGAAGGCGAAGCCTTTTTCACCGGCATTGTCGCGAATGCATCGGCTAACGGTGCGCAGACACTCATCACCTTCCAGATGGCCGTGCACATCGTTGTAAAGCTTGAAATCATCGATATCGAGCATAATGGCGCAAACATGTGTTGCCGGCGATTTGCCTTTCCACATGTCGGTCGCAACCTGCACCAGCGAGCGTCGGTTCAGCAGCCCGCTCAACTCGTCACGGGCGGCATTATGCTCCAATTGCTGTTGCAACAGGCCAGCCCGCAGCCGGTTTAGGAAATTCATTCGATCGGCATGTTCGAGAAAATAGGCGCTGAGCGCCAGGAAAATCGCGATCGTGATGTAAAAACTGGTCAGCCCGCTATAGGTGATGTCGTCGAAAGAGCCGTTCAGCTTTGCGGTTTTCAGCAGCACGCCGCACATCAGCGTCAAGCCGATCACTACGATATGAAACCGTGGCCGTAGCGCAATGACGAAGAACAGAAAGGCCGCGACATTGCCGTTCTGATAAACAAACATGTACGGACTTTGGCTGTAGATTGCGACCGACATCGGCAAGAGGATGCTGAATGTGCCTATTCCCAGCGATAGAAGTTCGTAATTCAGGGCCGTGCGCCAGCGCCTGACGGCAAACACGCTGATAATTGCGAAAGGCGTGAATATCCCGAACCGTACGATCAACAGTTTGTCGAACACATCGGCCATCATCGTCGCGTCACCGATGAAAACGGCGTCGTAGATAAGCGTGCCGACCACCGCCCAAAAGGGTGTCAGTTTGACCCGATTGGCGACATATTCCTGAAGAAACTCCGCCTCTACGGCAGGGCTGAACCGCAACGCCTTGAAGCCGCGGGCGATTTGCCGGTCGATGGCTTCAAGGGATACGGTGGCCATTGCGGCTCTCCGATTGGCTAAGGGGAAACTAGCTTTCCGCATACGCCGAAATACCGCTTTGGAGAAGCGCCATCATCGAGAAACGTCAGAACAATTTAAAAAGTTTTGCGAAGACCTAATCGCCTACGCAGACAGACCAGGATTGGGTCTTGAGACTATTGAAGTAGACGGACCCTAAGCTTTTACTGCTGTCGTTTTTCTTTTTCGGAAAATTCCGGCTCCGATTTAACCTGAAAAACTCTATTTTAATCCCTAAAATCACAGGGTTAAGTTGCCATCCTGCATGAATTAACGGCATGTTGCATTGCAACTTGCCTTTTTTGCCGCCACGTCCTTTTATAGGGCGTCTATAGCCTGTCGCGTTCAACTGGAATCAGTTGAGCGATAACGGACATGCGAAAAATAAATCAAAGCGCGACACCGTTGAATTCAATGGAATATGCCGCGCTTTAATGTGGAAGATTATTGTTTGTGATTTCCCTGGTGTCGGTTGAGGCGCAAAAAAGCGGTGTCCGATGGATCAGGGTCATGGAATCAGGGTGGGTTGGATCGATATGACACCAGATGTACGTCCGCTTGTTGCGGGCAATTGGAAGATGAACGGAACCCGCGACGCGCTGGATCAGATCAAGGCGATGGCCGAAGGCGTGAAAGGCCCGCTCAGCGAGAAAGTGGACAGTCTGATTTGCCCGCCTGCCACGCTGCTTTACGTGGCAACCGCGCTTTGTGACGACAGCCCGCTGCTTATTGGCGCGCAGGATTGCCATCAGAATGCGTCTGGTGCCCATACCGGCGATATTTCGGCGGAAATGGTAGCCGATTGCTTCGGAAGCCATGTCATCGTCGGTCATTCCGAACGCCGTACCGATCACGCAGAAACCGATCATCTGGTGCGCGCCAAAGCGGTCGCGGCCCATGCGGCGGGGCTGACGGCCATCATCTGCATCGGCGAGACAGCCGATCAGCGCAAGGCGGGACAGACGCTGGATATTCTCAAGCGCCAGCTTTCCGGTTCCGTGCCGGACGAAGCGCTCGCCGAAGACACGGTTATTGCCTATGAGCCGGTGTGGGCGATCGGCACCGGGGTGACGCCAACTATTGCTGACGTGACCGAGGCCCATGCTTTCATGCGGGCCGAGTTGACGCGCCGGTTGGGCAATGAGGGTGCTAAAATGCGAATCCTCTATGGCGGTTCCGTCAAGCCGTCTAATGCACGGGAACTGATGGGCGTTGCCAATGTGGATGGCGCGCTGATTGGCGGCGCAAGCTTGAAAGCCGCTGATTTCCTTGCCATATACGGTGTCTATTCGGATTTGACAGCCTGATCTTTGTTGAAAAGGGCTTTCTTTGCGGCGGCTCCTCGTGTAGAGAGCCGCCGAATGTTGTTTTGACTTGGCCCTACGTGGGCAGGATGGATCGTCCATGCAGACCGTACTGATCGTCATTCACCTCATAATCGTGATTTCGCTTGTCGGCGTCGTGCTGATCCAGCGGTCCGAAGGCGGCGGGCTTGGGATCGGCGGCGGCTCAGGCTTCATGTCCGCACGCGGCGCGGCCAATGCCCTGACCCGGACAACGGCTATTCTGGCGACGCTGTTTTTCATCACGTCGCTCGGACTTGGCATCTTGTCGCGGTTCGAGGCAAAGCCGACCGATATTCTCAATCGTATTCCGGCTGGCCAGCAGGCACCTTCAGGCAATATTCTTGACCAACTGCCTGGCGCACCGGCGACAGCTCCTGCCAATAGCGGTGCGCAGGCACCAGCCAATGGCGCTGCGACAACGCCCGCACCGGCCCAGCCCGGCGCAGTTCCGACCGGCAACTGATCGGTCTGGTTCGTCTTCGCTCCGGCGGACTTAAACAGTCCGCCGGTTTTTCTTTGTGTGTATTGTCGCCGGTGTAAAAATAACGCTGGCGGAATCAGAATCGAAACGGTATCCGGTGAAGCCCATGGCGCGATATGTATTCATCACAGGCGGCGTGGTTTCCTCTCTTGGTAAGGGAATAGCGGCTGCGGCACTCGGGGCTTTGTTACAGGCACGTGGTTATCGCGTGCGGCTGCGCAAACTGGACCCCTATCTCAACGTTGACCCGGGCACCATGAGCCCGACTCAGCACGGTGAAGTCTTCGTCACCGACGACGGCGCCGAGACGGATCTCGATCTCGGCCATTACGAACGCTTCACGGGGCGCTCGGCCACCAAGACCGATAACATCACCACCGGACGGATCTACAAGAACATTATCGACAAGGAACGGCGCGGCGATTATCTCGGCGCAACTGTTCAGGTCATTCCGCATGTCACCAACGAGATCAAGGATTTCATCGTTGAGGGCAATAGCGACTATGATTTCGTGATCTGCGAAATCGGCGGCACAGTGGGCGACATCGAGGCCATGCCTTTCGTGGAAGCCATTCGCCAGTTGGGCAATGAGCTGCCGCGCGGCGCTGCGATCTATGTGCATTTGACGCTGATGCCTTACATTCCAGCGGCTGGCGAGTTGAAGACCAAGCCAACCCAGCATTCCGTCAAGGAATTACAGGCTCTCGGTATTCATCCTGATATTCTGCTGGTGCGTGCGGATCGGGAAATTCCCGAACCAGAACGTCGCAAGCTGTCGCTGTTTTGCAATGTCCGTCCGTCGGCGGTTATTCAGGCGCTGGATGTTGCCAATATCTATGACGTGCCCATGGCCTACCACAAGGAAGGGCTGGACAATGAAGTCCTGGCTGCCTTTGGCATCGAACCGGCTCCCAAGCCACGTCTCGATGCCTGGGAAGAGGTTTCCAACCGCATCCGCACCCCGGAAGGCGAGGTTACCATTGCCATCGTTGGCAAATATACCGGCCTCAAGGATGCTTATAAGTCGCTGATCGAAGCGCTTCACCATGGCGGCATTGCCAACCGGGTGAAGGTCAAGCTTGAGTGGATCGAATCCGAGGTGTTCGAGAAGGAAGACCCGGCTCCTTACCTCGAAAAGGTCCATGGCATTCTGGTACCCGGCGGCTTTGGCGAGCGTGGGTCGGAAGGCAAGATCCTGGCCGCGCAGTTTGCGCGTGAGCGCAAGGTTCCTTACTTCGGCATCTGCTTTGGTATGCAGATGGCTGTGGTGGAAGCCGCCCGCCATCTGGCAGGTATCGAACAGGCCTCCTCGACTGAATTTGGTCAGACGTCGGAACCGGTCGTCGGCCTGATGACCGAATGGATGAAGGGCAATGAGCTTGAGAAGCGTTCTGCTGCCGGTAATCTTGGCGGCACCATGCGTCTCGGAGCCTATAAGGCTGCGTTGAAGAAAGATTCGCGGATTGCCGACATTTATGGCTCTACCGAGATTTCCGAGCGTCACCGCCATCGCTACGAAGTGAATGTGGACTACAAGCAACGGCTGGAAGATTGCGGTCTGGTGTTTGCAGGCATGTCGCCTGACGGCCTTCTGCCGGAAACGGTGGAATACCCCGATCACCCATGGTTCGTCGGCGTGCAGTATCACCCGGAACTCAAGTCCCGCCCGCTGGACCCGCACCCGCTGTTCAAGAGCTTCGTGGAAGCGGCTCTGGAGCAGAGCCGGCTGGTTTGAGGCCTTCAGATCATCAAGACTATGCAAACAAAACCCGCCGCAAGGCGGGTTTTGCTTTTCGAGGGCGTAAAAGATAAAATCGGTTCGGAAGAATGTCATTGCTCCATCGCAAAATCCTGTACTGCATTCGAGCATTGGCAGCAGAATGCGTATCGAATTTGCGTGATAAGTGCGGAACCTGATCTGGATGCTCAAACGTTTACTTTTCCAAGCTTCACTGACTCTGTTCATGGCGCTCTCCCTGGGAAGTGCCCATGCTCAGCCCTGGCAGAGTATTGATCCGGGGGTAGCTGGATGGAATGTCGACAGGCTGAAAGCCGCTCAGGATTATTCCACTCGGTTGAAGCCGACCGCCGTTATGGTGGTTCAGGATGGAAAGGTGATTGCTCGTTGGGGTGACGTTTCGCGCAAGGTGAACGTGGCGTCGATCCGGAAGAGCTTGTTGAGTGCGCTCTACGGAATAGCCGTATCCGAGGGCCGCATAAACCTCGAGAATACACTTGAAAATCTGAAGATTGATGACAAGCCTCCCGCCCTTACCGCGGCAGAAAAACAAGCGACTATCCGTGACTTGCTGATGGCGAGATCAGGAATTTATCATCCTGCGGCCTCCGAAACCGACGAGATGCGGAGCAAACGGCCAGAACGTGGAAGCCATGCACCGGGCTCGTTCTGGTGGTACAACAACTGGGATTTCAATGCCCTCGGCACGATCTATCGCCAGCAGACAGGCGAGGATATTTTCCAGAGCTTTGCGCAGCGCATTGCTGCGCCGCTCGGCATGGAGGATTTCTCGGTGCGTGACGGCCATTATATAAATGTTGCTCAGTCGGAGCATCCTGCTTTCCCGGTCAGTCTCAGCGCCAGGGATGCCGCCCGTTTTGGTCAGCTTTATCTGGATGGCGGTCGATGGAACGGCAGGCAGGTGATTCCCGGATCATGGGTAAAGGATTCCACAAAGCCTTACTCCCAAACCGATCGGGGAAGCATGGGTTATGGTTATCTGTGGTGGACATTGAACCCTGCCGTATTCGGGGAAGGAGCGGCTCTGGCATCCGGCTATGGCGGTCAGGCTATAGCAATTATCCCTCAAAAACGTTTGGTCGTCGTGCAGGTTGTCGACGCTTCACAAAATCCCAAAGGCATTCGAACAAGCCATTTCGTGACCATGCTGCAAATCCTCGCGACGGCTGCTCCTTTGGGCAATGAACCAGGATCTAGGAAATGAGCGCAAATCCTTCCTTTCTTGGCTTTCCGTTGCGGCTCTCGGAGGGACGCAAACCCGAAATCGTGATTTTCGGAGCTGCTCACGGCAGCACCTATGCAGGACGGGATAGCGGCGGTCACGCCTTGGCTCCGGATGCTATCCGCGTTGCCAGCCAGGAAGATGCGGGATTGATCGACCATTGGGATTTCGATCTCGGGGGTCTGCTTTTCGATAACAAACCGGCTTGCTGCATCGATGTCGGTAATATCTCGACGATCATGCACGATAATCTTGGCAACAGAACCAAAATCGAGGCGAAAACACGGGAGATCCTGGCATCTTCGGCTGTTCCAGTCGTGTTGGGCGGCGATGATTCCATCCCGATTCCCTTTGTCTCAGGCTTTTCGCAGCACGGACCTGTTTGGGTCCTGCAAATCGATGCCCATATTGATTGGCGCGACGACATAGATGGCGAACGCTATGGCTATTCGAGCCCGATGCGCCGGATCAGTGAAATGCCGCATGTCGCCGGTATCGTGCAGGTCGGCATGCGCGGCGTCGGTAGTGCAGGTATTACCGAAATTGAGGCGGCGCAGCAGTATGGCAGTCGCATAATAACCTCTCGCACAGTTCACGCTCGGGGTATCGAAGCCGTGCTCCAGCACATCCCGGAGGGCGCACAAACCGTCATTACTCTCGATTGCGATGGTCTTGATCCCTCGGTCATGCCGGGTGTCACGGCACGGACGCCTGGCGGTCTTACTTACATCCAGGTCATCGACCTGATCGCGGGTGTAGGCAAGCGGGGCAGAATTGCCGGGTTCGATCTTGTCGAACTCTATCCTCCCGCTGACATCGATAACCTCTCCGCTTTGACCGCTGCACGTCTTGTCGTCAATGTCATTGGGGCCATCATGCGGCAGGAATGAAAAGGTCTGCCGCTAAATTATTGAACTTTATAAATACAAAACCCCGGAGTTGCGCTCCGGGGTTTTGTTCATTGTTGATATTCTGGCGTCCAATCGCTGTCAGCTAAACCGGCCTGCGGCATGCGCGAGCATGGTATAAACCTTGCCGGTATCCGAGGTCAGGTAGGACTGGGTGATCGACTTGTCGCGGTCGGTGCGGGCCACGTCGGACAACAGCTTTTCGAAATCGGCGATATAACGGTCGACAGCGGTGCGGAATTCCGGCTCGCGGTCGTATTTACGCTTGATCTCATCAAAGGTCTGCTGACCCTTCAGCGTGTAGAGGCGACGGGTGAAGACGTCGCGTTCGCCGCGCTGGTAGCGGCGCCATAGATCGACTGAAGCATCGTGATCGATAGCCCGGGCAATATCGACCGAAAGTGAATTCAGCGATTCGACCATATGGCGCGGGTTGCGGCTGTCATTGCTGCGCGGTGCTTCTCCAGCTGGGCGAGCGGCGCGGGCAGGTGAGGTGATCGTCTGCTCCTCACGCGAAGCGCCTCGCAACAGGTCGCTGATCCAGCCGCCGGAGCCTTCGCCAGCAGGTGAGGCAGGCTGTTCGCTTTGCAGGCTGCCACGCAGGCCAAGCGGGCTGGCGGCAGGGCGTGGAGCCTGCTGGACTGGTGCCGCCGAAATTGCCGGACGGGCAGGCGCGGAGACCGGAGCCGGTGCGGGCTGTGGCGCTGGTGCCGGGGCCTGAACCGTCGGCGCTGGGCGAGCCGGTTGTGGCTGAACAGCAGCAGGGGCAGGCGCGGCAGAGCGAGGTGCTGGTGTAGAAATTTCCAGCTGCTGGGCGCTGCGGCCCACCAGTTGTGAAATATCCTGCAAGGCCTTGATCTGCTCGGCAACGGCACGACGCATGGCGCCGGCGCTTTCCTTGGCTTCTTCCGGCAGGTCGAAGGCGCCACGCTTCAGTTCGGTGCGGGTCAGGTCGAGTTCCTGGCGGATTTCCTGGGCCGAACGACGGATCTCGTCGGTGGCGCCGGAGAAGCGGCCAAGCGCATCCTCGACAGCCGACCGCACGGCTTCGCGCATCTGGTTGGCCGTGCCATCCGATTTCTGACCGGCCTCTGCCAGGATGCGGTCGACATCAGCGAGCGACGACGACAGGCCACCGCGCAGGCGGTTTGCCAGTTCGCTGGAGCGCTTTTCCGCATCACCCAAGGTGCGCTCGATGGCGCGGGTGGCGTCTTCGCCAGCCGAGAGCAGTGAATCACGCATGGAACCAGCCGCGGACTTGGCTTTCTGTTCGGTCTCTCCGAGGATCTGGCCGATATCCGCAAAGGATGTTTCAATCCCCTGACGCAGGTTTCCGGCCACCTGGCTGGAGCGCTGTTCAGCCTGGCTGAAGGCGCCATCGACCATGCCGGCCAGCGACTTCATGGTATTCTCGATCTCTTCCGACCGCTTGACGATGCCGATGGAAAGGTCGCGCAGGGCCTGCTGACGCTCTTCGAGAGTGCCCGCAAGGTTGGACTGCGCAGCTCCGAGCAATTCGGACGCCTGACCAAGCACTTTCGCATGCTCGCCAAACCGGCCGACAATGCCCGTCACCTGAGACAGGGCCTGGTTGGAGACATTCGACAGCCGCTCCAGATTGCTTTCCAGCAAGCGGCCAGAGGTCGCCAAGACATCGGCGGCCTTGTCTGTGGTCGCAGCCAGCCGATCTGTCGTCGCGCCAAACTGGCGGTCGGCATTGGCCATGGACTGGGCTGCCTGTTCAACGACGGCGTGCAGCGTCTGGTTGGTTTCGCTGATCCGGTCGATCATTTCGCCAGCGCTGGATGTCAGGCTGCTTTCCGCAGCATTCATCTGGCGAGCGGCTTCGGCGGCACGGGCTGCCAGAGCATCGGCCAGCTTGGCGTTTTCCTGGCGCAGGCTGTGGGCGCTCTGGTCGGCGGCCTGGGCGATCCGTTCGACGGCATCGCGGCCAACCTGGGCGTATTGCTCGACAGTCGGCTTGGCTTTTTCCTCGATCAGGCGTGCCAATTCCGACGTGCGACCTGACAGCATCGAATTCAGCTCGCGGGTGCGCTCGTCCAACGTGGTGCGGATGGCATTGCCACGGGCGTCCAGCGCCTTATCGACGCTGTCGAGGGCGTCGGTCATGTCGCCGGTCGTTGCAGACAGCGCGGCGCGGATCGCCGTGGCGCGTTCTTCCAGGGCCTTTTCGGCATCGGTCAACGTGCCGGCGATGGCGCCCGCCTTGGCAGTAATGGTGGCTTCGGCCGCCGAAACCTTGCTGACGATGGCATCGCCAGCGTCCGAGAAGCTTTGGGCGATCTGCGCGCCCTGGCCAGCGAGCCGGTTCTGGGTATCGGAGATCCGGCGTGTGAGGTCTTCCGCCTGTTCGCGAACCGAACGGGTGAATTCCTCGTTGCGGGCATTCATGGTCTCGGAGAATTCCTGGCCGGTCCGGCCCAGCAATTCGGCGGATTTCTGCGCCTCACTGTCGATCTCACGGGTGGCGCCGATAACGGCCTCGCGCAATGAAGAGGCGAGACCTGCGGCCTTGCCCTCGATCGTGTTGTTCACATTCTGCAAGCCGATATTCAGCGCGCGGTCCATGGTCGACAGGCGCTCGTCGATAACAGACGTGCGGCTGTCGAAGGTATCCGTGACGCGCTGCGTGGCGTCGCCCAGCGTTTGCTCGATCCGCTGGGTGGCATCCATGGTGACGCGCTCCAGGTCGGAAACCTTTTCGGAGAGTTTGGCGGCAACATTGTCACCGGCATTGCTGACCTTGAGGTCGACGCCTTCGAGGCTGCCCTGAATACGCTGTTCGAGACTGCCGAGGCTGGTCTCGATCCGGGCGCCGGTTTCGGACAACCGGTTGGCGACGCCGTCCAGCGAGCCTTCGACCCGTGTGGAGAACTCTTCCGCCGTGCGGCTGATTTCGCGGGCAGCCTGACCGAATTCTCCGGCAATGGCGCCAGCCGAACCGCGCAGCCTGTCCTGAAGATCACGGCTTGAAGCGTCGATGGTGGCGCGCAGATTGTCCTGCTGCTCTTCCAGCGACATTTCCAGCATGCCAGCGCTGGCGGCAATCGATGCGCCGATAGCCATGCCCTGTTCATTCAAGGTTTCTTCCAATCCGCTGCGTGCATTCTGCAGGGCATTGGTGATGGCATTGCCACGCTCGTCCAGCGTCTGGCGCAGGCGATTGTGATTGTTTTCGAACGTGGTTTCCAGCTGAGAAACGCTGCCGGTAATGTCGCTCTCGATCCTTGAGACGCCAGATCCCAATACCTGCTCAACCCGGTCGGTCGAGCGGCCAAAGACCTGTTCGACGCGGTCTGTGGATTGGCCAAGGGTTTCCGTCAAGCGGCTGGAATGGGCTTCCAGTGACTGTTCAAGGCGGCCCTGGTTTTCTTCATAGGCGGCCCTGATATCATCAGCCTTGTTGCCGAAGGCGAGCGCCATGCGCAGATCGGCTTCCGTGGCGGTATCCATCACCTGGTTGATACGGCTGTCGAGCATTTCGGCCAGACGTCCGTGATTTGCCTCATAGGCTTCACGGATCTGGTCGGCCTTGGCGCCAAGCGCCTGCTGGACACGGCTATCGGCAAAGCCGACAGTTTCGATCAACTGGCCAAGCTTGGCATCAATGGTTCCAGCCAGTCTCGCTTCGCTGTCTTCATAGACCGAGCGGATCGAATCGGCCTTGCTGCCCAGGGCGAACTCAATGCGCATATCGGCTTCTGCCGCCACATCGCTGAGTTGCTCGACCTTGCTGTCAAGGGTCTGTGCAAGACGGGCCTGACCCTCCTCATAGACGGCGCGGAGCTGGTCAGCCTTGGAGCCGAAGGCTTGCTCGATACGGCTGTCGGCATTGCCGAGTGTCTCGGTCAGAGCGCCGAGCTTGGCATCGATTGTGCCGGACAGCCGTGTTTCGCTCTCCTCATAGACAGCGCGGATCGTGTCCATGCGATTGCCGAGCGCCAGTTCAATGCGCATGTCGGCATCAGAGGCGGCGTCGCTGATCTGTTCGATCTTGCTGTCGAGCGTGCGGGCAAGGCGTGCTTCGCTTTGCTCATAGGCCGAGAGAACCTGATCGGCCTTGGTGCCGAACGCCTGTTCAATACGGCTATCGGCATTGCCGAGCGTCTCAGTCAGGGCGCCAAGCTTGGTATCGATTGTGCTGGCCAAACGGCTTTCGCTGTCTTCGTAGACGGCGCGGATCGTGTCCATGCGGTTGCCAAGCGCCAGTTCAATGCGCATGTCGGCTTCGGATGCGGCATCGCTGATCTGTTCGATCTTGCTATCGAGCGTGCGGGCAAGGCGTGCTTCGCTTTGTTCATAGGCCGAGAGAACCTGATCGGCCTTGGTGCCGAACGCCTGTTCAATACGATTATCGGCATTGCCGAGCGTCTCGGTCAGGGCGCCAAGCTTGGCATCGATTGTGCTGGCCAAACGGCTTTCGCTGTCTTCGTAGACGGCGCGGATCGTGTCCATGCGGTTACCAAGCGCCAGTTCAATGCGCATGTCGGCTTCGGTCGCCGCATCGGTGATCTGGTCGACCTTACCGTCGAGCGTCCGGGTAAGGCGCGCTTCGCTTTCCTCGTAGGCTGCACGGATCGCATCTGCCTTGTTGCCGAAAGCAGCCTCAACGCGGCTATCGACGGCAATGGCCGTCTGTTCGAGTTGCTCGACCTTAGCATCGAGAACCGAGGTCAACCGCTCATGGTTTGTCTCATAGGCGGCGCGGATCGCATCGGCCTTGTCGCTGAGCGCGGCCTCAATGCGGGCGTCGGCACCGTCGGCGGCCTCTATGATCGTCTGCGCCTTGCGGTCCAGCGTGTCGGCCAGACGGCTTTCGGAGGAGGTGACGGCTTCGACAATGCCGGAAGAGGCGTTTTGCAGCAGGTTGGAAATGCGATCATGGCTGCCGGTGAGCTGGTTGATCACGGCTTCAGAGCGGCTGCCCAGCGTTTCGTCAAAACGTGTCTGGCTGGTATTGAGGGCTTCGGTCAAGGCTGTGCCACGCTCGGCCATGATCTGGTCGATGCGGTTCTGGGCGTTGGAAATGGTTTCGTCCAGTTCGCGGCGGCGGCGCTCTAGGGCCTCAGCCAGTTCCCGTGAATGGCTGGAAAGGGCTTCGGTCAGGGCTTCCTGATTGCCGCCAAGGGTTGCCGCCAGCGCAAAGGACTGATCGGTCATCGTATTGCCGAGACGGTCGATCGAGGTGGTCAGCATCCCGTCAATGGCTTCCGAGCCGCCCGCCATGGTTTCGTTGATGCGCAGCAGGCTTTCATTCAGCTTGCTGTCAAGCGTGCCGGCACGCTGGTCGAAAGCGGTGGCGAATTCGGTCATCCGGTCGTCGAACGTGGCGTTGATCTGACCAATCGTCGCCTGCATCCGGTCTTCAAACAGCCCGGAGCGAATGTCGATATCAACAAGCGCATCTTCGGCATTGGTTTGAAGGCTCTGGCGGAAGGAAACAGACTTTTCTTCAAGAGAGGCGTTGAGGCGAGACAGCGCGCTATCCAGGCTGCCGGTGATCGACGCTTCGCCATGGGTGAAGCTCTGGGCGATTTCGCGGGTGCGGGCGACCAGAGTTTCATTGAGCTGGCGGGCGCGGTCGTTCAGCGCCGCATTGAGCTTTTCGGTATTGGCATCGAGCGTCGAGGCGCGGGTCTCGAACTGGCGCAGGATTTCTTCGCCGTGGCTGGACATCGAGCCGGTGAGGGCCTGCAAACGGGTGTCGAATTCGCTGGACAGCGAGAATCCGGCGGCGCCCAGCGTCTGAACCATTTCGTCGGTCTTGGCGGTCAGCAGAGATCCGAGCGTCGTGGCGGCGGTGTTGGATTTCTCCATGATCGTTGCTGCGCGCATATCGATCATCGAGGCAAAAGCCTCGCCGGATGTCGCCAGGCGGATGCCGATTTCCTCTGTCGCCAGCGACAGGTCTTCCTTCAACTGGTCATGGGCACCGACGATAGAAGAGCGGATGCGGTCGGCATGGTTGACGATGGCGTCGCGTTCCGCCGACAATTCCTGCACCAGGCTGCGGACCCGAAGCTCGTTATCGGTATAGCTGCGCTCCAGCGCTGTTACCTCGGAATGAACCAGGGTCTCCAGCTCGGTAGCGCGGGCGATGGTGCGCTCGATGCCCTCGTTCATCGCCGAGACTTCGCGGCGCACGGCCTGGCCGACCGACATGATACGCTCGGAGGCGACGGTTTCCGGCTCGGACAGGCGCAAGGCGACTTCTGCCATGGAGCGGGCGGCATTACGCATGTCCTGCGCCCGCGACATCATGATGGCAAAGGAGAAGAACACGAAGATCGGCAAAATAGTGCCGACGAGAATGGCGATAATGCCCGGATTGGCAAAAATGGCGGCCACGCCGCCGCTCCAGATCTGGGAGCCATAGAGCAATTGCGACAGAGCCAGGCCGCCGGCGCCCCAGAGCAGCGAAACGATGGTGGCATTGCGCAGCGCGCCGCCCATCGATCCGCCGTCAAGCGATTTCAAGACAGCGGATGAACTGCGGCGGGATGCATCGTTGGCAGGCGCAAGGGAAGGGGATCTCGGCGCGGGATCGGTGGGCGTAGCGGAAGCAGGTTTCGGGGCCTTGGCGGCTTTTGCCTGGGCGGCGGCCCGCAACCGTTCTTTTTCATTGGCTGTCGTATCCGCTTGCGGGGCGGATGTCCGTGGAGCAGGCTTGGTCTGTCTCGGTGTGTCGGACACTTTTGCCTCCGCCGCTACAGGCGCGGGGCTACGCACTGGCGTATCGTCTTCTTCCTCGAAGTCGATCCTCAGGGCTGCCTCGAGGGCCTGGAAAGCGCTATCGTCAATCGACTCGCTTGTCTTTTTGGTCGCCATAGGTACGCCTCGCTTACGCCTACTCAGGCCGCATTGCCCGACCGGATTGCTTATAAGGCCCGGCAAACGCGGCTAACACCTTAATCATCCAGTCCCCGCACCCATTCGGCCGGTTTTCCCGGCCATCCGGACTGAATTTCGGCAGATCTCGCCGGATTTGTGCATAATGCCCTGGGCTGCAATGGTCATCCATAGCACTACAGGGACTAGCAGCAAAGCCTTGAGGTAATCTGCCTTTCTACCCGTTCCGTAGTGACACATTCCCGATAATGTTACAATTAACGACACGGCTTATCCCAAAGAGATATCAGGCTTATTAACACAATTTAAAGGATCTCAAGTCGTGAAAACACATAATCTGACGGCCTTTAACGGAAATTAACCATAAGTAGAAATATCCGCAGGCGCCTGGCCCGAATTTAACCCCAATCCCACGATTGACAACCATCCTGAATATGAGAACCGTATCATAACAAAAAGGATCTTAAGGGTCATGGCTGCCGTCAATATCGCTTTCGAAGCTCCAGAAGTACAATCCGGACTGAGCCCGTCCAAGGCCAGACCGATCGATCTGGTCCATCTTGCCACGCAGACCATGGGCGACAAGGCCTTGGAAATCGAGGTTTTGCAGATGTTTGCAAAGCAGGCACGCAGCTGTCTGCAGGGGCTTGCCAATGCGTCCGCTGATCCGGTTGCCATTGCCCATCGTCTGAAGGGTGCGGCCAGCGCCGTCGGTGCGTTCAAGGTCGCAGATGCTGCTGCCGAAGTCGAAGGCAAGGGCCCCGATGCAGCCCGGATTGCGGCGATTACCGCAACTGTCGTTGAAGCCGAGCACTTCATTCTGAAGCTTTGCCGTATCTGAAACGAAGGCGCCGTGTCCGCGCCAGTCAAGGTTTAGGTGGCTATGCCCCGGTTGACTGGTCTGTGGATTTGTCAGAAGACTGCGCGCCTGACGGCTGCGCCGGCCGCTGATATCAGCGGCCTTGTTCATCCGGCCAGATTGTCGTCTTTGTCTTCATCGCCGCGACGTGCTGACTGTTGCGCGCGGCGTGCTCTTCAAGCCCCGGATAGATCCCATGACCCAGTTGACCATTGTCGCCTTTGATGGCACCCGCTTTGACCTTGATGCCGCCGATGGCTCGACCGTGATGGAAAACGCCGTGCGCAATTCGGTTCCCGGCATCGATGCCGAATGCGGCGGAGCCTGCGCCTGTGCCACCTGTCATGTCTATGTCGACGAAGCCTGGGTGGAAAAGACCGGCGGTCCAGCGCCAATGGAAGAGGACATGCTGGATTTCGCAACTGATGTGCGGCCCAATTCCAGGCTTTCCTGTCAGATCAAGATCGGCCCGGCGCTGGACGGTCTTGTCGTGCATGTGCCTGAGCGCCAGGGATAATCCACCAATCCAGTTTTCTCCTGTGAAAAGCACTCGTTTTCCATAGGGAATCTATCAAAGACGTTGGCTCGATCAGTCGTGATGGGCTTGCGTTTTCGTGTAGCGGTATTTCAGCAGCCTCATGATCCGGTCGTTGAAATTAACCGCTTCGATGCGGTCGAACCGCAACTGGTCGGCGTCGTGTTCCTGCGTGACCTGATCCGTCAACACCGAAACTTCTTCCTGTAGTTCTTCGCAGGAGGTGGCGCTGGGCAGAGCCTTTAACTTTTGATCGAGGTCGCGGGCGTGCTGCACCGCGATTTCGGCATGACGGGATTCGTGGCGATTGATATCGGCCGATAGCGTATCCCAGATCAATCCGAGTTGCGGATTGGCCGAATGACGGTTTTTCCAGCGCGGCACAATCACCTTGATCGACACCGTCACCTTGATATTGCTAATGGCGCAGCTGCCCTGATGACGCACATAGTCCATGGTGCCGCCAAAACGGATGCGTGTCGCGCCCGGGTGGCGGGTTCCGGTGCTGACCGTGTGCGGGCCTTTGCGCTCCAGTTCTTGGTCGAGATCAGTCGCTGTTCGCCCGCCAATCGGGAAATAGACGGTCGATTTGCGGATAATGGTTTCCGCCTGTGCCATGCCTGCCGTGCCGATGACCACGAGTACCATGCCAGAGACAATCATGCGGGAGACGAGCGTGGCACAAACCAGAGTGCCTTTTCTTTTGGCCATTGAACGTATCCACGACATTGAACTTGATCCCGGTTTGGGGCATACAGCGCCGACATCGACCCGATGTGCCAGCCATTCTGAACAACCCTTGTTTTTCAAGGTGATTTTCACTGCGAATTTCAGCCGTTTCAAGGAAAGGCCGCATAAATTCCCGAACCCGACCGGATTTAAGGAATTATGCAGGTGGCATAAAGTGTTACGGCCAATCTAGTTGCCTTGTATATGGCGCCCTGCGCCGTCTCGGCAACGGTCTTTTCTGCAAGGCATGAGGAAACCGCGTGAAGATCTCAAATCAGCAATGGCATCTGGCGCATGGCCGTAGCCTGACGCTCGGGCCTCAGGCTCGCCTGATGGCGATCGTCAATGTCACACCGGATTCGTTTTCGGATGGTGGCGCCCATTCCAGCCGTGATGAGGCCCTGCGCTTTGCGCTGCAATGTCTCGAGGATGGCGCCGATATCCTCGATATCGGTGGCGAATCGACAAGGCCGGGGGCAGATGCCGTCTCTGCCACCCAGGAGCAGGACCGCATCCTGCCGGTCATCGAAGCCCTGGCGCGCGACACCGATGCGCTGATCTCCGTGGATACCTATCGGGCCGAGACGGCGCGGCTGGCACTGGCCGCCGGTGCGCATATCGTCAATGATGTGCATGGTTTGCAGCGCGAGCCGGAGATTGCCGATGTGGCTGCCGCAGCCGGGGCAGGGCTCTGCATCATGCATACCGGCCGGGGCCGCGATGTTCTGGCCGATCCGATTGCCGATCAGCGGCTGTTTTTCGAAAGCTCACTTGCTATCGCCCGTAATGCCGATGTAGCAGCAGAGACGATTGTGCTCGATCCCGGATTCGGCTTTGCCAAGGAAACCGTGGAGGCCAATATCGGCCTGATGGCGCGCTGTCATGAATTGCTGGATCTGGGCTATCCGCTGTTGGTGGGGACATCGCGCAAGCGCTTCCTCGGCACATTGACCGGGCGCGACGCGGCGGGGCGCGATGTGGCAACGGCGGCAAGCTCGGTTCTGCTAAGACTACAGGGGGCTGCCATATTCAGAGTACATGATGTAAGGACAAATCGCGATGCCCTGGCAGTGGCGGATGCAATGCTAACCATGGCCCCCGATGACGGGCCCGCCGCGCAGGCGCGGCTGCGGGAAGGACGGATCGATGGCTGAGACCTATACAATCACACTGAAGAATTGCGGGTTTTTCGCCCGGCACGGCCTGCATGAGCAGGAGAAATTTCTGGGCCAGCGTTTTTTCATCGATGCCGAACTGGAGCTGCGGTTTTCCTCGGCTCTGGAAACCGATGAACTGGCAGGAACGGTTGATTATGGCGTAGCCTTCAACCTCATCGAAGAAATCGTCACCGGCAAGCGCCGCTACCTGATCGAGGCTTTGGCGCTTGATATCGCCAAATCGCTATGTGACCGGTTCGAACAGATCCTGCGGGCGAAGATCACCGTGCGCAAGCCGAGCGCGCCGATTACCGGCATGCTCGATTATGTCGAGGTTTCCGTTGACCATCACCGATAAGCGCGCCCCGGTGATCGCAGCGCTCGGGCTGGGTGGCAATATCGGCGAACCGGCGCAGGCCATGGCAGCAGCACTAAAAGCCCTGGACGAGCGCCCGGATTGCACGGTGCTGGCGGTCTCGCTGCTTTATCGCACGCCGCCCTGGGGAAAGCTGGATCAGGCGGATTTCTTCAATAGCTGCGCACTGGTGCGCACCACGTTGCCGCCATCCGCGCTGCTTTCGGTCTGTCTGGAGCTTGAGCGGGTGATGAAACGCGAGCGTCGGGAGCGCTGGGGTCCGCGCACGCTCGATATCGATATTCTGCTCTATGGGGATCAAACCATCGAGGAGGATCACCTGTCGATCCCGCATCCGCGCATGGTGCAGCGGGCGTTCGTCCTTCAGCCGCTCTGTGATATCGGCAGCGACCTTGTGGTAGATGGCAGGTCGGTGGCCGACTGGCTGGGGCAGGCGGATGCCCATGATATCGTCGTCGCCGATACCGATCCGCTCTGGTGGAAAAGGAGCTGAATGCAAAAACCCGGGAATCTTTCGATGCCGGGTTTGAAAACTGTTGCCGCGATAGCAATGGCATACCGGCAAAGCCGATTTACTTCTTGATCGAGCCGACCGCGACCTGGTCAACCTGGCGATTGAGCCGCAAACCGATGACAGGAATCATCCGGTCTTCGACCTTGACGGAAATGGTCACGTTCATGGCCTTTTCGTCTTCGATGCTGGCGACCATGGCGCCGTTCAGCTTGGCGCGGTTGATGCCCATCACCACCTTATCGCCATTCACCTGGCCGGAGATGATGTCGAGACCCTTGCCTTCGGCGCCGTCGAGGAACTGGCCGCTATAGGTGCCGCCCTTCATCGAAATCACCGCATTCATCGGCTGGGAAAACACGCCGACCCGGCACGTCCCACCCAGCTTGATGCCAGCTTCGGCACCCTCGACAGGTTCACCCGTCAAATTGCAGTTGAATTTTGTACCCTTGTACTTTCCAGCGACGATTTCGCCAGGTCCGCTCCAGACACCGGAAACAGATTCGAAAAACTGGCGATCTTTCTGGGCAGCATCGGCAACGCCTGCCGGAAGGGCAATGGCGCAGGCAACGGCAAAACTGCCGAGTAGCAAAGAGAAACGGTGCGGCATCGGCTTTCCTTGGCGTAATCGACGAACACTTAGTTGCTGATTTATAGTGCCAAGATGGTTAATATTTCCTTAGTCGCCGCGGTCTCGATGCAGTTTACGCTCGATATCCCATAAGAGATGTCTTGAAGAGTATCTTGCGGAATATTTAATTTTTACAATGCCTTGGTGTCTGGATTGATGGTCGGTTTTAGCGCTGGCATAAAGTCTCCAATGCCTGGACGTCTTAACGCTTTGAACTCCAAGGGGCGGCAGAGGTCCATGGCGGCAATACCGATTCTTGCTGTCATCAGTCCGTTGATCACCCCTTCGCCAAGCCGTGCCGAAAGCCGTGAGGCAAGGCCGTGACCCAGAACTTGCTGGGCAAGGCCATCGCCAATGGCAATCGATCCGGTCACGGCCAGATGGGCAAAGACATCGCGCAGCAGCCGCAACATGCCGATGGAGCCGGGGCGACCACCGTAAAGTTCCGCCATGGCGCGCACCAGGCGCACCACTTCAAACAGCACATAGGCAAGATCGACAAGGGCGCGCGGGCTGACGGCGGTGACCACAGACACCCGCTTTGAGGCGTTGATAATCAGGCTGCGCGCCTTGGCATCCAGAGGCGCCAGCAATTCCCGCTCGGCCAGGGCAATCAGATGCGGTGCATCGATAATGTCGTTTTCAGCCGCTTTCAGCACACTCCGGCCCCGCGCGGTTTCTGCCCGGTGCTGGGTCAGATCCTCGACCTCCTTGACCAGTTTGCGCGCTTCGCTGGCTGTTCCCTGCAAGGAAAGTGCGCTGGCGCGCTGTTTGATGGCCTGCACGGCATTCAGCCGGTAAATGCCCGCCAATTCCCGGATCACCACGACAGTCAGCGCCAATAGGCCGATGCCCAGCAACGTCAGTGCGGTGTAACCAAGCCAATCGGCGCGGGTGAAAAGATCTCGGATCAGGTCATCGATCCAGAGACCGATGGCGAAGGAGGCAAGCGCGCCGAATGCGGCACCGGCAAGCTTGCCGAAGGAAAAGCGGCGCTTGGCAGGCCTTGCAATCGGGACGATGGCGTCGTCTTCGCTCAAGCCTGCCAGGAACGGGTCCTCAGCATCGGGCGTGATCGTCACATTGGCATCGAAGCTTTTCGGCGTGCGCCTTTGCGGTTCGGGCGCCTCGACAAAAGGCGGGCGGGCAGGGGAGGAGGATGGCTCCTCAAGCGAAAAGGCCGCAGGCCGGCGTGGCATTGGGCGTTGCTCTTCTGGTGTCTTGCTCATGCCAGACGGTCTCCGAGGAGAAATTGCAGGGCGCGGTCGAGCCTGATGTGCGGAATGGACAGCTTGATGCCGCCGCCAGTTTCGTCCAGTTCCGGCGGGCGAAACCTTATAATGTTGAGGTCCGGCCCGGTGTCTTTTCCCGATTTTGGCGTTTGAAACAGGCTTTCGATATTATCCGGCAGATCGCCGGGAAAGACCGCTGTCTTGCGGTTGCCATCGAAGCGCTCATTGCCGATCGTTTCGCCCTGCATGGGCGTGCCGACAACGACTGGCAGCAGATGACCATCCTGCTTGACGGTCGCTTCCCGCGTTGCCCGCACCGAGGCCAGGGCAACCACCTCAATGCCCGCGCCCGCCATGCCGATGGAGGTGATCGCCCCATCCACCAGCCGTCTGGTGACGGCCTGCAATTGCTCATGGCTTTCATGATGCAAATGATCGGCCTTGGTGGCGGCCACCAGAACCTTGTCGATCCGCCGTCCAAGCAAGCCCCGCAGCCAGCTGGAACTGCCGGGGCGAAAGCAAGTTAGCACATCGGCCAGCGCCCGCTCCAGATCCTGCACCGCTTCCGGACCGCGATTGATGGCCTGGAGCGCGTCGACAAGCACGATCTGGCGGTCGAGACGGGCGAAATGTTCACGGAAGAACGGTTTGACCACCACGCTTTTATAGGATTCGTAGCGGCGCTCCATCATGGCGCGCAGCGAACCCCTGACGATCTTGGTGTCGGGCTTCAACGCCAACGGTGCGAAGGTCAGTGCCGGAGATCCATCAAGATCGCCCGGCATCAGGAAACGGCCAGGCGGCAGCGTTGAAAGCGACCGCTCATCGGCCTTGCAGGCTTTCAAGTAGTCGGCAAAGGCCTCCGCCAATTGGCGGGCGGTGGTTTCATCGGCGGGCGCATCCGGATCGACACGGCTCGCCAATCCCAACCAGCGCGCCGACAATTCCTTGCGAATGCCGGTCTGGGCCAGTTCCACGGTGTTGCGGCTGAAGGTTTCATAATCCTGAGCGAGAAGCGGCAGATCCAGCAGCCATTCGCCCGGATAATCGACGATATCGATGGCGAGCTTGCCGGAGGAAAATATCCGGCCCCAGCTGCTGGCGCTCTGATATTCCACCACCAGTCGCAGTTCTGAAATGGCCCGGGTAGAGCCCGGCCAGACCCGATCGCGGACCAGGGCGCGAATATGGTCTTCATATTGAAAGCGCGGCACGGCATCATCCGGCTGCGGCTCCAATGTGACGCGGGAAATCCGGCCTGATTGCAGCGGCTCGAACAAGGGCAGGCGACCGCCATTCAGCAGATTATGGACCAGCGAGGAGATGAACACGGTTTTGCCAGCCCGCGACAGGCCCGTGACCCCGAGACGGATCGTTGGATACAGCAGGTTCGAGGCCCGGTCGGCAAGATTGTCAAGCGCGATGCGGGTCTCGTCGGTAAAGCTGGTCATGGATGGCGGCACTGGGCAATGGTCCTGTTGTTTGCCTGCATATAGGGTGTGCGCCAGCGGATTGAAGGCCCAGCGGATGAAGGCTCAAGCCTAAGACCATTGCGTCATGACCGCTTGCGCGCCTTTGCTACGTGCGCCTTTGCCACATCCGCTTTTGGTAGCCGACCCCTCAGGGCTGAAGAAAATCTACCAACTGCCATCGGCTGAGGGTGTCTGCTGCGTCGATAATCGCCAACCCGCCCGCCGGGTAGCCCTGCGGAATGGTGCTGGCCAAAGCCTGTTCGCCGATCAGCACATGCAGACATTCCTCGATTGCCGGATTATGGCCGATCAGCATGATCGACCCCTGCGGGGAAGAGGAGTGCAGGATTTCCAGATAGGTCTCGGCGCCACCGTTATAAAGCGCATCGACATAGCGGATTTCCGCATCCTCGGCGCACATGCTGCGGCGCACGGCATCCGCCGTCTGGCGGCATCTGACAGCGGTCGAACAGATCACCAGATCGGGGCGGTAACCTTTGTCGGCAGCCATATCGGTTATCATCTCGGCATGGGCGTAACCCGTATTGCTCAAGGGTCTGTCGAAATCCTTTTGCCCGGCTCCAGGCCAATCGGCAGCGGCATGCCGCATGAGATAGGTCCGGAAAGGCTTGGAGACGGTGACGGTCATGCAGATGGTGTCCGTTGGATCGAAGCCTTACCTATCCCGCCCGTTCATGCGGCGTCAACAGGGCGGTCGGCACCGTCTGGAAGAGGGAGGTGACGCAGCTGGACGCGCCGGGCGTAAACCTTTGTCAAGAGGTTCTGCGACAAATGAGCCACACAGGTGAAAAACGATGAAAAAATAGTCCTTTAGCTGATTTTTGTGACAGATTTAAAAATCAAGGAAAGCCTTGAGTAAGGCTTGAATGCGACCTTTTCAAAGTATATACGTCCGCCATTGAGATGTTCTTCAGGAGAATCGCGTTGAGTGAGAAGATCAATCTTAGCGACTATGTGCTCTCGGATGACGACGAGTTCATGAACGCGAACCAGCGAGCTTATTTTCGCGCCAAGTTGATCGCTTGGAAAAACGACATCCTGCGTGAGGCAAGGGAAACCCTTGGCCATCTCGCGGAAGAGAGTGCCAATCACCCTGACCTGGCGGACCGTGCATCTTCGGAAACCGACCGCGCAATCGAGCTTCGGGCGCGTGACCGGCAGCGCAAGCTGATCTCCAAGATCGATGCTGCATTGCAACGGATCGATGATGGCACCTATGGCTATTGCGAGGAAACCGGCGAGCCAATCGGCTTGAAGCGCCTCGACGCCCGCCCGATCGCGACCCTGTCTATTGAAGCGCAGGAACGCCACGAGCGACGCGAAAAAGTCTATCGCGACGAATAGACCAGAAGTAGTAGGCCCAGCCTTCATAGGGAAACGCGCGCAGCGGTTCTGCGTGCGGCGCTATGCTGAGATGCATGACCAAGGCGTAGGCATTCCGTGGCGTAAGACGGTGCGTTAAAAACCCATTATGTCCGCCTATGCGGCTGTTTGTTAGAATAGCCTCTTCTGTTTCGGTGGTCTGTGGAAGATTTTCCAGATCATAGCCGAGTTGAGAAAAAGCCCTACCTGAGCTTGCCCGAACGCCGATGCCTTCTATGAGGCACACGGCAAAGGAATCGATTGTTATTGAATCGTTTCCATCAATGCAGCCAGATGACGGGCGACTGCCTTATACCAAGGCTCTGACATGCTGACGCATCCTCGCCTTGAAGGGATTGCAAATATCTCAAATGCATCAGTGGCTTGAGATATTTGCAAACGGAATACGATGAATCATCTTCAATGACTCTTCGTATTAGATGCAGTTTTTTCAGCGAAGTTGGGTTCCCTGTTCCCTAAGGCGAACTCTAATTTTTGCGCGGAGCGCCCATTTCACCGAAAATCCGGGCGATTTCGTCCTGCAAATTGCCTTCCTTCGGCGCGGGGTCTGATGTCACTGTGGCTTGCGGATTGGCACCGGGCGGCGTTCTCATCGGCGCAATGGCGCGGGCAACCGGTGGCTCAACGGTTGGTTTCGGACGCGCAGCCGGTTGGGTCAGGATTTCGCCGTCGAGGATCTTTTCAAATTCACTTTTCAGAGTGTCCAGGTCCGGCTCGGAAGCTGCCTGCGGGGCTTTCCCGGCAACCGGCTCAGGTGTCAGGTCAATCTCTTCGGGTGGGGTAGGGCTCTTGTAGCGATCTGCGGAAAAAGGTTCGACGCGTGCCTTTAATACCCGTTCGCGGGCAGCATCCAGCAGCAGACTGGCTTCCTGCGGGGATGTTGTGGGTGCCACACGAGGTTCGGAAACTGGCATCGACACGTCCGCGGACTTGGTCTCCGCCATGGGCGGGCCAATGTCCGGTGCGGTTTCAGCCGATGCTTCGTTCCGAGCCGCGCTCGATGGCGCATTGACAGCTGGCGCCGTTGACGGTGGTTGCGACGAGACAGCGGTGACAGGCTCGGCGGTGATGGTCTCTGATGACCTCGGCTCGGCTCTGACATTCGACGCCATGAGAATTTCCGGCGCCACCGCCGCAGTCACAGGTTCGGGTGCTGCTGGCCGGCTCTCGGCCTGCGCTGCCGCCTGGGTTTGAGCGACTGGGGCCTTTGCTGGTTGAACCTGCTCTGGCTGAATCTGGGAGGCGACCGGTTGCGGCGGGCGTTCGACGCTCTGTGTACGCTGAATAGTGTCTTCAGGTTTGGGCTTTAGCGCGGCAGGGGCCTGCACCGGCTTTTGCCCAAGGGGCTGTGGGGCAGGCGGTGCGGGCATGGCCTGGGCCGCAGCGGATACAGTGTCCTGGGCCGCAGCCGCAGCAACCGGTCTTGCGGTCGGTTTCTGAGGTGGTGCGGAGGCTGGTTGCGGACGCGGCTCCTGCCGGATCGGTTGGGTTTCCAGCCGTGATGGCGGGGTTTGCAAGGCGGCTTGTGTCGCCGGTTCGTTTTCCTTTGCGTGGCGCGAGGCAAGGGCTGCCAATTCCTGAGCCTTGAGGAGGTCCTGGTTTCTGGCAAGTGCCTCGTTGGCGGCAAGCTCTCCAGCCAGATAGGCCTTCGGCTCACCAATGCCGCTTTCGACCACGATATCGGTCGGGCCGCCGATCAGGATGAGATGCTCGATATTGTCGCGGCGAATCAGCACCAGCCGGCGACGGGCATCCACGGCGGCGGCATCCAGCACTTGCAAGCGTGGTTGGCGATTACGTCCACCGCGCACGAAAGGCGACGGCGCGCGGTTTTTCAAAATCCACAATATTACGACCAATACGGCGAGGGCGAGAAACACCCCGCCAGCGGCAATCAGGAAGCGGCTGCCATAGGCGTTGAGAATATCGTCCATCATGGTGGCTGTCTCCGTCCGAGTATCGGTGGTCATTCAACGCAATTTTCGACTTTGCCTTTGAAAAACGAGGCAAAGCTATACCGGCTCTATATGGCGCATCGCACCATGGCCAAGCAAGCTCCGGCATTTATTCCCTGCCTATTTATTGCGATTGCCCACGAAGTGAAGGGGTAAGATGCCGAAGATCTGTGCCAGATTGCGCCTGAGAGTGTGGGATTGGCTGTGAATGGCTGGCAATGGTGGCCTCGCTGCGCTTTTTGCTGCCCATTCAAGTTGGTAAAGATGTTGCTAACCGTGATTCCCGGCAATGGCGACGGGACAGGCCGTGCGAGACCGGCTATCGTGGTGGCAATGCTGCCGGATGACAAAGCACCGGATGGATAAGGTGCCGGGTGACAAGGCGCCGGATAACAAGGCAAATGAACGCCGAGATGAGGACCGAATGACAAACCAGCAGCAGACAGACGAAAGCGTAGGCCCGCTGGTGGATCGCAGGCCGAGTAGCGGGGCCGCCTTTCGCATCGTCATCCTGGCCTTTGTCCTGCTGGCTGCCGCTGCCGCATTCGTGGTCTTCAAAAACTCGCTGGACAACCAGATCGTGCTGGGTGTGCTGGGCGTCCTGGCCATCGTCGGTATTTTCTTCCTGGTCTCGGCGATCATCGGGTTTATCGAAGTCATGCCGCAGACGCCGTCGGACGGTCTTGGCCGCGCCTTCCTCGACAGCCAGAGTGAGGGAACGCTGGTCACCGATCCGCGTGGGCACATTATCTATGCCAATGCCGCCTATGGCCGGATGACCGGCGCAAGACGGGCGACGGAAGTGCAGACGCTGGAAGCGCTGCTATCCCGCCACCGCGAGGCTGGCGAAGCGCTTTACCGGCTGATCAACGGCTTGCGCGAGGACCGGGACGGGCAGGAGGAGTTCCGGCTGCTGAAACCGCTCGGACCGTTTTCCGACAATGGTTCCGGTGCCCATTGGTACCGGTTGCGGGCTCGCCGTCTGGTGGAGAAGGGGCCGCATAAAGGCCTTCAGATCTGGCAGATTGCCGACATTACCGCCGACCGCGACGACCAGGAGCGGTTTTTCAAGGAATTGCAGAACGCCATCGATTACCTCGATCACGCGCCGGCTGGCTTCTTCTCGGCAGGCCGCAAGGGCGAGATCTTTTATTTGAATGCCACCCTTTCGGAATGGCTCGGCATCGATCTCACGCAGTTTTCGCCAGGCGCCATTTACCTCAAGGACCTTGTTGCGGGTGAGGGCATGGCGCTGATTCAATCGGTACAGGCCGAACCAGGCCTGTCGAAGACCGCAACGCTCGATCTCGACCTGCGCCGGGCCGACGGCCGCAGTTTTCCCGCCCGCCTTGTCCATAGGGTCCGCTCGGCCCGCGATGGCGCGCCGGGGGAGAGCCGGACGATCGTGCTGGCCCGTCAGGAAGTCATTGCTGGGGACCGTTCGGATTCCTCGGCTTCCATGCGCTTTACCCGGTTTTTCAACAATACGCCGATGGCGATTGCCTCGGTGGACGGGCAGGGGCGCATCCTGCGCACCAACGCGCCGTTCCTGAAATTCTTTTCGGATGTCGTTTCCCGCGACGATATCGACCGCAAGATCCGGCTGGATGCGGTCCTGCATGATAATGAGCGTCCGGTATTCGCCGAGGCGCTGTCGCAGGCGCGCGACCGGCAGGTGGACATCGCACCGATTGATTCGCGCCATCCCCTGGATGACATGCGCCATTTCCGGTTCTACGTGAACGCGGTCATCGACCAGAGCGACGAGGCGCCGGAAGAGGCGGCCATCGTTTATGCGGTTGACGTCACCGACCAGAAGGCCCTGGAAACCCAGATGGCCCAAACGCAGAAGATGAATGCCGTTGGCACGCTGGCCGGAGGCATCGCCCACGACTTCAACAATGTTCTGACGGCCATTCTTCTGTCTTCCGACCATCTCCTGCTCCAGGCGCGGCCGTCGGATTCTAGCTTTGCCGATCTGATGGAAATCAAGCGCAATGCCAATCGCGCCGCCGTTCTGGTGCGGCAACTGCTGGCCTTTTCGCGCAAGCAGACCATGCGCCCGACAGTGCTGAACCTGACCGATGTGATCGGCGACCTGCGCATGCTGGTCGACCGGTTGATCTCAGGCACCAATGTCAAGCTGCATGTGGATTACGGACGGGATCTCTGGCCGGTCAAGGCGGATCTCTCTCAATTCGAACAGGTGCTGATCAATCTCTGCGTCAACGCCCGCGATGCCATGCCGCAAGGTGGCAATATCACCATCAGCACCCGCAATGTCACCGGTGTCGAAGCGGCCGCCTATAATCACCGCGGCCTGCCGCATGAAGATTTCGTGCTGATCGAAGTGGCCGACAGGGGCACCGGTATCGCGCCTGAGATCCTCGACAAGATCTTCGAGCCCTTCTTTACCACCAAGGATGTCGGCAAGGGGACCGGGCTAGGGCTTGCCATGGTTTATGGCATCGTCAAGCAGTCCGGCGGCTATATCTATCTGGAATCGGAGGTTGGCGAAGGCACGACATTCCGAATTTTCCTGCCGAGCCATATTGTCGAGCCCGTTGTCATTGATGCGACCCTTGCACCGGGCGCGCAAGCCCCACAGGGCAATGGCCGGGTTCTGGCTGCGTCCGAATCCGAAAACTCCAAGGAGCCCGACGATCTGACGGGCAAATCCGCTGTCGTTCTGCTGGTGGAGGACGAGGACGCCGTGCGGCGCGGCGGCAAGCGCATGCTGGAAACCAGGGGCTATACGGTCCACGAGGCCTGTTCCGGCGTCGAAGCGCTGGAAATCATGGAAGAACTGGAAGGCAAGGTCGATATTGTCGTCTCCGACGTGGTCATGCCGGAAATGGACGGCCCGTCGCTATTGAAGGAATTGCGCAAGACCTATCCAGATATGAAGTTCATCTTCGTCTCTGGCTACGCCGAGGATGCTTTTGCGCGAAATCTGCCTGCCGATGCCAAATTCGGATTCCTGCCAAAGCCCTTCTCCCTCAAGCAATTAGCCATCGCCGTTCGCGAAATGCTGGATGCCTGAACTAACTTGCCCTGAATTGGCTTTGGCCTGAACTGAATGGGCATTAAGAGACTGCGAAATCCATCACACGCTCGATAAGGTGTGTGATGGTTTGCGGCTCGAGATTTGTATGGCTTCTTCGAAGCGTCAATATGGTTTTAATTAATAACTTTTATTTCAAATCACGATATTCACGGTTGCCACTCGGAACACCCCGAAATTGCCTTGAATCGATTTCTATAGAAGGCCATTGCCCCTGGCTTCGACATCTTTTTTGGATTTGCGAATCGATCACGACATATGGTGCCAAGGCTTACAGAAAAGGTCTTTATTTTATGACATATGTGCTTGTGTGTGCCCTTGCCCGTCGCGAGGCAAAACGTGCAGGTCGCTCCCGCCTTTCGGTGATTTTGCCCTTGGCATTCGGTCTTGGTCTTTCCGGTTGCGGCTCGGTTCCCTTGACGACATCGGGTTCTCTCAAGTCCTATGACAAGCTGGGCCCGGTCGAGGGCAAGCTCAGCAAATCGCGGGTCTTTCTGGATGAACAGACGCTGTTGATGGCCCGTTCAATCGCCATTTCACCAACGAAATTATCGCCGCAGGCGCGCTCGAAGCTCCATGAACCAGGCAGCGACCGGCTGGTTTCCAACGCGCTGGATCGGGCATTGTGCATCGATCTCAGTGACAGGTTCCGCGTGGTGCGTCCCGGCGAACCAGCCGATTTGACCGTGCAGGCGGAGATTACCGACATCGTTCCGACCGGCAAGCTTGCCGCTGGTGTTTCCAAGGTGACAACGCTTGGAACATCCGCCGTCTTGCCTGTCGGTATTCCCCGTCTTCCGATCGGTCTCGGCGGCCTTGCCGTGGAAGCCGAAGCGCTTACTCCGCAGGGAACACAAGTCGCGGCAATCGTCTGGTCCAGGGGCGCAAACTCGATAACCAATGGGCCCCGCGTCTCCGAAGTCGGCGATGCCTATGGCCTAGCCTCAGCCTTTGCCGGCCAGTTTTCGCAGATGCTGCAAAAAGGCCAGAAACCCTCCGGCATCAACCTGTCCTTGCCATCAGGGCAAAAGCTGAAATCGGGACTGGGCGGTGCACCCAAGAATGCCGCCTGTGAAGCCTTTGGGCGGGCGCCTGGCATTGGCGGAATGGTTGGAACCATGGTCGGCGCACCGCCATCCTGGTCGGACAAAGCCGGCAAGCAGTAGGGAGACTATCGAGCCTGGAAGCTGATTTCAGCCTCCAGGTTTCGGTCCCCAGCGCTGTAACACGCTCAATCTGCTGCATAATTTTCTCGTTCAATCGAGTCCGATTTAAGGAATTATGCTGTCAGCTTTTGGATTGGCCTTTGTGGCGCAATCCATCCATCAGCAATCCGATCAGCCGATGCGAACGGTCGCGCCATTCCGGGGTGTCGGGCATGGAATAGATGCTGGAGAGGGCATGCAGCACGTCAGCCTCACCGATATCGTCGCGAATAAGCTGCTGCTCCTGCGCCTTTGCCATCAGCCGGGCGACCGCATCGCGGATCAGGCCGGAGCCCTCCGCAAACAGGGTAGAATTGGAATTCATAAGAATTTTCAAGCTATTGGCCATGCCGCGTTTGGTGGCGATATAGCCCACGAAACGGCGCATCCATTCCTCCAGTGCCATATCGGCGGGAAGAGTGGTCGCAAGCTCTGTCCCCGCTTCTGCCAGGCTTGACAATTCGCGCCGGTAAACCGCCTCAACGAGATGTTCGCGCGTCTGAAAATGGCGGTACAGCGTGCCAATACCGACGCCTGCCTGCCGGGCGATATCTTCAAGCGAGGTTTCGACGCCTTTTTCCGCAAAGGCGAGGGCTGCCACCTCGAGCAATTTATCCCGGTTTCGCAGGGCATCCGCACGCATTTTAGGTGCCTTCGGCGAAGATGTGTTCGAGGCAGCCGATGCCAAAATTCTGCTCCGGGACAATTGGGGCTTGACGAAAGACGACAAACCTCTAGTTTAAACGGAGGCGCCTCCGGTTAAGAGGGCCTTCCAAGTCATAGTCCAGAAGAGGGGAGGATGTCATGTTAAAAATAGTGCGCATCTCCCGCCCTTCAAGCCGGCATAGTTTCTGACAGCTGAGGCTGTCCACAATCGCCTTTGAAATTTTTCGTCCGAGACGGCAGGCGCCATGCGTTTATGCAAACGCATGGCGCCTATTCACTCTTTTAAGCGACAGCACGGAGCTTATCATGCCAGCAACACTTCATCTCAGCTTGACCATCAACGGCGCGGTTCACGAATGTGACGTTGAGCCGCGTGTGACCTTGCTTGACGCGCTTCGCGAGCATTTGTCGATGACCGGCACCAAGAAGGGCTGCGATCAGGGGCAGTGCGGCGCCTGTACCTGCCATGTCGATGGCAAGCGGGTCTTGTCCTGTATGATGCTGGCAGCCCAGGCGGAAGGCCATGCGATCACCACGATAGAAGGCATTGCAGCGCCAAATGGCGAATTGCATCCGGTTCAGACAGCTTTTCTGGAACAGGATGCCTTTCAATGCGGTTATTGTACACCCGGCCAGATCATGTCGGCTGTGGCGTGCATCCGCGAGGGGCATGCGGGATCGGATGCGGAAATCCGCGAATATATGTCTGGAAACCTCTGTCGATGCGGGGCCTATAACAGCATCGTGGCAGCGGTGCGTGACGCGGCGGAGGCTGCATGATGAAGAGCTTTTCCTATAGCCGGGCCTCGTCCATACAAGCGGCTCGTGAGGCAACGCACCAACCAGAAACAGCGCTGCTGGCCGGTGGCACGAGTTTGTTGGACCTTGCCAAATCCGGCGTTGCTGAACCGGATAAGGTCCTTGATATCAGCCATCTCGCCGGGCTTGGCACCATTACCGTCAATGAAACTTGCGCTACAATTGGCACCTTGGCCAGAATGTCCACCGTGGCCGATCACCCTGCCATAAAGACGCGCTACCCGGCTGTTGCGCAATCGCTGTCTCTGGCGGCGTCGCCCCAACTGCGCAACATGGCGACGGTTGGTGGCAATCTCATGCAGCGCACCCGCTGTTCTTATTTCCGTGATCCGGGCACCTTTGCGGCCTGCAACAAGCGCGCACCGGGGTCCGGCTGTTCAGCCATCGGCGGCGTGACTCGTAACCATGCAGTGCTTGGTATCAGCGATCTCTGCATTGCCAGCTATCCCGGCGATCTTGCCGTGGCGCTGACCGCCTTTGATGCCACAGTGGATGTGGGTGAGCGGGAGATCGCTATCGACGATTTCTTTTTGCCCTATGGCGATGCGCCGCATCTCGAAACCCAGTTGACGCCAGGGGAGATGATCCTCTCCATCACCATTCCGGCATCCGCTGCGGCTGAAAATTCCACCTATCTGAAGATCCGCGACCGCCAGTCCTACGAATTCGCCGCAGCCAGTGCTGCCGTTGGCCTGGAACTGGAAGAGGATGGCCGCACGATCCGGGATATTCGCATTGCGCTTGGTGGTGTGGCCAGCAAGCCTTGGCGGGTCCGCGCCGTTGAACAGGCGCTGACGGGCAAGCTGCTTGAGCCGCAAACCGTGGAGCAAGCCAGCCGGCTTTCGATGGAAGGCGCGGTATCGCAGGGCGATAATCACCACAAGATCCAACTGGCGCCGCGCGTTATCGCCCGCGCCGTCCTCACTCTGGGAGGTCTCGCATGACGATAGTGACAGCACGCAAGCACGGCGATGCCGCCGATGGGGCGGTTGGTGGCCGTCTTTCACGGTTTGAAGGACAGAGAAAGATCACGGGTGCTGCAACCTTTGCGCTGGAATATCCGGTTGAGGATGCTGCCCACGCCGTGCTTGTACAGAGCACGATTGCGTCCGGTCGGATTGTGTCGATCGATACATCCGCAGCGAAAGCGGCACCAGGCGTGCTGATGGTGCTGACACCGCAGGATGATCTCGGCCTGATCACCGCGTCTGATTGGTACGGAAATCGGCCGGATAACCAGCCCTATTATCCCCTGTCCAATACGGTAAGCTTCAATGGCCAAACGATTGCAGCCATCATCGCCGAAAGCCGGGAGCAGGCAGCCGAAGCTGCCAAGCTGGTTCGTGTCGTCTATGAAGAAACTACGGCAACCAATGGACTGGACGATCCAAATGCTGGTCCTGGCAAGCTGATGGATAATCTGAATGTTTCCTGGGGTGATGCCGAGGCGGCGCTGGCTGCTTCTGCGGTGCGCATCGAGGCTGAATATCGGACACCGCGTGAATACCATGTCGCCATGGAGCCGCATGGCCTGACCGCTCAGTGGGAAGAGGACCGGTTGACGCTTTGGGAGCCGAGCCAATGGACCCACGGCATGGCACGCAGCTACGCCGAATGGTTCGGCCTGCCGCTGGAGAATGTCCGTATCGTCTCACCGTTTATTGGCGGCGGTTTCGGCTCCAAGGGCGGGGCGCTGGCCTATGGTGCTGTGGCGGCGGCAGCGGCGAGAAAGCTGGGCCGTCCCGTTAAACTGGCCGTGACCCGGCCCCAGAATTTCACCAGTTACGGTGGACGTGCCGCGACGCGCCAGACCATCGCCTTGGGCGCAACCCAGGACGGGATTTTACAGGCAATCCTTCATCGCGGTGCCAGTGAGACCTCAACCTACATGGATTATCCCGAGCAGACCGGCGCCGCGACACCGATCCTCTACAAGGTGGAGAATTTCAGTTCCGAGCATCGCGTCGTGCCAGTCAATACTGTGACACCAGGCGCTTTGCGGGGGCCGGGCAAAAATCCAAGTGCCTTTGGCATTGAATGCGCTATGGATGAACTGGCCGCTGCCATCGGGATGGACCCACTGGAAATCCGCCTGAAAAACTATGCCGACCATGATTATCAATCGGGCAAACCCTGGTCGACAAGGCAATTGCGCGAGGCCCTCACCCAAGGCGCCGACGCCTTTGGCTGGTCACGGCGCAGCGCTCAACCCCGGACCATGCGCGACGGGCGCCATCTGATCGGCTGGGGTATCGGTTGCGGCACCTTTCCAGTGATCCGCGCGCCGAGCGAAGCAATGATCCGCATTCTGGCGAATGGGCGCGTTGAAGTGGTCAGCGGCGCCATAGACATGGGGCAGGGTACCTATACAATCCTTGCCCAGACCGCTTCAGAAGCGCTGGGCGTGCCGGTCGAGCAGATCGATGTTGTACTCGGTGATTCCAGGCTTCCAGGATCGGCGATTGCCGGCGGATCAATGCTGGCTGGGTCGATCACTGGCGCTGTCCACAAGGCAGCGATGGCGGCCCGTGACGAAATCCTGGCGCTTGCCCTTAATGATGCCAATTCGCCATTCCGCGAGACCGGCGCCAATATTCTGACATTGAGCGATGGCCGGATTACCATGTCACGCGGTGAGGGGCCTTCGATCACCCTGCCCGAGTTGATGACAGCCCTGAACAGAGATGAGATTGAAGTGCGGCGCAATACACTGCCCGACGATGCCCAAAGTGCCACCGACCACAAGGGCGCCTGGACCAGCATGGCAAGAGTGCAAGGCCCGACCATGGGCGACTACTCCATGCATAGCTGGTGCGCTCATTTTGTCGAAGTTCGGGTCGATGAGGATTTTGGCACTGTTCGGGTGTCGCGCATGGTTTCCGCCTTCGATTGTGGACGGCTTTACAATCCGAAAATGGTGGAAAGCCAATGGCGCGGTGGCATCATCATGGGTATCGGCCAAGCTTTGCTGGAGGAGGGGTTGGTGGACAGCCGCAACGGGCGGGTCGTCAACAATAATATGGCGGATTATCTTGTGCCGACCAATGTCGACATTCCCGATATCCAAGTGATTTCAGTGGGTATACCTGACTACGAAGCTTCTACGCTTGGCGGCAAAGGAGTTGGCGAAGTCGGGATTGTCGGTGTCGCGCCAGCCATCGCCAATGCTGTCTTCCATGCCACCGGCAAGCGTGTCCGCGATCTGCCGATTACTCTGGAAAAGATCATCTGAGGAAGACTTCCCGTAAATACCGTCGGCGCTGTCTGCGCCGACGGTATGGCGAAGGGAAAGAAAGTGGTGCCTGAATGAACAACACATCCCCAACGACCTTCAGGTCCTTGGTTCCCGAAAGGGCATTTTCCACCGATAGTGCCGTCGATATATTGCGGTTCGCGGTTGACTGTCTCGACGGCGGGGCAGGCGTCGCATTGGCTACGCTTATAGAGATCCGGGGTGGCTCTGCCCGCGCACTCGGCGCGCATATGGCGATCCGCGACGATGGCCGTTATTGCGGTTTCGTCTCCGGCGGTTGCATCGAAGCGGCGGTCGCCAGCGAAGCTGTGGACGCTATTGGCGAAGGCGCGGATCGCCACGTTCTGTTTGGCGAAGGTTCACCGTTTTTCGATATCGTGCTTCCCTGTGGCGGCGGCATCACCATTGCCATCCATGTTCTTCGCCACAGCGCGCCGATCCGCACCGTGCTTGATAGCCTTGAAAGCCGGCTTCCAGCCGGTTTGCGCTACGAACCGTCGAAACAGGCCTTGACGGCAATCGAAGCGCCGAAACGCGCCGGTTGGGAAAACGAAAGTTTCGTCACAGTCTACCGCCCAAAGACGCGGATTTTTCTGTCTGGCCGATCCATCGAAGTCGATACGACAGCCAGGATCGCCGAGGCTGCGGGCTACGAGGTTTATCGTCACGATAACGCCAACCTTGAGCCGGATGCCAGCCGGATTGATGCAGATACGGCAGTGGCACTTCTGCACCACGATATCGATTTGGAAATACCGGTTCTTCAGGCAGCACTTGGCGCGGAGCCTTTTTATCTCGGTGCCTTGGGCAGCGCCAGAACCCATGCAAGGCGGATGAAACGGCTGCGAGACCTCGGATACAGTGAAACCGACATAGCCCGCATCAAATCTCCAATCGGCATCTTCAACAGAGCCCGGGATGCCCAGTCCTTGGCTTTGTCCGTGCTGGCCGATCTCGCAGCCACACGAGTTGCGCGGTTCGGGTAAAATGCGTTCTTTGGATGGCAATTAGTTCCATAATCTATCTTATCTAACTTTTGTATGTAGTCGGGTGGGTTCAAGGATGAAGTGCGACTTGCAATAGATAACAACGATTTACCCCTTGCAAGGAAAGCGCAATGAAACGCACCTACTCCCATATCGACTTGGACGAACGCCGTAAGATCGCTCGCTGGCGTATGGCGGGCCAGAGTATTGAGATGATCGCCGAGACACTCGGTCGCCATCGCTCGACGATCTTTCGTGAAATCAAACGGAATACGTTCATCGATGAGGTGGTCCCGGACCTCAATGGCTATTACTGCGTCACGGCGCATGACATGGCGTGCGAACGGCGGGCCAAGCTGAGGAAGCTGGCGCGCTTCTCGAATGTGAGGCAGTCCGTGATCGACCGGATCATGCATGGCTGGTCGCCCCAGCAGATCGCCGGTCGCATGCGACTGGAACACCATCCGATCTTTGTCAGCCACGAGACAATCTACAAGTTCGCATACTCGGCTGATGGTCATGCCATCAAACTGTGGCGTCACTTGCCGGAGCATCGGGCCAGGCGACGACCACGACATGCAAGACGCAAGCATGGTCAAAGGTTTGGCCCGGAACTCAACATTCTGCACCGGCCGGATGTCGTTGCTGACCGCAAGCAGTTCGGGCATTGGGAATGCGATCTGATCCAGTTCCGCAAGAAGTTCGGCAAGGCCAATGTGACATCGCTCGTTGAGCGGGTGAGCCGCTTTACGATCTTGTTGCGTAACAATGATCGCCAGTCTCGCCCGGTCATGGATGGCATCATCCAGGCGCTGAAGAGCCTCCCTCGCCTCGCCCGTCGATCGATGACATTCGACCGAGGCACCGAGTTCACCGACTGGCCGTACCTTCAGGCAGGCATAGGAACGCAAACATGGTTTTGTGACCCTCAGTCGCCCTGGCAGAAGGGAACGGTCGAAAACACCAACAGGCGAGCGCGGAAATGGCTTTCCAGGGACGTCGACCCCTTGTCCGTAGCCGATGCCGATCTGATCAAGATCTGCAATCAACTCAATCAGACGCCGCGTAAATGCCTTGGCTACCGAACACCGGCTGAGGTCTTCCGCAAGAAACTACTCGCGCAGATGCGACATGCCAGCTAGCTTGAAAGCCACGCAGGTCGCGCTTCAGCGTGAACTCACATCGGGGTAGATTCCACTTTCAGCGGAACGCTTGTTGGCACTGCTACGCTGTAAGGTCATGAAGATCGGTCGTTATCGCCGCGTCTATTGTGAACTCTGAGAACCGAACATCCAGTCCCCCTCGTTCCGGCGTACACGCAGTCAAACCGACAAGATAACGAGAAGCTTCTGGAAACGGAGCAAGTCGCAGTAGCGGCCACACCCTGCCATCTGACGATGCCTGAATGCGCATCGCGCCTTCCTTCAGTGTAATCCGAATATAGAAATCCTCGAGGTCTTTGAAAGGCTGGGACACTGACCAGTCAGATTTCCCATCCGTGATGACCGTACTCAGGAAGCGTTCTCCATCGGTGAACTCCACACCCGTCTTGACCCATCGATTTTCGTCAATGCGCACCATAAGGCCAGCTTGGTCATAGAGTGACCGGAACTCCCCCTGGACGCGGACACACGCTGTGAAACCATCGTCAACGGGAGTACCGAGGAAATGTCCGCTATCGCGCGTAAATCCGTAATGGGTCTTACGCCAGGTATCAGTGTTCGCATCGGTCGTCAGAGTAAGGCCAGTTTTTGTGGCCTGCCACACTGCCGGTTGATTGAGCCAACTGGCCTCTTTGAGATTAACGTCCACGAGTTGTCCTCCTTAAATTGAGCTTAACCCTCCGGAAACCGTTGTGCTGAAAGTAAGCAACCGGCGCAACAACACGCATGGAACCAGCACAGCACAAACGCCCCCTAGACATCACCCACATGCATCAGCATCCTTGCCGCAATGTGGCGCTCCGAAGGATAGCCGAAGGCGTTGTTGATGTAGGTGCGCCCGTCCTTGACGGTACGGCGGTTGAGGTGGCTGTGACCGTAGATATGCAGGTGCGAACCAAGAGCAGCGATCCTGTCTTCCAACCGGCTGGAGCCAAGGACGGGATAGAGGAAGCGGTATTTCTCCGGCATACGCTCCGGCATCAGGTCGATGCGTGGCAGGAAATGCGAGAAAGACAGGATCGAGGAAAATCCTGATGTATCGGGCTCCGCATTGCCACTGTCGAAAAAGCGGCTGACCTCGTCATCTGAACCGCCTTCCCAATCACAGCGCCGGTAATCCATCCAGGACTGCTTGAGGATAGAGCCGGGCGGGCCGAAGGAGTAATCGTACCAGCCAAGCAGCGGGACGATCAGCGTGTTGGCGAGTGCCAGTGGCTCCATGCCGATATCCAGATCGGCGCAGGCAGCTCGTAGCCGCTGGAATTTGTCGAAGGATGAGCCCTGCCCTTTGCCATCAACCCATAGATCGTGATTGCCCGGCACATACAGAACCTTGAAAAATCGCTGGGCCAGGAGTTCCATGACAGTCTGAAACAGCGCCATGCCGTTTGCCACGTCGCCGGCAACGATCAGCACGTCCTGCCGGTAGTCGCGCGTCGAGATCTGCCGGAGCCAGTCCATGTTCTCTTGATGGTCCGCATGAAAATCCGATCCGACAAAAATCCGCATATGCTCTCCAGCTCAATGTCCTATTCGTTCTCATGTCATTTTGCCCTATTTGCGCCACCCATCATGCGTGAGGACGAAACCACCGGGGCTACTGCATAATTCCTTAAATCGGAAACGATTTCAGGAGAAAATTATGCAGCAGATTTAAACTGTTACAGCGTCGTTTGTGCGTTTTATAAAACGCACGGCGCTATATTGAAATTGACGCTCAAACCGCGCCAGCTATTACTCTTGTCCGTCTGTCGGCAACTTTAAATAAAACAACTGTGTCAAATACCCAACTTAGACTTGATGGCTCGAAAATACTCCCTGTAAATCTCAGGTATCTCACGAAAAAAGCCGATCTAAAGCGTTTTTATTTTTTAGCGAATCATAAGATTTGTTAGTCTGCCTTGGCGAATGAATCGCTTTGATGACGGACATGTTTCCGGGGGCAAATGATATGTCTATTGATCACTTTCTCGGCAATGATTGGCTCAACAATGATTGGGAAGCCTGGGCGCTGGAGCGCGCGCACAGGATCATGGTTCAGGAAGGCGCCAACCTTGTCAACGCGGCGCAGTGGCTCGACAAGAAACAGACGGTAAAAACATCGCATCAATTGCGCGATGCCATCCAGCAGTCCTTGATCGAGGCCCTGGCCTTGCGGGCTTCGCAGCCTGCGATCTCATCCGTGCATCTGTCTGGCGTTGATCTGAATGGAGCCCTATCGAACATGGCAGAGCACTGAGCAGATCAAGCATTACGCCGCCTCGATATCACCTCGCGCCCAGCATTCCATGGTCTCGGCCATGAAGTCCTCAAACCTGCCTTCGGCGATTGACTGGCGGATACCCTGCATCAACTCCTGATAATAGGATAGATTATTCCAGGACAACAACATGCCGCCCAGCGCTTCGTTGGAACGCACCAGGTGGTGCAGATAGGCGCGCGAATAATCCCGTGCCGCCGGGCAGGACGATTGTTCGTCCAGGGGGCGTTTATCCTCGGCGTGGCGGGCATTGCGGATATTGACCTTGCCACGCCGGGTGAAGGCGAGGCCATGGCGGCCGGAGCGGGTCGGCATGACGCAATCGAACATATCGATGCCACGCGCGACCGATTTCAACATATCGTCCGGCGTGCCGACGCCCATCAGGTAGCGCGGCTTTTCGGTCGGCAGCACAGGCAGGGTAATGTCGAGCATGCTGAGCATCACCTCCTGCGGCTCACCGACCGCCAACCCGCCGACAGCATAGCCTTTCAGGTCCAGTTGCTTCAGCCCTTCGGCGGAGCGAATGCGCAAGCCTGGTTGATCGCCGCCCTGCACGATGCCGAACATCGCCTTGCCGGGCTGTTCGCCAAAGGCGACGCGGCAGCGCTCCGCCCAGCGCAACGACATTTCCATGGCGCGCTCAATTTCACGTGGCTCAGCGGGCAAGGCGACGCACTCGTCCAACTGCATCTGGATGTCGCTGTCCAGCAGGCCCTGGATTTCGATGGATCTTTCCGGCGACATGTGATGCAGCGAACCGTCGATATGGCTCTTGAAGGTCACGCCCTGCTCATCAAGTTTGCGAAGGCCGGAGAGAGACATGACCTGAAACCCGCCACTATCGGTCAGGATCGGCTGCGGCCAGCGGATCAACTCGTGCAAGCCGCCAAGTCTGGCGACGCGCTCGGCGCCGGGGCGTAGCATCAGGTGGTAGGTGTTGCCCAGAATGATATCGGCGCCCCCTTCCCGCACCTGATCGAGATACATGGCCTTGACCGTTCCGACCGTGCCGACCGGCATGAAGGCTGGAGTGCGGATCGTGCCACGCGGCATGGTGATTTCGCCAAGCCGGGCCTTGCCGCTGGTGGCTTTCAGGGTAAACGTGAACTGCTCGCTCATTGTTATTTGTCTTTCCGGAAGAGCAGGCTGGAATCGCCGTAGGAATAGAAACGGTAGCCGGTCTCGATCGCATGGGCATAGGCCGCCCGCATGGTTTCAAGCCCGGCAAACGCCGAAACCAGCATGAACAGCGTGGATTTCGGCAGGTGAAAATTGGTCATCAGCACATCCACCGCCCTGAAGCGATAGCCCGGGGTGATGAAAATGCCCGTCGCATCCGACCAAGGCAGGAGACAGCCATCCTCGCTGGCAGCGCTTTCCAGCAGTCGCAATGACGTGGTGCCGACACTGACGATCCGCCCGCCCCGCGCCTTGACCGCGTTAAGGGCCGCCGCCGTCTCAGCCGAGACATGGCCGATTTCCTGATGCATCTTATGGTCGTCGGTATCGTCGGCCTTGACGGGCAGGAAGGTCCCCGCCCCGACATGCAGCGTCACGAAATGGCGCTCGATCCCGGCTTTATCCAACGCCTCGAACAGGGCAGGCGTGAAGTGCAGACCGGCGGTCGGTGCTGCGACCGCCCCCTCTTCCCGCGCATAAATGGTCTGGTAATCGGTGCGATCCTGCCCATCTTCCGGGCGTTTCGCGGCAATATAGGGCGGCAGCGGGATATGGCCGACACCCGCAATCGCCCGGTCGAGATCAGGACCGGAGGCGGCAAATTCCAGATCGATTTCGCCCGCCTCGCCTTTTTCTGCAACCGTCGCCAATAGGCCGTCAAAGTCGATCACATCGCCTTGCTTGATCCGTTTGCCTGGCCTTGCAAAGGCTTTCCAGCGATTGGCGGCCACGCGCATATGCAACGTGCAGGACACTGGCGTGCGCTCGGCCCCTTCCCGGATGCGAACACCTTCCAGTTGGGCCGGAATAACTTTGGTGTCGTTGAAGACCAGCGCGTCCCCGGCCCTAAGGAAGGACGGCAGCTCGAACACCCGGCGATCTTCCAGCGTTGGTGACCCATCCGGGCGAACGACCAGAAACCGCGCCTGATCGCGCGGACTGGCCGGGCGCAGCGCGATATTCTCGTCTGGGAGATCGAAATCGAACAGGTCTACACGCATGATACCGCAACAGGGTTTGGAACGCGAAAACCCGCCCCGGCGCCCAAGCACCGGAGCGGGCTATGAAAAAAGCCGAAATCAGGCGTCGGCGGCGACTTTCAGCGAGATGATCGAATCCGGATCGGTGACCGGCTCACCCTTCTTGACGGCGTCGATGACGTCCATGCCTTCGATAACCTGGCCCCAGACGGAATATTGCTTGTTCAGCCAAGGCGCATCGGTGAAGCAGATGAAGAATTGTGAATTGGCAGAGTTCGGGCTTTGCGAACGGGCCATGGAGCAGGTGCCACGCACATGCGGAGTGGCCGAAAATTCAGCCTTCAGGTCCGGCTTGTCGGAGCCGCCCATGCCAGCGCGACCGGGATTGAAGCTTTCGCCACCCTTTTTGCCAAATTTCACGTCGCCGGTCTGGGCCATGAAATCGGGAATGACGCGGTGGAAGACGACGCCATCATAGGCGCCTTCGCGGGCCAGTTCCTTGATGCGGGCGACGTGGCCGGGGGCCAGGTCCGGGAAAAGGCTGATGACGACCTTGCCCTTGGTGGTTTCCATGATGACGGTGTTTTCCGGATCCTTGATCTCAGCCATGTTTTTCTCCTTGGTATTCCGGTTTCCGGGCATTTTGCCCGATTTTGAAATCAGTCCCCTTTCCGCAGTCCGAAAGGACCGGAGAAGGGAACGGATGAGGTGACTGCTGCTTCACGCGCTTAATTAAGTGGCGGCAACCTACTTCTTTCCGAGGGTGACCTTGATCATCCGGTCGGGATCGCTGACCTCGCCATTGCCACCCTGGCCGCGCTTGATCTTATCGACAAATTCCATGCCGGACACAACCTTGCCAACCACGGTATATTGGCCGTTCAGGAAGCTGCCGTCACCGAACATGATGAAAAACTGCGAATTGGCAGAGTTAGGGTCCTGGGAACGCGCCATGCCAACCGTGCCACGCACGAAAGGCGTCTTGGAAAATTCCGCCGGAATATTCGGCAGCTTGGAAGCGCCAGTGCCAGCACGGCTCTTGTCGAAGCCGGATTTCATATTGCCATATTGCACATCGCCGGTCTGGGCCATGAAGCCCTCGATGACGCGGTGAAAGGCGACATTGTCATATTGGCCCTGGCTAACCAGCGTCTTGATCTGCGCCACATGCTTGGGCGCGACCTCCGGCATCAGTTGCACGACGACAGGGCCGTCCTTCAACTGAATGGTCATGACGTTATCACTAGCCCCGGCCTGGGCCATGGCGTTGGTGGCAAGGGTGGAAAGCGCGAGCAGGCCCGCGAAAGCAAGAGACATGAGTTTCATGAAGGCTCCGTAATTTCTCGGATCGGCTCAAGCCTTGAGCCGGGATTTCAATGCCCGCGACACCTGCGGGGGGACAAAGGCGCTGACATCACCGCCCATGGTGGCGATTTGCCGGACCAATGTGGCCGTTATGGGCCGCGACGCCGTGCCGGCTGGCAGGAAGACGGTTTGCAGGTCTGGAGCCATCTGCCGGTTCATGCCCGCAAGCTGCATTTCATAGTCGAGGTCCGACCCATCGCGCAGGCCGCGGACCAGAAGCGTCGCGCCATGCTGGCGGGCGGCATCGACGGCCAGGCCATCGAAGGCAATAACCGAAACATCCCCTGCCCGCTCAGGCACGGCCTCGCCAAGGCTGGATGCAATCAGTTCTGCGCGCTCCTCGAAGCTGAACATTGGCACTTTACCAGGATGAATGCCGATCCCGACGACAACCTTGGGGACGACATTGAGCGCCTGAACCAGAACATCCAGGTGGCCATTGGTCATCGGGTCGAAAGAGCCCGGATAAAAGGCAATTGTCATCGGTTCGCCCCGCCCTCATCTTTTTATGCCCGCCTTTTGTCACGGACAGGCTGGAACCGCAAGCGCCTACCGTCCCGGTTTTCACGCCCATTCCGTTCATATTTGTGGCCGGACTGTCCCCTGCCCGCCCCATGAATGCCTGATGAACGGCACATTCAGGCCCGCTTCAAGGCCGGGTGTTTATACAGGGATCATGTTCAACGACAAGGCCAAGAGAACAAACAATGCTTGCAGTTGTTTTGAGTATCGCAATTGACAGCGCATTTGTTCTTGAAGCATTGGTTGCTTGGTTTGATGAACATGAAGACGACTGCTTCGCATTTCTGGCCGCTCAGATGAACGCCAGATGAACGGAGTGTTAAGGGCAGCTTCAGCACGGCTTTTGTAAAAAGAGTGCACTGCTCACAGGAACAAGACGCGGTTGCAGCCATTGTTGCTGCAACTGGCCCCGTCAAAACGAAGGACGAAACCCATGCTTGATAAAGTGACGATGATTAATCTGGTTTGGACTGCCATGATCGGCGCTATGCTGGCAACGAGCATTGGTTTTCACATGAACGAAGACCGCGCCCCTTCCAATTTCCGTACGTCGATTTCACAGCCTTACCACAGCGCCAGCCGCTGATTGGAACCTTGGCGCAGGATGACCGTTGAGGCTGGACAAGTGACGATCAGACACAAAGGAAAACAAGATGTTCTTGCTTCTCTGCGTGCTCTCGGCTGCTATAAGCGCGATGTTTGTCTACTCTGTCGTTTCGACGATCTCTGCGCTACGCCGTGAGCAAGATGATTTGCGATCCCTGTTGAAATAATTGAATTCTATTCGGATCTATGAGAAACGCCTCGCCTTCCATGTGAAAGGCGAGGCGTTTCTTTTTGTGACATTCTTTTATGGCAGCAATAAGCCCTGAAACAATAGGCCCTGATCAGACGTGGACTGCCTGCCGCTGTTTCGCCAGCTCGGCCAGGTCCGCGGCCTTCAATTCCACCGACTCGCCACAGCCACAGGCCGAGGTCTGGTTCGGATTGCGGAACGTAAAGCCGGAGCGCAAGGTTGTGGTTTCGAAATCGATTTCCGTACCCAGCAGATAGAGCACTGCGGCTGGCTCCAGCCAGACGGAGGCGCCATCGCGAGCAATCAGGTCATCTTTAGGGTTCGGTTCTGTCACCAGGTCGATGGTGTATTCCATCCCCGCACAGCCGCCCTTCTTGATACCGACACGAATGCCCTTGGCATCCGGGCCGGAATTCTCGACGATTTCCTTGACGCGGGCAGCTGCCGCATCAGTCATGGTCATCACCGCGAAGCCCATGGGCTTTCTCCTTTTCACATCCGGGTTCAAGGCCCGGTGTTTTTTAAAAGTGGGTTCGGTTTTTAAACCGGAACAGTGCCAGACAAAACCGGCATGTTGACAATGTAATAGGCGGCTCGCCTTTCAGCAAGCCGCCCTCACTCAATACCAGCCGATGGCGACCTGCGCCTCTTCAGACATCCGGTCCGGTGTCCATGGCGGATCAAAGGTCATCTCCACTTGCACGCCCGAAACGCCTTCCACGGAGCCGACCGCGTTTTCGACCCAGCCTGGCATTTCGCCAGCCACCGGGCAGCCGGGCGCCGTCAGTGTCATCATGATCTTCACCATGCGGTCGTCTTCGATATCGACCTTGTAAATCAGGCCGAGCTCGAAAATATCCGCTGGAATTTCCGGGTCATAGACGGTTTTCAGTGCCGAGATGATATCGTCCGACAAGCGGGCGACTTCCTCCGGCGGAATGCTGGAATGAACGATACCTTCGCGCACATCCGGCTTCTCGTCATTTTTACTGGTATTCATGTCGCTGACGCTCATGGTTTCAATCCTCAGCCGAAGAAGGTCTTGGCATAGTCAAGCGCTTCCACCAGCGCATCGATTTCTTCACGGGTATTATATAGGCCAAAAGAGGCCCGGCAGGTAGAGGTCACACCGAAACGAGACAGCAATGGCTGCGCGCAGTGCGTGCCAGCCCGAACGGCCACACCCCGCCGGTCGATCAGCATCGATACGTCATGGGCGTGGATACCCTTGAGCTCGAAAGAGAAAATCGCACCCTTGCCCGGCGCATTGCCGAAAATCCGGAGCGAATTGATCGCCGTCAGCCGTTCGTGGGCGTAGGCGGTCAAATCGGCCTCATGCGCGGCAATCGCCTCGCGGCCAAGACCCTCGATATAATCCAGCGCATGACCAAGCCCGATGGCCTGAACGATCGGCGGCGTTCCTGCCTCGAACCGATGCGGCGGATCGTTATAGGTTACCATATCCTCGGTCACATCGACGATCATTTCCCCGCCGCCCATGAAGGGCTGCATGGTGCGCAACCGGTCCATCTTGCCATAGAGCACGCCGATGCCGGATGGGCCGTAAAGCTTATGGCCGGTCATCACATACCAGTCGCAATCGATGTCTTGCACATCCACCGGCATATGCACCGCCGCCTGGCTGCCATCGACCAGCACCGGAATGCCGCGCTCCCTGGCGATCCGGCAAATTTCCTTGACCGGAACCACGGTTCCGAGTGCATTGGACATATGGGTGACGGCAATCAGCTTGGTGCGATCGGTCAACCGCTTTTCGAATTCCTCGATGTGGAACGCGCCATCATCATCCACCGGCACCCAGACCAGCTTTGCACCCTTGCGTTCCCTCAGAAAATGCCAGGGCACGATATTGGAGTGATGCTCCATGATGGTCAGGACGATTTCATCGCCCTCGCCGATCTCTTTCATGCCATGGCCATAGGCCACCGTATTGATGGCCTCGGTGGAGGATTTGGTGAACACCACCTCGTCCACCGATCCGGCATTCAGAAAGCGCCGCACCTTTTCGCGGGCCGCTTCATAAGCATCGGTCGCGGCATTGGACAGAAAATGCAGGCCGCGATGCACATTGGCATATTCGTTGGAATAGGCATGACTGATGGCGTCGATCACCGCCTGGGGCTTTTGCGCAGACGCACCGTTGTCCAGGTAGACCAGCGGTTTATCGCCATGCACCAGCCGTGACAGGATCGGGAAATCCTTTCGGACGGCTTCGACATCATAGGTCGATGGAAGTTTCGCCATATTAAGCGTCATAGCTGATAAACTCCATGAGCGAACCATCCGGATCGCGAAAATAGAGGCTTGTTCCCTCGCCCATAGCGCCGAAGCGACGAATGGGTCCCAGTTCGATGTCTATCCCCTGGGCCTCGAGATGGGCCTTGGCATCGCTGATCTTTCCACGCCAGCGGAAGCAAAGATCGCTGTTTCCCGGAGCGACAGGAATGCGGGCCACCGGCGTACCGATTGCGCCGGGGCCATGAACATTCAACTGCTGTGCGCCAAGCCGAAAAACATATCCGCCCGCTGCCGTCGCGACCGCTTCAGCCCCGATCACGTTCGTGTAGAAATCGCGCGCCCGTTCCCAATCGGAAACGTGGATCACGGCGTGATCGAGGTTGACGGGAAGATCAGCCATGGGTCTCCAGCCAGTCGGCGATGACCCCTTCCAGGGCTTCTACCAGGTCCTCATCTTCCAGCTCTTCCACCAATTCGGCGACGAAAGCCTTGATCAGCAACCCACGGGCCACTTTTTGCGGAATGCCGCGCGCCATCAAATAATAGAGGTGGTTGTGGTCGATATCGGCAACCGTTGCACCATGAGCGCATTGCACGTCATCGGCAAAGATTTCCAGCTCCGGCTTGACCGAATACTCGGCATCGTCAGACATCAACAACGTGTTGCAGGCCATGCGCGCATCGGTCTTCTGGGCATCGGGAGCAACCCGGATCTGGCCCTGGAAAACGCCCCGCGCCCGGTCGAACACCACATTGCGGATCACTTCCGTCGAGGTGGTGTTGGGCACATCATGACCAAGCGTCATGGTCACATCCGTATGGCTTTCGCCACCCAGAAGGTTGACAGCACGCAGGGTGAAATCGGAGCCTTCACCCGCCGTTCTGACATGGATTTCCTGACGCACCAGCTTGCCGCCGGCATTGATCACGAACAGCTTCAGCTTGGCATCTGTCCCCAGCACGACCTTGATCTGCCCCAGATGGGTATCGGCAAGACCCTGGGTCTGCACGATGATCCACGTCACCTCGGCACCCTCGCCCAGGTCCAGGTCGCTGACGCTGGAGATCAGGCCAGCGGCTTCGCCGGAATTACGGTGGCGCTCGATCACTGTCGCCTTTGAGCCCGAGCCGAAGCTCGCCACAAACCGCGCATGGCTCTGACCGCCACCCTGATGGGCCTGCAACTCGATAAGCCTGTCGACCTCGACATTGTCCTCGACGTTCAGCCGATAGCCATCGCGCACGAAACTGCCATTGATCCGGCCAATCGTATCGTCCTTGGAGAAGGCAACCAGATCGGTCGCCGCCGTTCCATCCAGCAGGCTTTCACTATAGGCACGCACGGTCACACCGTCGGGTGCAGAGACGTCACGGCTCAAGCCCTGGCGCAGTTCGAAGATACGAGCCGCCTCCACCAGCGGTGCCACGGCCTTGGAAGGCGTTAGCGTTGCGGCGTCGGGAATGGCCCGCAGCAGGGTTTTCAGATCCGTATAATGCCAGGCTTCAACGCGACGGGTTGGCAGGCCAGCCCGCTTCAGGTCGTCAAACAGGATATCCCGCGCGCCCAGCACCGTCCCGTCGCCCGGCAAGTCGCCGAGTTGGGCCGTGTAGGCTTCGACCAGCGCAGCCTCGGCCGCTGTCGACCGATTGGCAGCTTGAATGTTCATTGCAACACTCCTTTTTCGACCGGTCAGGCCGCTTCGCCGATGATATCGGCATAGCCATTGGCTTCCAGATCGAGCGCCAGGCTCTTGTCGCCGGTCTTGATGATCTGGCCCTTGTAGAGAACATGGACCGTGTCCGGCACGATGTAATCCAGCAGGCGCTGATAGTGGGTGATGACGATGGTGGCGCGATCCGGTGACTTCAACGCATTGACGCCATCGGCAACGATCTTCAGCGCATCGATATCGAGACCACTATCGGTTTCATCCAGAATGCAAAGCTGCGGCGCCAACAGCGCCATTTGCAGGATTTCCGCACGCTTCTTCTCACCACCGGAAAAACCGACATTCAGCGGACGCTTCAGCATGTCAGGGTTGATCTTCAATTCGGCAGCCGCTTCCTTGACCCGGCGCATGAAATCCGGCGTCGTCAGTTCCGCTTCGCCGCGCGCCTTGCGCTGTTCATTCATCGCCACTTTCAGAAACTGCATGGTGGCAACGCCCGGAATTTCGACCGGGTATTGGAAGGCCAGGAAAATGCCCTTGGCAGCGCGCTCGGCCGGGTCAAGCTCCAGAATGCTCTCACCGTTATAGAGGATCTCACCCTCGGTGACTTCATAGTCCGAGCGGCCCGAAAGAATGTAGGACAGCGTCGATTTGCCCGACCCATTCGGCCCCATGATCGCCGCCACTTCGCCAGCCTTGACGGTCAGGTTGAGGCCACGGATGATCTCCGTGCCATCTTCCGCGATCCGGGCGTGAAGGTTTCTGATTTCAAGCATTTCCAATTCCCTCATATGGCGGGTTTCAAGGACCCGTATATTCAATCTTGCTTCGGCAAGGCATTTCCTGCTCTCAAGGCGCGAAGCTCCGCGTCACGACAATATTTCCGACGATATGCCGGTTAAATTCTTCCAGTTCTTCGGCAGGAACCCATAGTTCCTCATGTTCTCGACCACCAACGACCCGCTTTTCGAATTTCGAAACATAGGTGGAGTCGACTTCAAATTTCGTGACAAAGCCACACCGGGAGCCAACTTTGGTGTTCCAATCCCGCGCAATCTGCGCGGCATAATCCTCATTCGTCACCGGATAAAATATCGGCTGATCTGGCAGACGGGGCGGAAAAGTTTTCCAGCCACTCTCCTCAATCAGCTTCAATTCTTCCAGTCCGACCGGACGAAAAAGTACGATCGTCCGGCTCATCACCCCACGCTACCTTCCAGCGAAATCCCGATCAGTTTCTGCGCTTCGACCGCAAATTCCATCGGCAATTCCTGAATGACTTCGCGTACGAAACCATTGACGATCAGTGCGATGGCGGCTTCCTGGGGAATGCCGCGTTGCAGGCAGTAGAACAGCTGGTCTTCCGAGATTTTCGATGTTGTCGCTTCATGCTCGAACTGAGCCGAAGAGTTCTTCGCCTCGATATAGGGCACGGTATGCGCCCCGCATTTGTCGCCGATCAGCAGGCTGTCGCACTGGGTGAAGTTACGGGCATTTTCAGCCTTGCGATGCGCAGAAACCTGGCCGCGATAGGTATTGCTGGAAAAGCCCGCCGAAATGCCCTTGGAGATGATGCGGCTCGACGTGTTCTTGCCGAGATGGATCATCTTGGTGCCGCTATCGACCTGCTGATGGCCGTTGGAGACGGCAATCGAGTAGAACTCGCCGCGGCTGTCATCGCCGCGCAGAATGCAGGATGGATATTTCCAGGTGATCGCCGATCCGGTTTCGACTTGCGTCCAAGAAATTTTCGAGCGCGCTCCACGGCAATCGCCGCGTTTGGTGACGAAATTATAGATGCCGCCCTTGCCGTCCTTGTCGCCTGGATACCAATTCTGGACGGTGGAATATTTGATTTCGGCATCATCCAGCGCCACAAGCTCGACTACGGCGGCATGCAGCTGGTTTTCATCACGCTGCGGGGCTGTGCAACCTTCCAGATAGGAGACGTAAGCCCCCTCTTCCGCGATGATCAGCGTCCGTTCAAATTGGCCGGTATTTTTCTCGTTGATGCGGAAGTAGGTGGACAATTCCATCGGGCAACGAACACCCTTGGGAATGAACACGAACGAGCCATCGGTAAACACAGCCGAATTCAAGGTTGCGTAATAATTGTCGGTGACCGGTACGACTGTGCCGAGATATTTCTTCACCAGATCGGGATATTCGCGCACGGCTTCCGAAATCGACATGAAGATCACGCCGGCTTTCATCAATTCAGCCTTGAAGGTTGTGACGACCGAAACCGAATCGAACACCGCATCGACAGCGATTTTCGAGGTCTGAACGCCTGCCAGGATTTCCTGCTCACGCAGCGGAATACCCAGCTTTTCATAGACCTTCAAAAGCTCAGGATCGACATCGTCGATCGAGGTCGGGCCAGCCGTGCTTTTCGGCGCGGCATAGTAATAGATGTCGTTGAAGTCGATCTTCGGATAGTCGACACGAGCCCACTCTGGCTCTTCCATCGTCAGCCAACGCTTGTAAGCATCCAGACGCCATTGCAGCATCCAGTCCGGCTCGTTCTTCTTTGCGGAAATGAAACGGACGATGTCTTCCGACAAGCCCTTCGGGGCCTTGTCGACTTCGATCATGGTTTCAAAACCATACTTGTACTGATCGACGTCGATCTGGCGGACCTGATCGATCGTTTCTTGTACGGCAGCCATTAGCGTTCTCCAATCTCGCCGGGTCCAAGGTCCGGCAGCTTGTCAACGTTTCAGCGGGGGATCCGCTCTCATATAGGGAATGGAGATGAGTTTTCACCCCCAAACCTGGGTTTATTCCGCCTTTTCAGGCACTCTTTTCGCGTCTTATGCCGCGTGACCGGCAAGCTGGCGCCGCCCGGCAATCTTGCCGAATATTGACACGACCCGCTCGATATCCTCGGCCGTGGTGGCGGGACCGAGCGATAGCCGCAAGCCGCCAATGCCGGCATCCAGCCCCATTGCCGTCAAAACATGACTCTGTCCAACCTTGCCGGACGAACAGGCCGCTCCGGCGGACAGTGCAACGCCTTCGAGATCAAAGGCGATCTGCCCGGTTTCCGCCTTAAGACCCGGCAGCGTGAAGAAACTCGTATTACCGATACGTGTCTGACCCGCGCCGTGGATCACCAGATCGGGAGCCATGCTGCGCATGCCTGTTTCCAAAGCATCTCGCAAGGCCGCAATCTGTAAATTGCGATTTATCAAGTCTTTTGTAGCATGGTCCGCAGCAGCACCGAAGCCCGCAATTGCGGCAGGGTTCTCCGTGCCGCCGCGATGACCCTTTTCCTGCCCGCCGCCGCGCACCAACGGCTCCGGCATCAGCGCCTCGCCACGAGCCACAACGGCGCCAGCCCCTTTGGGGCCGCCAAGCTTGTGGGCCGATAGAATCAGGAAATCCGCATCCAGGGCCGCAATATCCACCGGGATACGCCCAACCGCCTGGACCGCATCCACCAGCAGCAATCCGCCCCTGGCGTGAACCAGTTGCCCCACCGCTTCGACCGGCTGAATAACCCCGGTTTCATTATTGGCCAGCATGACGGCGACCAGCGGCATGCCCTGATCGGCAGGATGGTCGGCCAGCGCCTGTTCCAGTGCATCGAGATCGATCACGCCCTGCCGGGTCACCGGGATTTCGGTCACACAGTCAGGCGAAAACCGTCCGCCTTGCCGTACGGCAGGATGTTCGATGGCCGAGACATAGGCTCGTCCGATGGGCAGTAGCGAACGGCCCATTCTATAGCGTGGCGACAGGACAAAATTTGCCGCTTCCGTTGCCGTTGAGGTGAAGATGACATTGGCAGGCGCGGCTCCGACAAGTTCCGCCACCTGGCGGCGCGCCTTTTCCACCAGGGTGCGGGCAGCACGGCCTTCGGCGTGAACAGAGGATGGATTGCCCGGCATGGATAAAGCAGCCAGCATGGCATCGCGCGCTTCATTCAGAAGCGGTGCGGTAGCATTCCAGTCCATGTAGATGCGTTCAGCCATGTTTTCTCTGATATGTTCCGCTTTGTTGTGCCGCGATCTTGAACCGGAAGGCGCAAAACCTGCGTATTGTCTTAGATCATGCCCTGTTTTCGGAGAAAATCACGCATCTGCCTTAGAAGATGCATTTTTCTTGAAATTTTCACCCCGACTGTCCTATGACACATTCAATAACACAGCGACCCATAATTTCGAATGGTTCTAAACTGGGTTTTAGAAAAGCTGAGTGCCCCCGTCAAGTCATCTTCTGACGGGTAAGGGCGCGAAGGCAAAAAAACACGCCAAGACCGGAGTATCCATGCCCGAAGTCATTTTCAACGGACCCGCAGGACGTCTAGAGGGCCGCTACCAGCCCTCCAGGGAAAAGAGCGCGCCGATTGCGATCATCCTGCATCCGCATCCGCAATTTGGCGGCACGATGAACAACCAGATCGTCTATCAGTTGTTCTACATGTTCCAGAAACGTGGTTTCACTACCCTGCGCTTCAACTTCCGCAGCATTGGCCGTAGCCAGGGTGAATTCGACCACGGCGCCGGCGAACTGTCCGATGCAGCTTCGGCGCTGGATTGGGTGCAGAGCCTGCATCCCGATTCGAAGAGCTGTTGGGTTGCCGGCTATTCCTTCGGTTCGTGGATCGGCATGCAGCTGTTGATGCGCCGCCCGGAAATCGAAGGTTTTATCTCGGTTGCGCCGCAGCCGAATACCTATGATTTCTCCTTCCTCGCCCCCTGCCCTTCTTCGGGTCTGATCATCCATGGCGATGCCGACAAGGTTGCGCCGGAAAAGGACGTTCAGGGACTGGTGGACAAGCTGAAGACCCAGAAGGGCATTCTGATCACCCAGAAGACCTTGCCCGGCGCCAATCACTTCTTCAACGGCCAGGTCGAAACGCTGATGGCTGAATGCGAAGATTATCTGGATCGCCGCCTGGAAGGCGAACTGGTACCGGAACCAGCCGCCAAGCGGCTGCGCTGATCAGCGCATCTTCTTTTTCCAAATAAAAACGCCGGTTGTTTCAACCGGCTTTTTTTATGGCATAGTCTGTCTGTCAAATTTTATGGCATAGTCTGTCTGTCAAAATCGGCCTCCTGAAGCGCTGGGAATGAAAAGGGGATTGCCATGGATCTGCATTCAATGCTCACCTTTGCGCTGGCCTTTCTGGTGTTTGCCGCCAGTCCCGGTCCCGATAATGTGACGATCATGGCCCGCACTCTTTCCCATGGACCTGCGTCGGGCCTCGCCTATGGCCTGGGTACGTTAACCGGCATCCTGATTTATTTGACGCTTGCGTTTTTCGGCCTGTCTGTGCTGGCGCAGGACATGGGCTGGCTGATGGAGCTTTTGCGCTACGGCGGTGCTGTCTATCTCATCTGGATGGGTATCCGCCTCTGGATGGCAAAGCCTGTGCTGCCGCAGATGGTGCCTATGGAGCGCCGTGGGGCGCTGTTTCCCGTATACCTGACAGGTTTCGCGCTCAATCTCGGCAATCCGAAAAATGCCGCTTTTCTATCTGGCGCTGCTGCCGAATTTCGTGCCCGCATCCTTCGATGCGTCGGCGCTGATCGATATTGTCGCGATCATTCTTGCAGTTGAGACCGTGGTGATCGGCGGCCATGTGTTTCTGGCGGGACGGGCCAGACGCCTCTTGAAAACACCCCGCAGCGTGGCGTTGATCAACCGCACGACCGGAGGTTTTTTGGGCGCTGCCGGGGTGGCTATCCTCGCATCTGGCCGCGGAAATTGAAGTTTCGTTAAGCTTTATGGCGCAGCGAAGGGCCTATTCCTTGACTTTGAGGCGTTTTCGGCCTATCCCGCGCTGGCGTTAACGCCTGTTCGCGGGCGATTCATCTTGAGTTCGCAAGAACGGAACGGAAAACATTTCCCTTTGACCACATTCGCTGACCTTGGCCTGAGCCAAAAAGTTCTTTCCGCTGTAACTGATGCCGGCTACACCGTGCCGACACCGATCCAGGCTGGCGCCATTCCGCCGGCCCTGATGCGCCGCGACATTTGCGGCATTGCCCAGACGGGCACAGGCAAGACGGCGTCCTTCGTACTGCCGATGCTGACATTGCTCGAAAAAGGCCGCGCGCGCGCTCGTATGCCGCGCACGCTGATTATGGAGCCGACGCGCGAACTTGCAGCCCAGGTGGCCGAAAATTTCGAAAAATACGGCAAGAATCACAAGCTCAACATTGCCCTGCTGATCGGCGGCGTTTCGTTCGATGAACAGGACCGCAAGCTGGAACGTGGCGCCGATGTGCTGATCTGCACGCCTGGCCGCCTGCTGGACCATTGCGAGCGCGGCAAGTTGCTGATGACCGGCGTGGAAATTCTCGTCATCGACGAAGCCGACCGCATGCTGGACATGGGTTTCATTCCCGATATCGAGCGCATCGCCAAGCTCATTCCTTTTACCCGTCAGACGCTGTTCTTCTCGGCCACCATGCCGCCGGAAATCCAGAAGCTGGCCGACAAGTTCCTGCAAAATCCGGAACGGATCGAGGTGGCTCCGCCATCTTCGACCGCCAAGACCGTGACGCAGCGGCTGGTGGCCTGCCAGAACAAGGATTATGAAAAGCGCTCCACCCTGCGCGACATCATCCGCGCCCAGGACGATCTGAAGAACGCCATCATCTTCTGCAATCGCAAGAAGGATGTGGCCGATCTGTTCCGCTCGCTGGAGCGTCATGGTTTCTCGGTCGGCGCCCTGCATGGCGACATGGACCAGCGCTCACGTACAAATATGCTGGCTGGCTTCAAGGATAATCAGATTACTCTTCTGGTCGCTTCCGACGTTGCTGCCCGTGGTCTCGATATCCCCGATGTCAGCCACGTGTTCAATTTTGACGTGCCGATTCATGCGGAAGACTATGTCCATCGCATCGGCCGTACCGGCCGCGCTGGTCGCTCCGGGCGTGCCTTCACGCTGGTGACAAAGTCCGATGCGAAATATCTCGACGCGATTGAAAAACTGATCGGTGAAAAGCCAGAATGGCTTGACGGTGATGTCGCCTCTCTGCCGCCTATGGCTGAAGGTGATCGTGATGAGCGCCGTGGCCGTGGTGGCAAGGGTGCTCGTGACAAGAGCGGTAGTGACAGAAGCGGTAGTGAACGGGGCCGTGGCCGGGAACGCTCCAGAGACGGTGCGCGTGACGGTGATCGTGAACATCGCAGCAGTCACAAGCCTGACACGACAGAAGAGCAGATTAGCACCGAAGCGGCTGTAGAAGTCGTCGCAACCAAGGTGGATAGCGTGAAGCAAGAGCGCAAGACAGACAGACGGCCAAGCCAGGGCAACCGCGATTATCGCAATAATCAGGCGCCCAACCCGGCCAATGACGATCAGCGCGAACGCCGCCGCCAGCATTACCGCGACCATGATGACGGCCCGACTCCTGTTGGCTTCGGCGATGATATTCCTGCTTTCATGCTGATCGTTGCCAGTGCCAAAGCCTGACATGCTGCCCGGAATTGATTTTCCGGGTGTCGGTGTTGGCCTTGCCATTCTCAGGGATGGCAAGCTTTTGCTCTACAAGCGAATGCGCCCGCCCGAAGTCGGTTTCTGGAACATTGTCGGCGGCAAGGTCGATGTGCTTGAGCCTGCGGAGCAAGCAGCACGACGTGAAGCCGAAGAAGAAACCGGGCTGACCATCGGCTCCGTGGAATTTGTCGGTGTCAGCGAACAGATCATCGCAGCCGACCGCCAGCACTGGGTCTCACTTCTCTATAAGACCAGCGACATTTCCGGCGACCCGACCTTGACCGAACCGACAAGCTATCGGATTTCGGCTGGTTCGCTCTCGATGACCTGCCGCAGCCTTTATCGGCTTTTACGAAGGCTGTATTGCCGTTTTTACGCTGATTTTTTCCGTATGCCGCTGCTGATCGAACCAATAAAATGCGGCACAGCAGTCGTGTTTGTCCGCCGTAACCCCATCAGCGCCCCCTGACACAACAGGACCGCTCGTCGTGGGACATTCCGGCGAGGGGGACGTCCGGGGCGGAGCCTCTCCGAGACCATGATCGCCGATGCGGCAGCCATAAACAGAAGGTGGTAGTCATGCACGGCGAAGGGCAACACCATCAACGCCCAGCAGGTGCCGACACAAAGCCAGGCCTCTCGCAGGCCGTAGCGTAAGCAATCGCGATCAGCCGCCCAGCCAAACGCGCTCAGACGCGGCGTCCAGTGACAGAGGTTCAAGAAATGCTGTTTCCAGGGCGTGATTTGCCAGAAGGCGACAAGGCTAGCCGCCAGCAGTAGAACAGGCATGTCGGCCATGATGGCTGCAACCCGCAGCAATATGCCCACCGCCACCAGCAGCGGTGCGCACACGGCCCAAAGCCCGCAATAGCTGATGAGGAACAAGCCCAACGAGCGTACTCGCCGCCTCTTGAGGCTACGGTTCCAGATATGCATGATCGGGTCCCGCAAAATCAATGACATCATTGCGATCAGCATGATCATCAGAGACAAGGCGACGCCGGTCACCGACATCATCGATATTTGCACCTGGAACGCGCGCCAACCGCGATCCAGAAGAGCTCCGGAGGCCGAAATACAAAGATCCAGAGCATCATTGCCATGGCTTGTGAAAGCCATGGCGAGCCAGCCGAGGAGGCTGAGAGTAAGCAAGGTGGGCCACGGCGGCTCCTTCAGCAAGGAGACCACGGCCCTGAGCCGAGACAGATTGGGAGCCATGCCGCTTAGCCGGGCTGACGGTAAAGGCTGATGCGTTCGACGGTCACCTTCGCACCCTCTCGCAGAGCCGTACGGGGAACAAGATGGACGCTCAAGCCGCTCTTGGCGATACTGCCACTATGGATCAAGCCGGACAGGAGTCTGGTGATGTCAAGAACCTGCGTCACGCCCCGTCCGCCATGGGAGCTGTCGGTTTTCGACGCATTGCGAACGCCGAATAGGCCGACAGAGCCAGCACGAAGGTCCAGACGGTGAGCATGATCGGCATCATCGGGCAGATTGAGATAGACATCGATCACGAAGCCATCCTGTTGTGCACGAATGTTTTCCAGATTGAGGAAATACCTGTCATGCGGGGCGTCGACACTGCGCAACCCCAAAGCCAACGTCTTCGGTGCAGCGAATAGCGCCGAGGAGGCATCGTCCAGCCGGACCGCCGATGAGGTTTTTTCACCGGACAGGGCAAGAACATCCGCATTCGCCCCGACCAGTTCGGCAGCCTTGGGTGGCGTCACTGCTTTTCCTCCTGTTGCGACAGCCGCCGCCAAAACAGGGGCTTGAGCGACAACGAACTGATCATAGGTATAATCCAGTTTCGGGCTTGTGGTCTCCAGCATATCAGAGGGCTTGTAGTAATACGGCGTTCCATCCGGGTTCGGCACGACGAATTTACGGTCCTGCGGGCCGTTCAACCAGGCCGGATCGACAGGGTTCTTATGCTGTGAGGACGCGGCATTCCATTGCGCCCAAAGCCGGTCGATATTGGCATGGTGCAGCCAGAAAATCGGATCTAGTCCCGCCGTGTCGGGTATGGCCATCAGGCCTGGCAAGGTTTCATCGCCATTATATTCGCCACCGATAGCAATATGGACCACATTGTGAGGCGTGCTTTCCAACAGGCCGAATGTGTCGCTATCGTGGGAAAAGCCCGTCTTGACGCCACCAAATCCGGCGCTACCGCCTGAGGACACACCAGTGAAAATAGGCCACTCCAGTGCCTCCAGGCTCACATCCTCGACAGGCACGATGATCGGTGGCGTTCCTGAGCCGTAGCGCTGCTTGATGTAGAGCGGATTGGGACCACCTTCAAACTCTTCCTGCGCGAAGGCAGGTGGCATCATCCGTGCCTTGGGATTGGTCGTATCGCTGTAGTTCCAATAGGGCATGGCCCAGTCCGCCGGACCTCCCAGCGCGACGATCTGCGCCCGCACAAGCGCTTCAATCGACCAGATATAGCCGCGATGCCAGGGTAGGAAATACCAGCTGCCGTGCTGGCATTGTTTCCAATAGAGATCCTGATCTGCTTGGGACGGCAGGGTCTCACCAGCCGTGTAATATCCGTATTTCGTCCAGAGACTATCGGGATCATCGATATCAATCCCGTGGATCGCAGCCATGAAATTCCAGCTGGTGTTATCGGCCAATGCCTTTTGGCGCAGCTTGCCAACACCCTTGGCATACCAGTAGAGAATTGGATCGCTGAAATCACTACCATTTGCCCATACACTTTTACGAACGTAAACCATATTATCCCCCAGATATTTAAAGAAAAAACGATCAGAAATTTTGGATTTTCCTCCCATAGGCCAAAGCTTCGCCTCCCCCCGCTATCTCGCCGTTGGAGAGGGAAGTGACGTCTTACGGTTGGTGAGGAAAAGGGATCAGCCGAATGGCTTACCCTTATGAACTCGCAGAGAATGGCCTGGCCATTGAATGCGGACCCTTTGGTACATCGTCGGAAATCAGCATCATCATGATGCTTTTGTCTTCAGGTTGTCCGTTGAATTTTGGGAAATTCGAGCTTGATTTTCCGTGATAAAACTTTGGTGAGTGAAGCCATATGAATGATTCTTGCCTTCAAAATCCCCTGGATTTCAAAGAGCGATCGAGTAAATCTTCACGACGTTAAATGCTTCTTTTGGTTGAATATAATAAAATTGCTACTATTGATTTAGATATCCGTCAAGTCGCCTAGCATTCGCGAAAAGACCTTTTTTGGGTGCTTTTTTGTGGCGAAAGCGACAGTCTTCTGGCTACGGCGTCCGGGCGTTTTAAGCGGCAGTTGCCGCGCCGAGGTTCACCTGCTGCGTGTTGAAGCTGAAGGCTTTTTTGCCCTGATACCAGACTCATAGGCCAGCCTTGCCCAGCGTGCCATTTCGTCGGGATCGTCGAACGCGTCTTCCGGCACAGACCAATAGGGCATGGCGACAGGTTTCTTGCCGGGTCGCTGATAGACCCATTGCCGGGCGCCGGCGGCGGCAAACTCTGGCGCCGTCTGCGCGTCGGCTTTCAGCATGATCTCGTCAAAGAGATAAAGCGCGAAAATTACGCCGTGATGATAGATACCCTTGCCACCGAACATACGCCGGATGCTGACCGGACCCAGCGATTGAAACATCTCTTCAATGTCGGCATTGTCCATGATTTGGGTCCATGATCTGGCCTATTCGACGGTGTGAAAACCTCTTTGCAGGTAAAGAAGCGTTGCAGCCTTTTCACCAAGCTTCAGCCCCACCACTTCACCGAACAGGACCGTATGCGTGGCTGTGATTTTCCTGTCGACGACCCGGCAATCATAGGCGGCGATGGCGCCGGTCAGCAGCGGTGCGCCGGTAACCATCTGCTCCCAGGTGCCGAGCGCAAAGCGCTCTTCGCTCGATAGCTTGCCAAAACCGGCGAAAGCTCCGGCCAGGTCCTGATGATGAGCGGCCAGCGTGTTCAGGGCAAAGCAGTCGCTTTCGAAGAAAGGCTTGTTGCTTTCATTCTGATTGTTGATGCAGGCCAGCACCATCGGCGGCTGATCGGAAACCGAGCAGGCAGCAGTGATGGTCGTGCCTCTGGCGACGCCTTGAAATTCCGTGGTGACGATCTGCACATGGCCTGCATAGCGGCTCATCGCTTCACGATAGTCCAAAGGATCGATAGCCACGCTGCACTCCCTGCCAATTTGCCTGTCAAGAATGGCTATAGAACAAGATATGCAAAACTGTGAAGCAGTTTTACCAAACCATCACGCTCGGGCCGCATCCTGGCGCGGCGACCGAGACATTTTCATTCCCTTGCCGTTGCGATATCGCTAAGGTAACTGAAAATTCATGATGATCCGGAATGAAATGATATTACGTGTTTTTTCACTGCTGTTCGGCATGGGCTATGCATTCGTAGCGCCGGGTGCGTTTGCGCTTACCATCGGTCTGGTTGCGCCACAGGGCGGGCCTTATGCTGTTCTTGGTCAGCAGATGCGGGCGGGGGCAGACGCTGCGGCAAAGCAAAGCGGCGATACGCTGACGCTGATTGACGAGCCATGCGCCACGGGCACCGGCCCGGCGATTGCCGACAAGCTTGTGGCGGCAAAGGTCGATGCGGCGATCGGTTTTCTGTGCAGTGAAAGCCTGGATGGTTTGCTGGCCAAGCTTGGTCCGGCCGGTATTCCGGCGGTGACGCTTTCGGTGCGCTGGCCCACCGTTATGGAAGATGCCTTGAAGAACCAATGGCCACTCTTTCGTCTGGCGCCCAGCACCAAAGCGGAAAGTGAAAAGCTGGTGGAGGTAATCGTCAGCCAATGGGCCGGAACGGCCTTTGCTCTTCTCGATGATGGCACGATCCGCAGCCGTGAACTGGTGGAAGCCATCCGCGTGTCGCTGGAGCAGCGCGGCATGAAACCGGTTTTCACCGATACCTACCGCCCGGCCCAGGAGCAACAGATTGCCCTGGTGCGGCGCTTGAAGAAGACGGGCGCGACCAATGTCTTCATCGGCGGTGACCGCAGCGATGTCTCAATCATCGCACGCGATGCCAAAGCCGAGAATATTCCCCTGACGCTGATGGGTGGCGAGGCAATGAGGGCGGTGGACCGGCCCGTGCCGCTGCAAGATGGCGTATTGGCCGTAATAACGCCTGATTATGCCAGAATGCCGAGCGCCCAGAAGGCGGTTGATGCGCTACGAACACAGGGTAGCGCAGCGGATGGCTATGCCCTGCCCGCCTTTGCCAGCGTCCAGTTTCTGCATGCCGCGGCAGCATTGAACGAACCGTCATTGTCTGAGGCCATCAGCAAGACCAAGGCTGACACCGCCATCGGTTTGCTATCATTTACAGACGGCCATGAACTCAGCGACAATCCGTTTCAATTGCAGGAATGGCGGGACGGTGGTTTTCAGCCGCCGCGTCCGCTCAGCGAATAGCGTTACCTATTCGTAAGGCCAGACTGGCCGTGTAAACAGGCCACCATCGACCCAGAGCGTTTGCCCGGTGACGAAGGCTGCTGCCTCACTGGCGAGATAGAGCACGGGACCGGCAATATCCTGCGGTGTCCCCACCCGGCGCAGCGGCGTAACCTTGCCCCAGACTTCGCCATAGTCGGGCGCTTCCTCATAGGTTCGTTCCGTGGCAATGGCACCGGGCGCGACACAATTCACTCTGATGCCATGCGGCCCCAGTTCTACTGCCGCAACCTTGGTGAATTGCTCGACCCCGCCCTTGGAGGCGGTGTAATCAACCAGGTTCGGGAAGGCCAGCTTGTTGCAGCCAGAGCCGATATTGACGATGGCGCCACCGTTTCCAGCCGCCACCATCCGGCTTGCCGCCGCCTTGGTATTGAGAAATGTGCCGGTCAGATTGGTGCGGATCACCCGGTTCCAGTCTTTTTCAGAGAGATCGAGCAGACTGGACCAAGTCTGCACACCGGCATTGTTGACCAGGACAGCCGGACTTGTCTTGGCCCAGGCACAGGCCTGATTGAAGAATTGCTCGACGGCGTCTCCGTCTCCGACATCGGCGGAAAGCGCCAGCACGTTGCGGCCCTGTTGCTCCATCAGGGATACCAGGCTTTTGGCCGGTGCATCGTCGCCGAGATAGCTGAAGGCGACCGTATCGCCCAGACCGGCAAAAGCCTGGACCAATTGGCGCCCTATGCCCGTGCTGCCGCCGGTGATGATCACAAACCTGCCCATATTTCCTCCCATAGGTCATGTCAAAGCATTCATAACCCGGCTGTCGCACCCATCCAAGGCCGGATCATGATCACCCGCAAAGCGGCTGTAAAATCAACCGAACTTCGCAGTCCGGGCCACAGGAAAGGTTGTCGCGCTAATGCGGGAATGCTATGAGCGGCACGACATCCGCTATTTCGAAAGAATGAGATAAATGACACCTCCGCTACTGATCGCCCCTTCGATCCTCGCCGCCAATTTTTCCCGGCTGGGGGCTGAAGTGGCCGACGTGGTGGAGGCGGGCGCCGACTGGATTCATCTCGATGTGATGGATGGCCATTTCGTGCCGAATATCTCTTTCGGCCCGGCGGTTATCAAGGCATTGCGGCCCCATACCAAAGCGGTGTTCGACTGCCACCTGATGATTGCCCCTGCCGATCCGTTCCTGGCTGCCTTTGCCGATGCGGGATGTGATTACATCACCGTCCATGCCGAAGCCGGGCCGCATTTGCATCGCTCCCTGCAAACCATTCGCGCACTCGGCAAGAAAGCTGGCGTATCGATCAATCCGGCCACGCCGGTTTCCATGCTGGAAAATGTCATCGATGATGTCGATCTGATCCTGATCATGAGTGTCAACCCTGGTTTTGGCGGACAGAGTTTTATTCCAGCTGCGGCGGGTAAAATCGTCCAAGCGCGGGCGCTGATTGGCGACAGGCCAATTGCGCTGGAAGTGGATGGCGGCATTACCGTGGAAACTGCGCCGATTGCCACAAAGGCCGGTGCCAATGTGCTGGTGGCAGGATCTGCCATCTACAAGGGCCAGGGTGTCGATGCCTATCGCGAAACGGTGAAGGCACTGCGCCATGCCGCTGAAGGAGGCCGGTCTTGAAACTCCACTGGCTTTCCGCAGCCATGGTTGCCGTGGGCAGCCTTGCCGCCCTGCCCGCTACGGCAGGCGATATCGCCGCTGTTCGCCCTATCGGTTTTTCTTCCGACGGGTCCGTCTTCGCTTTTGAGGAATATGGCGTGCAGAGCGGCGGCAACACGCCCTATTCGAATATTTTTGCCATAGACCTCAATAACAATACCTTCCTGCCGGATACGCCGGTGCGCCTGCGCGGTGATGACGACAAGGCCAGCATGGCCACGATCCGCAAGCAGAGCATGGATCAGGTGGCAAAAACCGTTCAGGACCGTGGCCTGCTGGACCATCCGGGCGAAGTGGTGGCCTTCAATCCCTTGAGCGAGGTTGGCGTCGATCCGCATGTGCTCAGCTACCGTGTCCACGCCTCCCAGCCGACCGTCGGTGAGCCTAATACGCTGACGCTGGAAGAGCTGGACGAAGGCGCCCCTGCCGCCTGCAAGGACCAGGTACAGACCATCAAGGGCTTTCGCCTGAAGATGACGCAAATCAACGGCGCCAAGCAGGATAAGGTGGTCTATGAAGACGGCCATGTGCCCGCCAGCCGCCGTTGTCCGACCGGATACAGGCTGGGGGGCGTCGTCACCTATCAGGTTCCCGGTGGCAATGTGGTGCAGATCGCCCTGGTCCTGGTCATGAACCCCTCCTCCGAAGGCTCCGACGGGCGTTGGCTCGCCGTGCCAATCAAGCCCTGACACCATCCTTTCTCGCCGTCGCCGTTGAGATCGGCTGCCATGTTTGCTATGGGGCGGCATAGGTTATTCATGCAAGAAAGATCAAGCCGATGATCCCGCGTTATTCCCGGCCAGAAATGGTCGCCATCTGGTCGCCCGAAACCAAATTCCGCATCTGGTTCGAGATCGAGGCCCATGCCTGCGACGCGCTGGCCGAGCTGGGTGTGATCCCGAAGGACGCCGCCAAAACCATCTGGGAAAAGGGCGGCGCTGCTGAATTCAGTGTGGCCCGCATCGACGAGATCGAAGCTGTCACCAAGCATGACGTGATTGCCTTCCTCACCCATCTGGCCGAATTCATCGGCCCCGACAGCCGGTTCGTGCATCAGGGCATGACCTCTTCCGACGTGCTGGACACCACCTTCAACATTCAACTGGTCCGCGCAGCCGATCTGCTGCTGGCTGATATGGACCGCGTGCTGGCCGCACTGAAAACCCGCGCCTTTGAGCACAAGGATTCAGTGCGCATTGGCCGCAGCCATGGCATTCATGCCGAACCCACCACCATGGGGCTGACCTTTGCCCGGTTTTACGCCGAAATGGAGCGCAACCGCGCCCGTCTCGTCAACGCCCGCGCTGAAATTGCCACGGGCGCCATCTCCGGCGCCGTCGGCACCTTCGCCAATATCGACCCCAGCGTCGAGGAACATGTCTGCGAAAAGCTCGGCCTGGTACCGGAGCCGGTCTCGACGCAGGTCATCCCGCGCGACCGTCATGCGATGTTCTTCGCCACTTTGGGCGTGATTGCCTCGTCGATTGAAAACGTCGCCATCGAAATCCGCCACATGCAGCGCACCGAGGTGCTGGAAGCCGAAGAGTTCTTCTCTCCGGGCCAGAAGGGCTCATCGGCCATGCCCCACAAGCGCAACCCGGTGCTGACCGAAAACCTCACCGGCCTCGCCCGCCTCGTGCGCATGTCGGTTGTCCCCGCCATGGAAAACGTGGCGCTGTGGCACGAACGCGACATCAGCCATTCCAGCGTTGAACGCGCCATTGGCCCCGACACCACCATCACGCTCGATTTCGCCCTGAACCGTTTGGCAGGCGTTGTTGAAAAGCTGGTAATCTACCCGGAAAACATGTTGAAAAACATGAACAAATTCCGAGGTCTCGTGATGAGCCAGCGCGTGCTGCTGGCGCTGACCCAAGCTGGCGTCTCCCGCGAAGACAGCTACCGCCTCGTGCAGCGCAACGCCATGAAGGTCTGGGAACAGGGCAAGGACTTTTTGGAAGAACTGCTTGGAGATGCCGAAGTGCGGGCAGCGCTAAGCGAAGAGCAGATCCGTGAGAAGTTTGACCTCGGGTATCACACCAAGCATGTCGATACGATTTTCAAGCGGGTTTTTGGCTGAAAGAGACCTGAGCAGCGCTGAATTTTAATGGCATTATTTTGGATCATGTCACCCTCAGGCTTATCTTGAGGGTGACACCTTCGATAGCATTTCGACGTTAGCAGATGCTCGGCACACGGCGGAGCATGACCTATAAGGTGATTGAGGCCTTAACCTCAAAAACGGATTGCATTCAACGTCGCGGATGATAATCAACAATTCCGGCTCCACTATATCGAGGGAATATTATGCCGGATTTTTCTACATTCATGCTTTTTGCGGCGGCCTCATTGGTTCTCACAGCAACTCCCGGCCCGGATATGTTGCTCATTGCCTCGCGCAGTGTTAGCCAGGGCCGGTCGGCTGGATTTCTGACATATGCGGGCATCGCCTTTGGCTGCTATTGTCACGCAACGGCCGCTGCCCTTGGACTATCGCAACTTTTCCTCACCGTTCCCGTCGCCTATGAGATAGTGCGTTGGGCGGGCTGCATCTATCTGCTGTACCTTGCCTATAAGACGATACGGTCGCAAGGAACTGACTTCGCTCCTCAATCGTCACTCAAGCGCCTCTCTGGCAAGCGCATTTTTACCGAAGGTCTTGCGACCAATCTTCTCAATCCGAAAATGGCGCTTTTCGTTCTTGCCCTGTTTCCGCAATTCGTGAATCCGGAACAAGGCTCCCTGCTCGTGCAAATGCTGTTGCTTGCCACAGTTTTGAATGTCATCGGAATGTTGGTGAATGGCGTGGTTATCGTCCTCGGCAGCCGGATACGCAGCCGTCTTTCATCAATGCGCCGCTTTCCAAAACTGCCCCAATATCTTCTCGCGACCGTCTTTACGGGCTTGGCCTGCCGCCTAGCTCTGGGGACGAGAAACTGAAAATGGCAGGGTTCACTGATGCATTCTGAACGTCATTCTTTACGACCTCCACGAGCATGCCACGCTCTATTCTTCTCCCGTTCTGAGCATTGTTAAAACGCACTCGCTCGCTATATTCTTGACCATTATCAGTCAGGTACGCGGATAAGCGCCGTGAAAAAATGGAATGCGGCATGAGACTTCTTCTTCGTTTTGTCAGTGTGATCCTTCTTTCTGTTCTGGTTCTGGCAGCAATCATTGCGACAGGCTGGATTGCTCTGGCGCTTTGGTATCGCACTCCCGGGCCGGAATATGTTCGCGGAGCGGCGGCTGGGCTTTGGCTGGTGTTTGTTCTTGCCATCATCTCGTTGGGCCGAAAATCACTGCTCGCATCGGTCGGCCTTTTTGTGCTGAGCCTAGTCGTCGTCGGCCTTTGGTGGCAGTCGATCAAGCCGAGCCTTGACCGGGACTGGGCGACGGATGTGTCGAGGACAGTCACCGGGAGCGTTGAGAACAACATCGTGACGCTCCAGAATGTGCGCAACTTCAACTGGACAAGCGACACGGTTGCCGATGCCAAGTGGGAGACGCGGCAATACGATCTCAACAAGCTGAATGAAGCCGATATGGTCCTGTCCTATTGGGGCATGGATGCCATTGCCCATACGCTGATCAGTTTCGGGTTTGAGGATGGTCAGCGCGTGGTGTTCTCGGTGGAAACACGCCGCGAGAAGACTGAATCCTATTCGTCGATTGCAGGCTTTTTCAAAACCTACGAACTGGCTTTCCTCGCCGCCGATGAGCGGGACATTCTCTATCTCCGCACCAATATGCGCAAAGAAGACACCTATCTTTACCCGCTGGATATTCCCAAACAGGCCATGAGGGCCTTGTTTCTGAACTACGTGAACTCGGCAGATCAGCTTGCCAAACAGCCCAAATTCTACGACACAATCACCACCAATTGCACCACAGTGGTGTTTGATCTTGCCCGCCAGATTGAGCCAGGCATTCCAACGGATTACCGCGTTTTGCTGTCGGGCTACCTGCCCGGCTATCTTGCAGAGCATGGAGCCTCGGTCTGGAAGCTGCCGGAACCGGAATTGCGCGCCCGCGCCGCCATCAGCGCCAAAGCGCAGGCTGCGGGGAATTCACCGCCTGATTATTCCAGTGTGATCAGGCAGTAGGCCGCTTCAAATAAAAAAGCCTCTTTCCGAATGACGGAAAGAGGCTTGATGACAAATTAATTCCGTCGTTACTCAGGCAATTTCCGCACAGCACCCAAATCAGCCGACGTCGCAAACGCAGCATAGGCTTTCAGCGCTGTTGTCACCTTGCGCTTGCGGTGTTCAGCAGGCTTCCAGCCAGCGGCATCCTGTGAGACGCGGCGGGCGGCGAGCTCGCCTTCGGACAGCATCAGTTCAATGGTGCGGTTCGGGATGTCGATGGCGATGGTGTCGCCGTTGCGCACCAGGCCGATGGTGCCGCCATTGGCGGCTTCTGGCGAGACGTGGCCGATGGACAGGCCCGATGTGCCGCCGGAGAAACGGCCGTCGGTGATCAGAGCGCAGGCCTTGCCGAGGCCCTTGGATTTCAGGTAGCTGGTCGGGTACAGCATTTCCTGCATGCCCGGGCCGCCCTTCGGTCCTTCGTAGCGGATGACCACGACATCGCCTGCCACGACCTCATTGCTGAGAATGGCTTTTACCGCCGAATCCTGGCTTTCATAGACCTTGGCCGGACCGGTAAATTTCAGGATGCTTTCATCGACACCAGCGGTTTTGACGATGCAGCCATCCAAGGCGATATTGCCCTTCAACACCGCCAGGCCGCCATCTTTGGAGAACGGCTTTTCAACCGAGCGGATCACGCCATTTTCGCGGTCCGTGTCCAGCTCATCCCAACGGGACGATTGCGAAAACGCCACCTGCGTCGGTACGCCGCCGGGAGCGGCGCGGAAGAACTCGCGCACACTCTCGGAATTGGTGCGGGTAATGTCCCAGCGGTCGATGGCATCGCCCAGCGTTGGAGCGTGAACGGTCGGGCAATCGCGGTTGATCAACCCACCGCGATCCAATTCGCCGAGAATGCGCATGATGCCGCCAGCGCGGTGTACGTCTTCCATATGCACATCCTGCTTGGCAGGTGCGACCTTGGACAGGCACGGCACGCGGCGCGACAGCTGGTCAATGTCGTCAAGATTGAAATCAATCTCACCTTCATATGCAGCAGCCAGAATATGCAGCACGGTATTGGTGGAGCCACCCATGGCAATGTCCAGCGCCATGGCGTTTTCAAACGCCTGCTTGGAGGCGATGTTGCGTGGCAGCACGTTTTCATCGTCCTGCTCATAGTAGCGGCGGGTAATGTCAACGATCAGATGACCCGCCTCGACAAACAACCGCTTGCGATCCGAATGCGTCGCCAGCGTCGAACCATTGCCGGGCAAGGACAGGCCGAGTGCTTCGGTCAGACAGTTCATGGAATTGGCGGTGAACATGCCCGAGCAGGACCCGCATGTCGGACAGGCCGAACGCTCGATGGTCGCCACGTCCTCGTCGGAAATCTTGTCGTCCGCAGCGGCGACCATGGCATCCACCAGATCAAGCGCCACCTTCTTGCCATGCATAACGACTTTGCCCGCTTCCATCGGACCACCGGAAACGAACACGGTCGGGATGTTCAGGCGCAACGAGGCCATCAGCATGCCGGGGGTGATCTTGTCACAGTTGGAAATGCAGACCATGGCATCGGCGCAATGGGCATTGACCATATATTCAACGCTATCGGCGATTATTTCGCGTGATGGCAGCGAATAGAGCATGCCATCATGGCCCATGGCGATGCCGTCATCGACAGCGATGGTGTTGAATTCCTTGGCAACGCCGCCAGCCGCTTCGATTTCGCGGGCCACGAGCTGGCCCAGATCCTTGAGATGCACATGGCCGGGCACGAATTGCGTGAAGGAGTTGACCACGGCAATGATCGGCTTGCCGAAATCGCCATCCTTCATGCCGGTGGCGCGCCAAAGGCCGCGCGCGCCTGCCATGTTGCGGCCATGGGTCGTGGTTCTTGAGCGATAGGCTGGCATGGATGTCACCTCGATACTATTTTATTGCGCCGGAAACGCGCCGAATTTTGCAATTTATCTACGGCAGTCGGGCCTTTGTGTCACTATCAGCATGGTCGAAAACGGTACGCTCGCGGCTGGGGGAAAGAACGACATGGTAGCGGCGCACAACAATGTGAAGTCAACAACCAATCAAATCGGTCTGTCATCGTAACTTTTTCGATCTATTTGCCGTATTCAATCGTAGACCAATCATAATCGACAGGGAGCAGATTAACATGGCCGCGTTTCGCCCACCGCATATTCCCGCATCCGAGATTACACCGCAGAGCGTCTATCTGTCACGTCGCAGCCTGATTGGTGGTGCGGCGGGAAGCTTGGCGCTGGCGGCGGCTGGTGATGTGCTGGCCGCGCCCCTCACCGCCAAGCCGTCGGATTATAAGGTCGATGACAAGCTGACGCCGAAAAAAGACGTCACCACCTATAATAATTTCTACGAATTTGGCACGGACAAGTCCGATCCCGCAACCAATTCCGGCAAATTCAAGCCGACCCCCTGGACGGTGGAGGTTGGCGGTCTGGTTTCCAAGCCGCAAAAGATCGCCATTGAGGACATCATGAAGTCCTTCACCATGGAAGAGCGGATCTACCGGATGCGCTGCGTCGAGGCCTGGTCCATGGTCATTCCCTGGGATGGATTTCCGCTGTCGGCCTTGCTCGACCGGGTTGAGCCGCTGGCCAGCGCCAAATATGTTGCCTTTGAAACCGTGGTGCGGCCGGAAGAAATGCCGGGTCAGAGCGGCTTCTTCCAGTCGATCAATTGGCCCTATGTCGATGGCCTGCGGCTGGATGAAGCGCGTCATCCGCTGACAATCCTTGCCACCGGCCTTTACGGCGAAACGCTGCCGAACCAGAACGGCGCGCCTTTGCGTCTGGTCGTGCCGTGGAAATACGGCTTCAAGGGCATTAAATCCATCGTCAAGATCACGCTCACGGAAAAGCAGCCGCCCTGCACCTGGAACATTCTGGCCGCCAATGAATATGGCTTCTATGCCAATGTGAACCCCAAGGTCGATCACCCCCGCTGGAGCCAGGCGACAGAGCGGCGCATCGGTGAAGGTGGCGGCCTGTTTGGCGGCTCACGCAAGGACACCCTGCCCTTCAATGGTTATGGGGACCAGGTTGCCAGCCTTTACGCTGGCATGGACCTGACCAAGAATTTCTGATCATGGCCTCTTTCAGTCTTTCCGCGCGGCAAAAATCGCTCTCCATCTGGGCGCTCTATGCGTTTGGTTTGTTACCGGGCCTCTACGCTTTTTATCTCGGTATTTTCGGCGATCTCGGCGCCGATCCGGTGCGCGAATTCGAGCATCGTCTCGGGCTCTGGGCCTTGCGTTTCCTCTGTCTGGGGCTGGCAATCACGCCGCTACGCGATTTGGCGAAAGTCAACCTCATCGCCTATCGCCGGGCGCTGGGGCTTTTGGTGTTCTACTATGTTCTGGCCCATTTTGCCGTCTATCTGACCTTGGACAGAGGGCTGATTCTCTCGTCCATTCTCGGAGACATCCTGAAGCGGCCCTATATTATGCTGGGCATGCTGGGTCTCATCCTGCTCATTCCGCTGGCGCTGACCTCCAATCGCTGGTCGATCCGCAAGCTCGGCAGTCGTTGGAACACGCTGCATAAGGCGAGCTATATCATTCTTGCCGCTGGGCTTTTGCATTTCGTCTTGTCGCGCAAGTCCTTCACGCTGGAACCCGCCAGTTATACCGGCATCGTTATCCTGTTGCTTGGTTATCGGCTGGTGCGTCCAAGGCTGATGGCGGCGAAGCGCAAGAAGGCGGCACTGGCTAAGGCGGCAACCCGGACTGCTTAAGGTTTAGGCTCAGGCAAGCCTGACTTCCTAGGGTTTTCCCGAGAAGACAAACGGAAACGTGAGTGTCCGGAGTCTGGCGGGTTTAATTTGAACCTGACGGACTCTCGAATCGGTTTCCGACCATGCAGGGAGACCAGAAAACCGTGTTGAATGTTGCCCACCCCCTCCAGGAGGCGAGACGCCTTTATGATAGTGGCCAATATCAGGCGGCACTGGAGGCAGTCTCTAGCCTGGTTGCCAACGATCCCGGCCCGGATGCACCTGGCCTGCTCGGGGACATCCTGCTGAAACTGGGAGCGATGGAGGGTGCGGTCGAAGCTTTCGAGTTTGCCGCAAGCCGCATGCCTGAGCCGGAGGGATCGCGGTTGCGCGCTCATGCCGCGTTTCTGGCGCTGGATACAGAGGCGACCTACCCGCCGGAGCGCATGAATGCCCTGCTCGCCACGCTGGTCGCCAGCGAGAGGCCGGAGCATTGGCAAAAGGCCGGTGAAATTCTCTCGGCAGACAGCCGCAATCCGCTGACGCTGACTGTGTTGCAGAAACTGCGTCGTCTTAGACCGCAAGACGATAACGTGCTGATGCTGCTGCTGCGGGTGGCGCGTGAACAATGCCATTATCCGGTTCTGGTGGAAGAAGAGCCGCTACTGCGGGAAAAACTGGCACGCGGCGAAATTGCGTGCCTTACCCAGGAGCCGCCGCATGCCAGCCTGATGTGGGAAGACGACGAACGGCTGAACCGTCTGGCCTCGATGATCAGCGGCTTCCCGCCCGTCACTCCGGCCATGCAGGCTTTGCGGCACAACCAGCCGCATAGCTGGGGCGAAAAGCTCCGCATCGGCTATCTGAGCTGCGATTATTGGGACGATCATGCCACCATGCGGCTGCTGCGCTCGGTGCTTTCAGCTCATGATGCGGCGCGCTTCGAGGTGACGCTGTTTTGTTACACGCCTGACCAGTTCCTGGCCTATGACAATGGCGGGCGCCAGCAATGGGGCAGGATCGTTTCGATCACCGATATGAGCGATGACCAGGCCGAGGCGACGATCCGGGCGCACAACATTGATATTCTCGTCGACCTGAAGGGGCATACGCGCGGTAGTCGCTCTGTCCTGATGAACAGGCCGCTGGCGCCGGTGCATGTTCAATGGCTGGGCTTTCCCAGCACCTGTATCGAGATCGATTGTGATTATGCGATTGGCGACCGGTTCGTGCTGCCCGACAGTTCAAAACCTTATTACCATGAGAAATTCTGCCGTCTGCCGGAATGCTACCAGCCGAACGACCCCGTCTATCGTCCGCTGCCCGAGGCCGCCAGCCGCATGGCGCTTGGCCTGCCGGCTGACCGCGTGGTGATTGGCGCGTTCAACAGCCAGCGCAAGAACTCGCTGCTTACCATGCGGCTTTGGGCCGAGGTGCTCAAGGCCAATCCAAAGGCACTGCTCTGGCTGATGATTGACGGCAATGGCGCGCGTCAGGCAACCGCTGCCCATTTCAAGACACTGGGCATCAAGCAATCGCAATTGCTGTTTGCGCCGAAAATGGCCTATGCAGCCCACTTGTCCCGGGCGCAGGCGGCTGATTTCGCCATCGACACCTTCCCCTGCAATGGTCACACGACGACATCAGACATGCTCTGGGCCGGGCTGCCGGTGCTGACCATGCAAGGGCGCAATTTTGCGTCGCGCGTGTCGGAAAGCCTGCTGAATGCTGTCGGCCTGCCGCAACTCGTGGCAAGGGACGAACAGGATTTCGTGGCGTTGGCAACCGCGCTCATCAACGATCCGCAAGAGATGCGCGCCTTGAAACAGCATCTGGTCGATCAACGCTTCAAGACGCCGTTGTTTGATGCAACGCGCTTTTGCCGCCACCTTGAAACCTCCTACGACATGATGGCGGAACGCGCCAAAGCCGGATTGCCGCCGGACCATTTCGATGTTCCTCAGGGAAAAGAAGGACGGACGCCATGACGGTGCTGGTGGATGAGATGGGTTCGCAAGCTTCGGACCTCGACCTTCGGATTCGCACGGCAAAAAATCTGGAAGCGGCGGGCAAGATCGTTGATGCTGCACAAGCCTTTGCCGCTCTCGGCGACAGTGCCGCACAGTTTGATCCCTCCGCTCAGGCGGGATTTCTGGGCCATGCGGCGCGTCTCTATCTGACTGACATGCAGCAGGAAAAGGCCGTCGCTCTTGCCTTGAACAGCCTCGCACTTGGCCCAGCGACCGTAGACGCCGCCTATGTGGTGCTGAAATCCGGAACTGTTCCTCTGTCCAGCGCCGCAAAAGACGCCCTGATCGCCACGCTGGGGACAAGCGATCATATCGATGATCTGGTGCTTGCTGCCCTGGCTGTCGGCAATGACATCCATCATCCGCTCTGCCTGCCGATCTACACACGGCTGCGGCAATTGCGGCCGGACCTGCCGAAAGTGCGCATGGCGCTGGTACAGATTGCCCGGATGCAATGCAGTTACGACATCCTGACAGCAGAGGAGGCTCTGCTGCATCGGGACATAGCGGCTGGTAAGGTAGATTTTCTCACCATGGAATCGCCCCATGCCAATCTGATGTGGCTGGCGGATGAACGCCTGAACAGGCGCGCCCGCTATTATACGATAACCCAGGTGATGGCGGCGGCCTCACAGACGACACGGCACAATCTGCCACATGTCTGGGGTGAAAAGCTGCGAATCGGCTATCTTTCCGGTGACTTCTGGGACGATCACGCCACGATGCGTTTGCTGCGCAGCGTGTTGACCAGTCACGACACCAGTCGTTTCGAGATCTTTCTATTCTGTCATACGCCTCGCAATCTCGTCGATATCGATAAGGGCGGCCGTCAGCAATGGGGCGCGATCACCTCGATTGCCGACCAGACTGACGATGAGGCCGAAGCGACGATCCGGGCGATGAAGATCGACATCTTGGTCGATCTGAAAGGCCACACGCGCGATGGCCGCTCCGGGCTGATGAACCGGCCTCTCGCACCGGTTCATGTCGCATGGCTCGGCTTTCCCGGCAGTTGTTGCGATGTCGATTGCGATTACGTCATTGGCGATCATGTCGTGTTGCCTGATAGCGCCAAGCCCCATTATCATGAGAAATTCTGCCGAATGCCGGAAAGCTATCAGCCGAACGATCCGGTTCATCGCCCCTTCCCTCCCGCCTCATCCCGTATGGCGCTTGGCCTGCCAGCGGACAGGGTGGTGATCGGCGCCTTCAACAGCCAGTCGAAAAACACGCCGGAAACCTTGCGCCTTTGGGCGCGCGTCCTCAAGGCCAATCCAAAGGCCTTGCTCTGGATGATGGTCGATGGCAATGGCGCACGCCAATCCACCGCCACCTTCTTCAAATCGCTGGGCGTCAAGCAATCGCAACTGCTGTTTGCCCCGAAAATGCTGTATGAAAACCATATCGCCCGCACCCGGGCTGCCGATTTTGCCATCGACAGTTTTCCCTGTAACGGCCACACCACCACCTCGGATATGCTGTGGGCAGGCTTGCCTGTCATAACCAAGCGGGGTACGAATTTCGCGTCTCGCGTCTCGGAAAGCCTGTTGAAAGCCATCGGTCTCGATGAACTGGTGGCGCGAGACGAAGACGATTTCGTCGAGCTTGCCACGGCGCTGATCAATGATCCCGACAGAATTGCACGGTTGAAGGCGCATATCGCCGAACAACGGTTCATAGCGCCCTTGTTCGATGCAACACGGTTTTGCCGCCATCTGGAGGCTGCTTATAACACCATGGCAGACCGCGCCAGGGCGGGCCACGCACCGGATCATTTCGATGTTGTGGCCCTGCCCCGTGATAACGCCAGCTTTCAACGCGCCTCGTAGACGAAGCCCTCGAAATCGGCCTGTTTGCCCTGACCAGTCAGGTCGAATGCGAACAGGCCGGTAAAAGCACCCGTGAAGGAGGCATCAAAGCCGCGTCCGCCTTCATCGGAAATGACGCCCGCGTCGAGGATCGGCCCGACCGTCTGCCATGCCTCGCCGGAACCGGCCGGGCCTGCGCCTGCTGGACGCCAGAGGAATTGCAGATCGTTATCGGCAACCTCCAACGCCAGATCAATGTCGCCATCCGGCAGAGACAATCCGGCATCGATGGGAAAGACCAGCTTGCCGTCTGGATAGTCGCCGGGGCAAGACAGGATGGTCAGCGTCCGGCCCAAAGTCTCATGCCAGGTCACAGTCAGGGCATGAAACTTGTAGCGATTATAATAATGGGTCAGGCCCGCCGCCTGCTGATAGGTTTGCGGCGCAAAACTGATCCGGGTCTGCGCCCGGAATGAGTGGTGCTGCTGGCGGCGGGCCACCAGTGCCTGCTCGAACCAGCTGCCAATGCTTTGCCGGCCATAAAGCCGCAAAAAGCCAGGTCGAGCCGCCACACTGAAAATCCGCTCCGGCTCTGGCATCCGCAACCATTGAAAATCCATCGGCAGGCCCGACGGATCGAAACGGTACTCGGTGATCGCAGGCTTTTCCAAACGCTCTGCCGGTAAAGGCGGCTTCACGTAGACCGCAGGCACCGGACCGCCCTGCTCCAGATAGAGCCAATCGTCCTTCCAGACGCATTTTTGCAAGGATGTCTCACGCCCCAGCGTGCAACGGCGATAAGGCGCCAGCGGGCGACCGCATAAATGGGTGTGATAGGCCTGCCCGTCAGGCGTTTCCACATATTGCCCGTGGCCAGCCTTTTGCAGCTCTGCCTTGGCATTATCCTTGGAGGTGATCACATGCCGGTCGGGATGGGTCTCATAGGGGCCTTCGAGAGTGCGCGACCGCGCCATGGTGACGGCGTGGTCATAGCCTGTGCCACCTTCGGCAACGGTCAGATAGTACCAGCCATTGCGCTTGAACAGATGCGGCCCCTCGACCAGTCCAAGCTCGGTCCCGGCATAGATGTTGCGCACCGGCCCCGTCAGCGTTTTCGCCACCGGGTCCCATTCCTGCAACAGGATGCCGTCGAAGGCCGGATGCGGGCCGATGGCATTGAAAGCCTCAAGCCGGTGGTTCCATTGCATATTGACGAACCATTTGCGGCCATCGTCATCATGAAACAGCGAGGGGTCGAAGCCGGAAGCATTGACATAAACAGGATCGGACCATTCACCCTCGATGCTTGGCGATGTCACGATGTAATTGGGCGCATCCTTGAAGCTGCCGTCGAGGCGCTTCACATCGGTATAGACCAGCCAGAACAGCCCATCGGCATAGGACAGGCACGGCGCCCAGATGCCGCAGCTATCGGGATTGCCGCGCATGTCCAACTGGCTTTGGCGCTCCAGCGGACGGCGGATCAGCGTCCAGTTCACCAGGTCGCGCGAATGATGGATCTGCACGCCCGGATACCATTCGAAGGTTGAGGTGGCGATGTAATAATCCTCCCCGACCCGGCAGATGGACGGGTCCGGGTTGAAGCCCGGCAGGATTGGGTTGACGATCATGCTTCCTCCTCCACGAGAAAACCCTCCTTGCCTTCGCCAGCAAGGAGGATTGGTTCGATCAATCGCGCTCGGCGGATTTCGCCCAGAGATTGATATCGGCTTCCTTGGCATAGACATTGATCTCGGCCAGTTCCGCCTCGGTAAAATCAGGCGTGTCCAGTGCCTTGACGCAATCCTCGATCTGCGAGACGCGGCTGGCGCCGATCAGGGCAGAGGTGACGCGACCACCGCGCAGCACCCAGGCAATCGCCATCTGCGCCAGCGTCTGGCCGCGATTTTCGGCAATGGTGTTGAGCTTGCGGATATTGTCGATTATTTCAGGGCGGATGAACTCGCGCTTCAGAAAGTGGTTCTGGGCGGCGCGGCTGTCCTCGGGAATACCCTGGAGATATTTGGTGGTCAGCATGCCCTGCGCCAGCGGTGAAAACACGATGGAGCCCATGCCGACATCCTCAAGCGTATCGAGCAGCTTGTCATCTTCCACCCAGCGATTGAGCATGGAATAGCTCGGCTGGTGGATCAGCAGCGGCGTGCCGAGACCCTTCATGATCTCGACGGCTTCGCGGGTGCGCTGCGAATTATAGGAGGAAATCCCGACATAGAGCGCCCTTCCCGAACGAACGATATGATCGAGCGCGCCGCAGGTTTCTTCCAGCGGTGTATCAGGGTCGAAACGGTGCGAATAGAAAATATCCACATAGTCCAGACCCATGCGCTTCAGGCTCTGGTCGCAGGATGAGATCAGATATTTGCGGCTGCCCCATTCGCCATACGGACCGGGCCACATGTTGTAACCCGCCTTGGACGAGACGATCAGCTCGTCACGAAGCCCATGAAAATCCGTCTTGAGGATTTCGCCGAAGGCGAGTTCCGCAGCACCCGGCAGAGGGCCATAATTGTTGGCAAGATCGAAATGGGTGATACCAAGATCAAAGGCGCGGCGGCACATGTCCCGCTTCAACTGATGCGGCGTGTCATCGCCAAAATTATGCCAGAGACCAAGCGAGATCGCTGGCAATTTAAGCCCGCTCTTGCCGCAACGATTATAGGTCATCCGCTCGTAGCGGTCTTCAGCCGGTTGCCAGTTCATGATGTGCTCCTTGAAATGGGCGACGGCATAGTGCCGCCGCCTTTGTCTAGAGCATCTCCGCGTTTCGTTGAATCGCGGAGATGCTCTAGCTCTTTGTTTTTACGCATTTCCGAACGCCAAACCGCGATACACTTTGGCTGGAATGCTCTCGTGCGCCTTACCGAAGCAGCGCCCTTGCCTCTTCTACGCCAAGAGCCGCTGGTTGGGTACAGGTGGTGGAGAGCGTGATGAATTCGCCGGTTTCACCCGATTTCAGAATGGCTGTCATCACATCGACGCCATGCAAAACCCGGTCCAGAGAGCAACGCGCATCGCGTCCCTCGATGATCGCCAGGGCCATGTCGGCAAGACCGGCGGTGCGATAATTGGCACGCGGCCCCTGGGCACTTTCCTGATTGTTAATGCCGAACGGATGGTCCCAGTCCTCCAGCGGCTTGACCTCCTTGTTGCGGCCTGTGGCTTCCACCACGCCACCGAAGAAATTCGGGTCCGGCACGAACAACGACCCTTCCGTACCGTAAAGCTCCATATTGGCATGGCGATGGCACCAGACATCCCAACTGGCTGACAGGGTGATGGTCGCGCCATTGACGAATTCCAGCAGGGCGTGAATGTTGGTCGGAGTCTTGACCGGGATCACCTCGCCATTGCGCGGCTCGCTGGTAATGGTGCGGGTCTCGTTGGCCATTGAGGTCAATGCCCCGACCCGCTTGATCGGGCCGATCAGGTTGATGAGGTTGGCAATATAATAAGGCCCGAGATCGAGGACCGGACCGCCGCCCGGCAGAAAGAAAAAGTCCGGGTTCGGGTGCCACATTTCCATGCCGGGGCTCATCACATGGCAGGTGCCGGATGTGACGCGGCCAATGCCACCTTCATCGATATGCTTGCGCGCCAGCTGATGCGCACCGCCCAGAAAAGTGTCGGGGGCGCAGCCGACCGAGAGACCCTTTTCCTTTGCGATCCGCCGCAGGCTCTCACCCTCTTCCAGGCTCAGCACCAGCGGCTTTTCCGAATAGACATGCTTGCCTGCTTCGAGGATCTGTTTGGAGACAGCGTAATGCACCGCCGGAATGGTGAGGTTGACCACCACATCCACATCCGGATTGGCCAGTAGCTCTTCCACCGTCTGGGCCTTGACGCCGAATTCCTCGGCGCGCAGCTCCGCCGCATTCATGTTGATATCGGCGCAGGCCACCACTGTGATGCCCTTGAAAAGCGGGGCAAGGGTGAAATAGGCCGAGGAAATATTGCCGCATCCGATGATGCCGACATTAAGTTCACGTGTCATCTTAGGTTGTCCTGACAAGTATATGATTCAAAAGGAATTGAAGGAAGCAATAGACCGGGTGATCAACCTGTCGATATCGTTGGGATTGTCATGCTCGACCACATAATATTGGACGTTATAGCGTTCCAGAGCGGCCATCAGTCCCTTCCAGTCGACCGTGCCATGGCCAACATCGGCCCAGCCGTCCTCGTCCTTGTTTTCACCTGCGGGGGCGATATCCTTGACATGCACGGCGGTGATCCGCTTGCCATAGCTCTCGATCCAGGACACGGGATCGGCATGGCCACGCACCACCCAGGCGAGATCTGCTTCCCAGGTCAGGCTGGGGCCACCAGCAAAAATCTGCTCCTGCGGCGTCGAGCCGTCAGGAAGTGCTACGAATTCGAAATCATGATTGTGCCAGCCGAACAGCAGCCCGGCATCGACGATAGGCTTGCCAGCCTTTTCCAGCCTTTGGCCAAAAGCAAACCAACCCGCTGCATCCGTTGGACGCAGGTCCGCAACGAGATGAGGGCAATAGACCGCTTTGACGCCCAACGTCTTGGCAATGGACAGCGCCTTGGCCGGATCGCTTTCCAGCAGGTCGAGGCCAAAATGGCCGGTCGGCATGGTCAGGTCATTGGCGTCGAGATCGTCACGAAGCGCCTTCAGTGCCGCGTCATCGGCGCTGGCATACATGGCGCCGTAGCCTTCGACATGGGTGTAGCCTGCCGCCTTTAATTTCGGAAGGATGGCGGAAAACGGTTGGAAATTGCGGGCGCTGTAGAGCTGAAAGCCGAGATCGGTCATGGTCATTTCCTCCTGAATGAAGCGCCGCGCCTCCCATGACGCGGGCTGTCGATATGTGTCGGATGACTGGTTTGTGTGGGACTATTGGGTAGCCTGGCAGGAATAGAGATCGTAGAGGGTGAAATCAGGCACTTCGCCCGGCGGCAGCGGCGTGGCTGGCGTGAAGATCACACGGCGGCTTTCACCGGCGGTCAGGTCGAAGGCATTGTCGCTGTAGCTCCCATCAATGCGGCTTTCGATCATCACGAACAGCGCGAGACCGGAGGCTGTAACCGTTAGCTCTAGCGAACCATCGGCCTGTGGTGTGGCGTCAAAGCCAAGCCCTGATGGCTCCAGTTCCAGAGATTTATAGGTGCCACCAGGCATGAAATGGCCCTCGCCTTTCATGCCGTTGGATGCCTTGAAATTCCATATTATCAGTCCATTACTGGGGATAGCTGATAGTTCGATGGAGGTTAAAATCTCTGCCCGGTCTGGTGAACATGATCCGCTTGCCGTCGTGAGTGGCCGGCGCTCACCAGACAGTGTCAGCGCAAACACGGTCAGATCGATATCCACACTGTCAGCCGTGTCATTGACCATGGAGAACTGCAACCGCTTGCCCGTTTCATCCGGGATGGCGGCAATGGTCACGGGCTGGAAGAAGCGCTTGACCATATAATGCATGGCCTTCCACCGCCCGCCATAGTCCAGGCTCGCCCAGGACGCGACAGGCCAGGTATCGTTGAGCTGCCAATAGAGCGTACCCATACAATGCGGCTTCAGCGAGCGCCAATAATCCACCGCCGTCTTGATCGCCAGTCCCTGCTGGATCTGGCTGAGATAGACGAAATTGGCGAAATCCTTTGGGAAGCGGAAATAGCGGAACATCGTGCCTGCGATCCGCTCATTGCCACCGGCATTCTTCTGGTGCAGCTCGATGACCGGCGAGGCGATATTCATGTCCTTTGCTTCGGCAAAGCTCTCGATGACAGGCAGCGACGTATAGGACTGGAAACCGAATTCCGAGCAGAAGCGTGGCTTGACGCTGCGGTAATTGTCGAAGCTCTTGTTCTCGTGCCAGACCGACCAGTAATGCATGTCGCCGGAGCCATCGGCATGCCAGGCATCGCCATAGTCGAGATAGCCGGAGGCCGGGCTTGAGGGCCACCAGATGGCTTGCGGAAAGGTCTTTTTGACCCCCTGCTCGATCACCCGGTTCAGCCGGTCATAGGCAACCAGATAACGGTCGCGATTGTCACGGCTTTCGTTAAACCAGGTCAGCGCCCCCATCAATTCATTGTCGCCACACCAGAGCGCAATGGAGGGATGCGATTGCAGGCGACGGACCTGATAATCGACCTCTGCAGCGACATTATCAAGGAAGTCATCAGTGCAGGGATAGAGATTGCAGGCAAACATGAAGTCCTGCCAGACCATCAGGCCCAGCCGGTCGCAGAGATCATAGAACCAGTCGGCTTCATAAAAACCGCCGCCCCAGACGCGGATCATGTTCATATGGGCGGCGACCGCCGAGTCCAGCAGGCCCTTGGTTTTTTCGGGCGAGGATCGCGAGAACAGTGCATCGGCGGGAATCCAGTTGGCGCCCCGGCAGAAGATCTCCCGACCATTAACCTTGAACGCAAACCGGCTGCCCGCCTCATCCGCATCGGTAAGCAGTTCGATGATCCGCAGGCCGATCAGTTTTTCGACTGTATCGCCCGGCACGTCTACGCTTAATGTGTAAAGCGTCTGTTCGCCGCTGCCCGCAGGCCACCACAGTTTCGGCTGTTCAATCTCGAACACATGGGTAATGACCGTTTCCCCGGCATTGACGCCGCAGTCCAGCCGCACCCGCTCGTCCTCCAACTGGAAATGCACCGGCACGACCGATGGGGTCTTGGCAAAGATCGTTGCCTTCACCGTCAGTTCCACCCGGCCATCGGCATGATGCAACTGGCTGGTCTCCACGTGTTCAACCCGCGCCGGGTCCAGTTTGCGGATGGCGATGGTGCCATAGACGCCGAGCGGCGCGATGGCGATATTCCAGTCCCAGCCGAAATGGCATTGCGGCTTGCGCAGCATGTTACCATGCGGGATCGGCGAGTTGCCGGGATGGTAAGGCACGTAGAAGGGCTGGCGCGCCTGCCGCTCGGCCCCTGCCTTGATGCTGGAATGGATGAAAATGCGAATGGTATTTTCGCCCGGCTGCAGGGCGGCGCTGATATCAGGACGGTAGCGGCGGAAGCAATTGTCGGCAGACAACACCGGGATGTCATTGATGAACACCATGGCAACCGTATCGAGATTGTCGATATCCAGATACCAGTCCGCATCGGCCACATCGAGATGGAAGCTGCGCACCAGCACCCAGTCATTTTCGGCCACCCATTGCACCTGTTCCTCATTCCTGGCGAAATAAGGATCGGCAATCATGCCTGCCGCATGCAGCGCGCTATGCACGTCGCCGGGCAAGGCGATGGTGCAGGAATGCTCACCGCTTGCGGTGGAGAGCTGCCAGGGGCCGGCAAGGTCGTGGATATCGGTCATGATCATCTCAAAAATTGCGGAGCGGTTGAACCGCTCCTCAGGATGGGGTGTCAGAGACGCATCTCGGTCTCGGCGTCGAAAATCGAGGCGACGGACATGTCGAATGCGAGCTTGACCTCGCTGCCCGGTCGGTAGCGGCGCGTACCGGCAATGCGTACCGACAGCACCTGGCCCGCCAGCTTCAGCCAGAGGAGATTGTCTGCCCCCATAGGCTCCTCGATGTCGACGATCGCCGGATGGGCTTCTTCACCCGGACCGATATCGCCGTCCACGGCGATATGTTCGGGACGAGCGCCCAGCACGACCTTTCGTCCGGGCATGAGCGTGGTATCGGCCTGATAGCCGGTCAGGCCGAAATCGACGCCGCCGGAATGAAACACCACAGCGCCATTCTTTTCGCGCAGCTCACCCTTGAAGAAATTCATCGACGGCGAGCCGATAAAGCCAGCCACGAACAGGTTTTTTGGCCGGTTATAGATGGTCATCGGATCGTCAAGCTGCTGGATGACGCCGCTTTTCATGATGGCGATCCGGTCGGCCAGCGTCAGCGCCTCGATCTGGTCATGGGTGACGTAGATCATCGTGTTTTTCAGCGATTGATGCAGCCGCTTGATCTCAACGCGCAATTCGGCGCGCAGCTTGGCATCGAGATTGGACAGCGGTTCGTCAAACAGGAAGACATCGACATCGCGCACCAAAGCCCGACCGATGGCCACGCGCTGGCGCTGACCACCGGAAAGCTCGGCTGGCTTGCGCTTCAACAGCGGACCGATTTGCAGGATCTCTGCGGCGCGCGCCACCCGCTTGTCGATCTCGGTCTTTGGCATTTTTGCCACCTGCAAGCCGAAGGACAGGTTTTTCTCCACGGTCATCTGCGGATACAGCGCATAGGACTGGAACACCATGCCGATGCCGCGATCCTTGGGTTCTTCCCATGTGACGTTCTTGTCCTTGATGAAGATCTGCCCTTCCGAGACATCGAGAAGCCCGGCAATGCAGTTGAGCAGCGTGGACTTGCCGCAGCCCGAAGAGCCGAGCAGCACCAGAAACTCGCCATCGGCAATGTCGAGATTGAGATCCTTCAGCACCGTGACGGCGCCAAAATTAAGCGAGAGATCGCGTATGGAAACACTTGTGTTCATCGGCATTATCCCTTCACGGCGCCCGCGGCGATGCCACGCACGAACAGGCGTCCGGAGACAAAATAGATAATCAGCGGCACAGCGCCGGTTAAAATCGTTGCGGCCATGTTGACGTTGTATTCCTTCACGCCCTGAACCGAATTGACGATGTTGTTGAGCTGCACCGTCATCGGGTAATATTCCGGGCGGGTGAAGACGACGCCGAACAGGAAGTCGTTCCAGATGCCGGTGACCTGAAGGATCATCGCCACCACGAAGATCGGCAGCGACATTGGTAGCATGATCCGCAGATATATCTGCCAGAACCCTGCTCCATCGATCCGGGCTGCCTTGAACAATTCCTCCGGCAGCGAGGCGAAGTAATTGCGAAACAGCAGCGTCAGGATCGGCATGCCGAAAATCGTATGGACGATGATCAGGCCTGTGAGGCTGCCATAGATGCCAATTTCCCGCAGCACGATGACGATTGGATAGATCATCACCTGATAGGGAATGAACGCGCCGATCACCAGGATGGAGAAGAACAGTTCCGCACCCTTGAAGCGCCAATTGGCCAGCGCATACCCGCTGACGGAGGCAATGGCGATCGACACCACGGTCGAGGGTACCATGATGCGCACCGAATTCCAGAAACCGCGAGACAGGCCGTCGCAATTCAGCCCGGTACAGGCCTGGCTCCAGGCTTTCACCCAGGGCTCGAAGGTGATTTCCATTGGCGGCGAGAAGATATTGCCCATCCGGATTTCCGGCATGCCCTTCAGCGAGGTGACAACCATCACGTACAGCGGCAGCAGGTAATAGGCGGCGGCCACGAACAGGATGCCGTAGAGCATGATATTGCGGCGTGACAGGATAGGCTTCGGTTTGCGGCCCATAGGACCTTCGCCAAGGCGAGACGCCACAGGAAGCACAGCTGAAGCCTGCGTGTTGAGAGCGGAATGGTCAGCCACGTTTGCGCCCTCCAAATTCCAGATAGGCCCAGGGAATGATGATAATGGCGACGGTCACCAACATCATCGTCGAAGCGGCAAAGCCCTGCCCCAGGTTCTGCGCCTGGAACATATAGTCATAAACATATTTGGCAGGCACTTCCGACGCGATGCCGGGGCCGCCGCTGGTTTGCGCCACCACCAGGTCATAGACCTTGACGATGCCGCTGGTGATAATGACAAGCGTGGTGATGAACACCGGTCGCATCATTGGAATGATGATCAGCAGATAGGTTTTCCAGGTCGGGATGCCATCGACCCGCGAGGCCTTCCAGATGTCTTCATCGATACCACGCAGGCCAGCCAGCATCAGGCACATCACCAGGCCGGTACCTTGCCAAAGGCCCGCGATCAGAATGCCGTAGATCACCAGTTGCGGATTATAGAGCGGATCGAAGGTGAAGCTGGTAAAGCCCATGCTGCGCACCACCGACTGAATGCCGAATTCCGGGTTCAGCACCCATTGCCAGACAAGACCGGTGACGATGAAGGACAGCGCGAAAGGGTAGAGGAAGATCGTGCGAAACAGGTTTTCGAAACGGATTTTCTGATCCATCAGCGCTGCCAGCAGAAAGCCGATCACCAAGCTGAAAATCAGCGAGAAAAAGCCGTAGACGGCAAGATTCTGGATCGAGATCAGCCAGCGCGCCGAACCCCAGAGCCGCTCATATTGATCGAGACCGACAAAATTCAGCCTGGGCAGAAGCTTGGAATTGGTAAAGGAATAAACCACGGTCCAGATGCTGCCGCCGAGAAAAATAACGACAGCAACCAGGATCATGGGAATAGAGGCAATCTTGGCGTTCAGATTGCGAAACAACCGAACCGGTCTTTTATTTTGGCCAGTGGCCATCATCAGAGTACCCTCCTCTGTTCACAGCCATCCTCTCCGATGCCGGGAAAAATCCAGCCGGTGGAGGCCTTGAGCGGAACCGGAAGCCATGGCGAAGCAACACGCCGCCATGGCTCTGGACGATGTTGAAGCGCATGTCCCGCAAGTGAAACGTTGCCTTGCGGGGGAATGCGTAAAACAACCAGATCCGGCAGGCTCAATCCGCGTCGCTGATGATATCGGCTAAGCGCTTCTGTGCGGCCTCAGGTGTCATCGATGGATTGGCAAAGAATTCGGAGAACAGGTCCTCCTTCTGCTTTTGCGTATCGGCGGACAAAAGCTGGTCGGTGCTGGCCAGGACATTGCCCTTGGCAAGAATTTCCAACCCCTTCTTCATGCAGTCATTGGCCGTTCCCAGATCGACATCGCCGCGGATTGGCAGCGAGCCTTTCTTCAGGTTGAAGGCCACCTGGGTTTTCGGGTCGACAATGGTCGAGGCCAGAACTTCCTGCGCCTTGGACTTATCCTTGTCCTTCAGCAGCGGGAAATAGAAGGCATCGCCGCCCGCCGTCAGATAACCGTTGAGGCCGAGACCCGGCAGGCAGCTATAATCCTTGCCCGCCACCTGTCCGGCCAGCTGGAATTCACCCTGCGCCCAATCGCCCATGATCTGGCCACCGGCCTTACCGGTGATCACCATATTGGTGGCCTGGTTCCAATCCTGAACATTGCTGCCCTTCGACATCTTACGGGCATCGTCCGCCGCCTTGAAAATGGCCGCGAATTCAGGACCGGTGATCGTCGCTTCGTCCTTGTCCTGGTAGACCTTGAGATAAAGATCTTTCCCGCCGAGCGAAATCAGCAGCGTATCGAACAACCCGCTGGCCTGCCAGGGCTGGCCGCCCAGTGCCAATGGCTGAATGCCTGCCTTTTGCAGGGCAGGCGCTGCGGCAACAAACTCATTCCAGTTCTTCGGGGTCTCGACACCGGCCTTCTTGAAGGCGGCATTGGACAACCAGAGCCATTGCCAGGAATGAATGTTGACCGGAGCACAATAGATCTTGCCGTCAATAGTGCAGCCGTCGAGCAGGCTGGCTGGCTTGATGACCTCTTTCCACTTTTCCTTGGTGGCAAGATCGGTCAGATCACGCATCAAACCGGCTTCCACCAGTTCTTGCGCCTGGCGCCCATGGTTGAACTGGGTCGCCCCCATCGGATCACCACCGGTGATGCGGCTGATCATGATTGGCCGGGCGGTGCCGCCCGATCCGGCGATAGCGCCGTCGATCCATTTGTTGCCGGTCGCGTCAAAAGCCTTTGCCAGCTCCTTGACCGCAGCCGCCTCTCCCCCCGAAGTCCACCAATGGGTCACTTCCAGATCGGTCGCGCTGGCCATGCCGAGCGGCAGGGCCACAGTGGCTGCCAATGCAGCCGCAATGCACCGAATTATCATTGAGTCTCCTCCCTCACTGAAACGTTGCCGGAAAAACCTAAGTCAATCTTCTTAAGGACGCAACCGGGAATTAGAATTTTTTTATTCAGTTTTTTTACGTCTGAAATTGTGCCCACCATAAATCGGAAAAACATCCTGAAAATCAGAATTTATCGCGCTGCAAACTGCCATTATTGGCTGTTTTTAATCAGTAAATAGATTTTTCTTCGCAAATGCGAAATGGGCTGAGGTGGCGCAATGCCTGCATTGATTGTAATTTGTCCGAGAAAATCTCCCGAATTAGCTCTCGACATTTTTACTGTATCGTTTCAGAATTTAGAACGCATTGAACTTTTATCCGGTGACAGTTCCCGTCACAGGCCTCCTTGCCGAAACTGAGTATCGGAGTGTAGGAATAGACTTTACTGGCGGACATTTCATGAATGATGAGCGAAGACCTGGCCCGATAAAGGCCCCACATACCGAAGCCTCACATGCAAGGGCGGCACATGAAGGTAAGGGCGAACGCCCTACCCTCAAGACCATCGCCTTTCTGACCGGGCTCGGCATTACCACGGTATCGCGCGCCTTGAAGGATGCGCCGGATATCGGTGCCGATACCAAGGAGCGGGTGCGGATGGTGGCGCGGCAATTGGGCTATCAGCCCAACCGTGCGGGGGTGCGTCTGCGTACCGGCAAGACCAATGTGATCGCCCTGGTGCTCAGCATCGATGAGGAAATCATGGGTTTCAGCAGCCAGATGGTTTTCGGCATTTCCGAGGTCTTGTCGGGCACGCCTTACCATATCGTTGTCACGCCGCATTCCCATAGCAAGGACCCGATGCAGCCGGTTCGCTATATTCTCGATACCGGTTCGGCGGATGGGGTGATTATTTCACGCACCGAACCCGACGATGCCCGCATCAAGCTGCTGACAGAGCGTGGCATGCCGTTCGCCGCCCATGGCCGCACGGCATCCGGTCTGATCCATCCGTTTCACGATTTCGACAATGAGGCCTTCGCCAGCCAGGCCGTGGAGCGCTTGGCCAAACGTGGCCGCAGGCGGATCGCCCTGCTGCCGCCGACCGACAAGTTGACCTATTACCGCCATACCCGCGATGGCTTTTTGGCCGGCATCCGTGACTCCGGTGCAGCAGAAGTGCCGGTGCCCGTCAATATCGATGGATCGCTCGAGGAGATCCGCAACGCGATAGAAGCGCTGATGCGCTCACCAGAGGCTCCAGACGGCATCATCTGCTCTTCCAGCAGCGCCGCGATCGCTGTCAACGCCGGGATTGATGCGGCGGACAAGAGGTTGGGCCTGGATGTTGATCTCGTTTCCAAGCAATCGGTGCCGATCCTCAAATGGATACGTCCTGAAATCATCACCGCCAATGAGGATGCGTTGATGGCCGGACGCGAACTTGCAAAGGCCGTAATTGCCAGCATCGACGGCGTGGAGCCGCATCTGCTGCAAAGCATGAGCCAGCCTGCGTGGTCCTGAACCATTCAGCGGCCAACAAGAATCTTGGCCGTTGATCAGAACGGGATACACACCCCGTCTCGGGCGATCACCAAAGGTCCATACCAGACGTTAGAAAGCGCACGGCGCCAATCCGCCTCGCCAAACGCCGGATCATCGGCAGGAATGAGATGATTGAGCACGAGCTTTTTCACACCCGCAGCATTCGCCAGCCGTCCGGCGTCTTCGGCAAGCGTGTGCGAAGCGTAGAGATGCTCTCGCAGGCGAGCGCCATTACCGGTTCGGGCAACGATGTTGTCCACACCCTCCGGCAACATGGCCTCATGAACGAGAATGTCGGCCTGGGCCGCAAACTGTGCCAACGGCGGAAAATAGGCAGTATCGGACGACAGTACGACTGTCTTTTCGCCGTAGGAAAACCGCAGGGCAAAGCATTCCGTCACGGGTGGATGGTCAACGCGCAATGCCGACACCGTCAAGCCGTTTTCGACAAAAATCGGCCCTTCGCCATATTCGATGATGGTAATCAACTCCGCCGGATCAGGCCTGCCCTCATCTTCGATTCGCGTGCGGATGTCATAGTCAAGCGCGGCGAGAAACCCCTGCCATAGCTGCTGTGTGCCCAACGGCCCATAGACGAGGACCGGCTTTGCAAGCCCCGTCGTCCAAGCCGTATGGAGAAGCCCACCAAGCTCCAATACATGATCGGAATGGAGGTGAGTGATGAATACAAGATCCAGTTCTTTCAACGACATGCCCGTCTCCACCACCCCGCGTGTCACGCCAAGGCCGCAATCGACGACAATGCGGCGTCCACCGAGTGTCAGCAGCATCGATGTGGGATTAGGGCCGCCGGGGCGGATCGCCGGGCCGCCTTTGCTGCCCAGAATGACAAGATGATCGTTCATCGAAACAACGCCCTCAAAAAAGCCCCGCTGCGGTGAAGCAGCGAGGCATTGCTTTTATTGCAAAACCGCCGGGATCAGTAGATCGCCGCGCCGCTGCCCCAGGGGCCGTGCGGATAATCCTTGCCGTCCACCCGCGCAAAGCCATGGGCGCCGAAGAAGTCGCGCTGCGCCTGGATGAGATTGGCGGTGCCGCGACCGCGACGGTAGCTGTCAAAGTAGGACAGCGCCGAGGAGAGTGCCGGAACCGGCAGGCCGGAAAGGGCTGCGTAGGAAACGACGCGGCGAAGCGCTGCATCGCTGTCCTTGACCATTTTCGAGAAGGCGGGCGTGACGATCAGGTTTGCCACGTCAGGGTCCTTGGTAAAGGCCGAGGTGATCTCATCAAGGAATTGCGAGCGGATGATGCAGCCTTCGCGCCAGATTTTCGCAATCGTTGGCATCGGCAGCGACCAGCCGAATTCCTTGGAGGCAGCAGCCATCACCGCAAAGCCCTGAGCATAGGCAGCGATTTTTGCCGCCAGCAACGCGCTTTCGAGATCGGCCAGGAAAGCCATGCCGTCATGGGGCTTTTCGGTGGGCTTCGGCAGGCCGAAAATTGCTTCCGCCGCAACGCGCTCCTGCTTTTGCGAAGACAGCACACGTCCCGCCACGGCAGCCTCGATGCCCGTCGCCGCAACGCCGAGATTCTGCGCTTCGATCACCGACCATTTGCCGGTGCCCTTCTGGCCTGCGGCATCGACGATGACATCCACCATCGGATTGCCTGTAATCGGGTCCTTGGCCTTCAGCACCTTTTCGGAGATTTCGATCAGGTAGGAATTCAGGCGCCCCTTGTTCCATTGGCCGAACACATCGCCGATTTCGCTGGCCGACATGCCAAGCCCATCGCGCAGAATGCCGTAGATTTCGGCGATCATTTGCATATCGGCATATTCGATGCCGTTATGGATCGTCTTGACGAAATGGCCAGCGCCATCCGTGCCGAGCCACGCCACGCAAGGGTCGCCATTGAACTTGGCGGAAATCGAGGTGAGAACCTTCTCGACCCGCTTCCAGCTTTCTTCCAGGCCGCCAACCATGATCGAAGGACCATGACGGGCACCTTCCTCACCACCGGAAACGCCCATGCCGATAAAGGTCAGGCCGCTATCCTTCAGATTGTCGAAACGGCGGATCGTGTCGCGGAAATTGGCATTGCCCGCATCGATCATGATGTCATTGGCCGAAAGATGCGGTTTGAGCAATTCCATCTGCTGATCGACAGCGTCACCGGCCTTGATCATGATGATGATCGGGCGCGGCGGGCGAATGGCGGCAACAAACTCCTCGATTGTGTCGCAGCCAATGATATTGCCAGCAAGGTCGCCTGCCTCGCCGATGAATTCATGCGTGCGCGCTGGTGTCCGGTTGAAGACCGCGATGCGGTTGCCTTTCTCGGCAATATTGAGCGCCAGGTTCGATCCCATAACGCCAAGGCCGATCAGTCCGATTTCCGCCTGCTGCATAACCATGCTCCATTTCATTCAACCAAAAACGACAGCGCTGTTTTGGCACTCCTTTCGCAGGGGAGCAAGATGCAACATGAAATGGCACAGACAAGGATGCGTGACGGCAGATGCATAAATGATTGGCAAATCAATAATCAGGGATGGTCGTCGTCGTCAGTAATGACGCGCCATGCCGCGCCATCCATATCCTCATATTGGCCGCTTTTCAGCGACCAGAGAAAGGCCGCAAGGCCGATGCCACCCATCAAAAGTGCGATGGGAATGAGATAGATCAGCATGTTCATGCGGCTATTCTCAGCGGTTTGTGGCTCGATGCCGGTTGAAGGGCATGAGCGTCGGTCTTGCGGGTAAATCCGCCCAACCCGTTTAGCCGCAGCGCATTGGCCACCACGATGATCGAGGAGGTCGACATGGCGATGGCGGCAATCAGCGGTGTCGCATAGCCCAGCAACGCGACCGGCACGGCCAGCACGTTATAGCCGATTGCCAGCACGAAATTCTCGCGGATCAACTGCCCTGCCCGGCGGGAGACATTTATGGCGAAAGGCACGGCATCGAGCCCGTCATGCATGAAGACAAAGTCGGCGGCCTGACGCCCGACATCGGCTGCTGTGGCCGGTGCCATGGAGACATAGGCCGCCGATAGCGCCGGCGCGTCATTAATGCCATCGCCCACCATCAGCAAATGCTGCCCGGCCTCGTCCGCTGACGCGCAAAATTTTGCCTTACCGGACGGCGAAAGCTCCGCCTCTGCCGCATCCACGCCAAGTCTTGCCGCAAGCGCCTTCACCACCGGCCTCCTGTCTCCCGACAGGATCGTGACCCTCATGCCCTCAGCCTGAAGCCCGGCAATAACCTCCGCTGCGCTGGGGCGAAGACTGTCTTCGAAGCGGAAACACCCGAGACTGTAACCATTCAGCGAAAGAATGACTTCCGACAAAGCTGGACCATCGGCCTCGCCCTCGCCTGAGCCGAGCGCAAAGCGGCGGCTTCCGAGCCGGTAGCACCCTTCCGCCGTGACCGCCTCGACGCCGCTACCTGGAATTTCCGTCACACCGGAGAAATTGCGGATCGCCCCGGCTGCGTAATTGGACGAGGCGCTGCGCCACAGGGACTGTGACAGCGGATGACGGGAATGGGCAGCAAGCCCGGCGGCGATGGAGATCATGCCGGGGCTGGCCCTGTTGATATCGACGGGCATGGGGCGGCCAAGTGTCAGCGTGCCGGTCTTATCGAAGGCGACGGCATCCACCTTGGCCAGGCGTTCCATTGCCGAGCCGTCCTTGACCATGATGCCGCGCTGGAACAGCTTTCCCGCTGCCACCACCTGCACGACCGGCACGGCCAGACCCAATGCGCAAGGGCAGGTAATGATCAGCACGGCAATCGCCACCATCAGCGCATGTTTCCAGTCGCCGTCATAAAGCCCCCAGACAATGAAAGAGGTCAGAGCCAGCAGATGAACGACGGGCGCATAGAGCTGCGAGGCCCGGTCGGCGATGCGGCGATAATGCGCCTTGCCCCCTTCAGCCGCCTCCATCAGCCGGATGATTTCCGAGAGGAAGGAATCGCGTGCCTGCGCTGTCGCCTTGACCGTCAGCGATCCGGTGAGGCTGAGCGTTCCCGCCTGTACGGCATCGCCGGGTCCGACGGTTTGCGGCGCACTTTCACCATTGACGATGGAGACATCGAGATCGCTGGTCCCGGCGATGACGGTGCCATCTAGCGCGATACGCTCGCCAGCGGAGATGGCGACATGTTCGCCAACCTTGATATCATCGACCAGCCGGTATTCCCGGCTGCCATCTGCGCCGACAACGGTGGCGCCACGCGGATTGAGACGCGCCAGGCCGCTGATCGCCGAACGGGCGCGGTCGCGCATCATATGGTCCAGCGCCCGGCCGATCAGCAGGAAGAACAGCAGCGACGCCGTCGCATCGAAATAGGCATGTTCGCCGTGATGAATGGTTTCCCACAGCGACGAGAAATAGGAAAGCGAGATGCCGATGGCAATCGGCACATCCATATTGGTGCGCCGGTGCCGTAGCGCAGTCCAGGCCGATTGATAGAAGAACCGTCCGCCATAGATCAGGGCCGGGGCGGCAATCAGTGCCGAAATCCAGTGGAACAGATCCCGCGTCGATGCATCCGCGCCGGACCAGACGGAGACCGACAGCAACATGATATTGGTGGCGGCAAAGCCGGTAACGGCGACGGCCCGGATCAATTGCTTCAAGAGCAGATCGGACGCCAGATCCTGGGGTGTGAACAAGTGGCAACTATAGCCGGCGGAAGCGATGGTGCGCGCAAGCTCCACCGGATCGAAGCCGCTATCGCACATAACCGGGCCTGCGTCCCTGTCGATGAACGGCCCCTCTTCAGCAATCCTTGCCCGCCAGACGACACCGACGCGCCGGGTGGAGAGGTTGACGCGGGCCCGCTCGACAACAGGCAGACGTTTCAAGGCCGTCTCGATTTTGGTGATGCAGGCGCCGCAATAGACGCCGGGCACGCTGAAATCCACCTGGGTCAACCCCTCGCCCAGATCCCGGCTTGCCAGTCGGATTTCTTCCGAGGATGGCAGCAGCGCCCCTGAGCGTTCCAGGTCGAGGGCCGCTTCCGAGCCCGCCGCGCAGCAACTCATTTTTCACCCCCGATGACAGCCATCCGGTTGGCTTCATGCATGACCAATTGCCCGTCACGCGTTGCAATGGTCTCAACAATCCAATGGCCGTCATCGACAGGATGATCGCCCGTGAAGTGCCCGGGACCGGCTGGCGTCAGCATAACGGTGAAATCCTGATGCTCACCAACCGGGCGCTTGAAATTGGCGACCACCTGATCGGCGATGACAGGACCCTTGCCGGGAATGGCGAGATCATAGGTAATCGCCCCCTGCTTTATCGTCATCGTTCCCTGGATGCCGGTATCCAGCAGCTTGCGGATCTGCGCTGTCGTGTCGTTGAATTGCTGGCTGGCGACATAGGTATTTTGCACCACCATGCCGCTCCAGCTATGGCCCGCATACCAGGCCATGGTCAGGTTGACGGTGATGATCACCCCAAAGAAAGAGCAGATCGACGCCAGCATATGCCAGCCGGTGAAAACAAAGGTCTTTGGGCTTTCAGCACTCATTTTTTCTCTCCAGATCCGTTGCCCGGTCCGTTAAATGTGGCCTTGTAGATGGCTTGCTCGGTGGAATTCGGATCACTGACGATAAAGCGGAACGGCTCGGAGGCCTCCGTCACATCACGACCGGCAAGAGTGACGTAGATTTTCAGCGTGGTTGCCTCATCCGGTTCCGCCGTAACAGTTATCGACCGGCCGGGCTGATCCTGCATGCCATTGACCTTCATGGTGGCGTCGGGAAGGCCGTCCAGCGTGACCGTCAGGTCGCGCGGTTGCGGGATCATGTTGAGCAGCCGCACCGTATAGCCGTTTCGGATCGCGCCGTTCGATTCCAGCACATATTGCGGATTGCGGTCATGCAGCACGTTGATGTCCAGCCGGTCGCGGGTCATCAATGCAAACAACAGGCCGCCGCCGACGGCGGACCAGACAACTGTATATAGCAAGGTCCGGGGCCGGAAAATTACCCGCCAATCGAAATGCCTGATGGAATCGACAAAGCTGCCATCGGCCTTGCGGACCCGATCGGGATCGATTGGCCTTGTACCACTATCAGTCGCCAGCGCCATATTGGACTGATATTCCTCCAGTGTCGCATAGGCGATCAGCCCATGCGGCTTGGCAAGCTTATCCATAACCCCATCGCAGGCATCGATACATAGCGCGCAGGTAATGCATTCCAACTGCTGGCCTTCGCGGATGTCGATGCCCATCGGACAGACCACCACGCAGGCATTGCAATCGACACAATCGCCGACAGACTCACCCGCTGCGGCGGCTTTCTTGGCATGGCGGGTCCGTGGTTCGCCGCGCCAGTCATTATAGGTCACGACCAGCGACTTTTCGTCCAGCATGGCGCCCTGAATGCGCGGCCATGGACACATATAGATGCAGACCTGCTCGCGCATCAGTCCGCCGAATACATAAGTCGTGGCGGTGAGGATGGCGACGGTGACATAGGCAACGCCAGCCGCCTGACCGGTGACGAACTCCTTCAGCAGGCTCGGTGCATCGGCGAAATAGAAGATCCACGCGCCGCCGGTCAGCACGCCGATGATGATCCAGGTGACATGCTTGGCACCTCGTTTCCAGATCTTCGATGGAGACCACGGCGCGCTGTCCAGCTTGATTCGCGCATTGCGGTCGCCTTCCAGAAAGCGCTCGACCACCAGAAACAGATCGACCCAGACCGTCTGCGGACAGGTATAGCCGCACCAGGCGCGTCCGACTGCGGACGTGACCAGGAACAAGCCAAACCCAGCCATGACCAGCAGGCCCGCGACAAAGAAAAACTCCTGTGGCCAGATCTCGATAAAAAAGAAGTAGAACCGCCGATGCGCCAGATCGATCAGCACTGCCTGATCCGGGGCATAGGCACCGCGATCCCAGCGCAGCCAGGGCGTGAGATAGTAGATCCCAAGTGTTATGGCCATGATCAACCATTTAAACTGCCGAAAACGGCCCGAAGCGCGCTTTGGAAAGATCTTCTTGCGGGCTTCATAGAGCGGCCTGCGAATTTTTGCGGAATTCACTGGCTCGGCGGTGAAACGCTCGACATCCGGTCGTGTTTCTATCCCATTGCTATTCATGACGGCACCTCTCGTTATCAGAGGTTTTTCACGTCCCGCCCTTTGAAACCTTGACTTAAGTCAATCTGCGGCGATGCGCCTCAAACGGCAGACCGGAGATTGCATTCTGCCGATCTCGCAATCTTGAGATTTCTCCAGTTCATGCCTTGACATTCCCATAGTGGGAAGCCTTATCTATGGCTGGCAGCCGGATAGGAACCAGACCGATGAATGCCAGCAACACCCTTGAAACCACCATCGCCATCGATGGCATGAATTGCGCCTCTTGCGTGCGGCGGGTCGAAAAGGCGATTGCCGCCGTGCCGGGCGTATCGTCCGCCTCGGTCAATCTGGCCAGTGAAAAGGCCAGCGTGCAGTTTTCGCAGCAGCCGGATCTCGCCGCCGTACTGGCAGCCATTCAACAGGCCGGCTACACGCCGCGTATCGAAACTCGCGAACTGGACATCGACGGCATGAACTGCGCCTCCTGTGTGCGGCGCGTGGAAAAGGCATTGGCCGCCGTGCCGGGTGTCAGTTTAGCTGCGGTCAATCTGGCAACCGAACGCGCCACCGTGACCGTCACCGCAGAGACGGATAGGCAGACCCTCGTGGCTGCCGTGGAACAGGCTGGCTATCATGTCCGCAAACCCGCCAACCCGGAAGGACCATCCTCCCTCGAACCCCTGCCCGACCGGCGCGCCGATGAGACGCATCGCCTGACGCAGAGGACTGTGGTTGCCTTTCTCCTGACGCTGCCGATCTTCATCATCGAAATGGGCTCGCACCTCATTCCCGCCCTGCATTCCTGGGTGATGAACACGCTTGGCATGCAGACCAGCTGGGTGCTTCAGGCCTTGCTGGCCGGGCTGGTGCTGTTTGGTCCCGGCCTGACATTCTTTCGCCGTGGTGTGCCAAACCTCATTCGCCTTCATCCAGATATGAATTCTCTGGTGGTGCTGGGCGCATCCGCAGCCTACGGCTATTCGCTGGTTGCCACGTTCACACCGGGGCTGATGCCGCAGGGCACCGTAAACGTCTATTTTGAGGCGGCAGCCGTTATCGTCACGCTGGTCCTGCTGGGGCGCACGTTGGAAAGCCGTGCCAAAGGCCGGACCAGCGATGCCATCAAACGGCTGATCGGTCTCAGCCCCAAAACAGCGAGGGTGATCCGGGACGGCAAGCCTATCGATCTCGACATTGCCGCGGTTATCGTTGGCGATGTCCTGGAAATCCGCCCAGGCGAAAAACTTCCTGTTGATGGCGTGGTGATCGAAGGCCGCTCTTTTATCGACGAATCGATGATTACCGGTGAGCCGGTACCGGTGGAAAAGGCGGATGGCGACACGGTGACCGGCGGTACCATCAACAAAAACGGTGCTTTCCGGTTTCGCGCCACCAAGGTCGGCGCCGACACGCTTCTCTCCCAGATCATCCGCATGGTGGAAACCGCCCAAGGCTCGAAACTGCCGATTCAAGGGATGGTGGACCGCATTACTGGCTGGTTCGTACCTGCTGTGATCGCGGCGGCTCTGCTCACCTTCATTCTCTGGCTATTGCTCGGCCCTGCGCCTGCGCTCAGCTATGCGCTGGTCAATGCAGTTGCGGTGTTGATCATCGCCTGCCCCTGCGCCATGGGGCTGGCAACACCGACTTCGATCATGGTTGGCACCGGCCGCGCCGCCGAGTTGGGCGTGTTGTTTCGCAGAAGCGAAGCCTTGCAAAGCCTGCGCGATGTGTCAATCGTCGCTCTCGACAAGACCGGCACGCTGACCGAAGGCAGACCGGAACTGACCGATCTGGTAATGGCAGAGGGCTTTTCCCGTGCCGACATCTTGTCCTTTGCAGCCAGCCTTGAGGCGCGCTCCGAACACCCGATTGCCAAAGCCATCCTGGCCGCTGCCGAGGCTGAACAGGCCCCTCACCAGATCGCAACCGACGTCGTCGCAGAGCCGGGCTACGGTATCACCGGCATCGTCTCCGGCCATCAGGTGCTTGTTGGTGCCGACCGGGCGCTGATCCGGCATGGCATCGATCTCTCCGCATTTGCCGAGGACGCCAAACGGCTCGGTTTGGACGCAAAAACCCCGCTCTATCTGGCAATTGATGGCAAAGTCGCCGCTCTGATGGCCGTCGCCGACCCGATCAAGGCAAGCACACCGGCGGCAATCCGCGCCTTGCACGACCTTGGCCTCAAGGTGGCGATGATCAGCGGCGATAACCGCCGCACCGCCGAGGCCATCGCCGCCCGACTCGGCATCGATACGGTGATTGCTGAGGTTCTGCCCGACGGTAAGGTGGCGGCGATTGCCGGTCTTCGCAAGGATGGAAGCAAGCTCGCCTTCGTTGGCGATGGCATCAACGATGCCCCGGCCCTGTCTTCCGCCGATATCGGCATCGCAGTTGGCACCGGCTCCGATATCGCCATCGAGAGCGCCGATGTCGTGCTGATGTCCGGCGACCTGCAAGGCGTGGCGCGTGCCATCGCCATCAGCAAGGCGGTGATCCGCAATATCGGCCAGAACCTGTTCTGGGCCTTTGCCTATAATGTCCTGCTGATCCCGCTGGCGGCTGGTCTGCTCTACCCCGTCAATGGAACATTGCTATCGCCGATCTTCGCCGCCGGTGCGATGGGACTGTCCAGCGTCTTCGTGCTGACCAACGCACTCCGGCTGCGGAGACTAAAGCCGCTATAGGCAAGCGTCCTTATCCATCAATTATCGCTTGGGTCCTGGAGAGGCTGCATAAGCTCAAACAGATTGCCCCATGGGTCAGCAAGGAACACAAAACGGATACCGAGTTCTTTGACATCAATGGGTTCGCTGACCATTGCCACACCCCGGCGCTTCAACTCATCCACGCTGTCATGCAGATTATCCGTGCTGAAGCAGATATGATGCCACCCCATGATCTTATGGCTGTCTGGAAGGTCCGTGTAAGCGGGCCGCTCAATACCGTTGGGATTGGCGAGAATTTCGAGGCGAAACCCATTATCGACGGCGGGCGCGAGAAATCCGAATGTGGTGGCGCCAAAAGTCATCGACTGAACCAATCTGAAATCGAGCTTTTCTCGATACCAGGCGACACACGCAGCGAAATCAGGCACGCGTATGCCAGCATGTTGCCCTTTCCACGAGGCAAACGGACTGGAGGGCGAGGCATTTTGCAGTTGGACGGGCATTGTTTTTCTCCTTGATTGCTCTCACCCAACGACATCTAGTCTCGGCTCTGGTGATTGAAAATCACCTGCAATACGGATAGCTTGTCCGGTATGCCGAACAATGCAGATCAGCTTTATCTTGATGACCTCACCGTGTTACTCGCAGTCTGCGACGCAGGCGGATTTAGAGCTGCGGCCAAACGGCTTGGTCTTTCGCCCTCAACCATCAGCGACAAGATTGCGCTGCTTGAGAAAAGACTGAACACTCCACTCTTGATCCGCACGACCAGATCAATCGCTCCAACAGAGGCGGGCCGTGCCCTGGTTGAGCGTTTAGCTCCGGTCTTCCGTGAAACGCGAGCGGCATTACTCGACGCCATGAATACTCGGCAGGAAGTCCGTGGTCTGTTGAAGCTGAATGTCACCGGGGCGGTCATGGTCGATATTTTGCCGCCGCTGATCGACCGGTTCCTGCGCCGTTATCCTGAGGTAAGGGTGGAAATCATGGTGGATGACCGGCTTGTCGACATCACAGCCGCTGGCTGCGATGCGGGGATACGGTATGGGGAGCATCTGGCGCAGGACATGATTGCCATACCGATTGGTCCCAGACAGCAGCGGGTCGTGCTGGCCGCTGCACCGTCCTACCTGAAGAAACGCGGCACGCCCAATCATCCGCGAGAGTTGGTCGCCCATGACTGTATCCGCTTGCGTTTTTCAAGTGGAGCGCTGGTGCTATGGGAGTTCGAAAAAGATAACGAAGCGATCACCATAGATCCGCCGGGCCGTCTGATCCTGGGCGTCGATGCCGCATCTGCCGCCATATCCCTGGCCTGCTCTGGCTGCGGAATTATCGGTACTTTCGAAAACTGGCTTCAACCCTATCTGGAGACCGGGGAGCTTGAACCCGTTCTCGATGAATGGTCGCCACCCTTCGACGGTCCTCGTCTCTACTTTTCGAATAGATTCATGCCGAGACCGCTTCGGGCATTCATTGATCTCATCGGTGAAAAGCCGGGTGATCCGGGTAATAAAGAGACCTGAGACAACCAGGAAACCACGGCTGTTGCTGTCTTCCCTAAACGATGGGCTGTACCGAACCCATAAAAAAAGCCATGGCAACAATTATTGCCATGGCTTTGATTTTAAAATGTAAAACCCTCAATCAGCTTTCACTGTCCGTCTGAGGTGCAGGATCGGTAGCGATCACATCTTCCGCGGCGATCTCGCCATCCTCTTCGCCTTCCGGCTCATTGATGCGCTCGACCGATACGACCTTTTCATCCTTGGCGGTATTGAAGATCGTCACGCCCTTGGTGGCGCGGCTGGCGATGCGAATGCCATCGACTGGCACGCGGATCAACTGACCGCCGTCTGAGACCAGCATGATCTGGTCCTTGTCTTCGACCGGGAAGGCGGCGACCAACTGGCCGATTTCTGCCGTCTTCGATGTGTCGGTGGCACGTATGCCCTTGCCGCCACGGCCGGATGTGCGGAAATCGTAGGACGACGAGCGCTTGCCGATACCACGTTCGGAAATCGTCAGCACGAATTGCTCGCGTGCCTTCAGTTCCTGATAACGCTCCTCGGTTAGATCGCCGATTTCGCCCACCTCTTCACCAACCAGTGCGATGTCGTCCTCGTCCACGCCAATGGCGCGGCGCTCGGTAGCAGAACGCTTCAGATAGGCCGCACGCTGCCATGGCTCGGCATCGACATGGCTGAGAATGGTCATCGAGATGATACGATCGTTCGGCTGCAAGGAAATGCCGCGAACGCCGATGGAATTGCGACCGGCAAACACCCTGACTTCATCGACAGGGAAGCGGATCGCCTGGCCCAAAGCCGTGGTCAGCAGCACATCGTCGTCAATCGTGCAGGTTTCGACGGAGAGGATCTCATCACCCTCTTCTTCGAGCTTCATGGCGATCTTGCCATTGCGGTTGACCTGGACGAAGTCGCTCAACTTGTTACGGCGCACGGTGCCCCGAGTCGTCGAGAACATCACGTCGAGATTATCCCAGCTTGCCTCATCCTCAGGCAGCGGCATGATCGTAGTGATCCGCTCGCCTGGCTCCAGTGGCAGCATGTTGATCAGCGCCTTGCCACGCGACTGTGGAGTGCCGATCGGCAGACGCCAGACCTTCTCCTTGTAGACAATGCCGCGTGACGAGAAGAACAGAACCGGTGTGTGGGTATTGGCAACAAATAGCCGGGTAACGAAATCCTCGTCCCGTGTCGCCATGCCGGAGCGGCCCTTGCCGCCGCGACGCTGGGCGCGATAGGTGACCAGCGGAACGCGCTTGATATAGCCGAGATGCGAAACGGTCACCACCATGTCTTCACGGGCGATGAGATCCTCATCGTCCATGTCAGGACCGCCCTCCATGATCTGGCTGCGGCGTGGTGTGCCGAACTCGTCGCGCACCGCGACAAGCTCATCGACAACAATGGTCTGAATCCGGGTCCGAGACGACAAAATATCGAGATAATCGGAGATTTCCGCCCCGATTTTGTTCAATTCCTCGTCGATTTCGTCACGGCCAAGGGCCGTCAGGCGGGCAAGACGCAATTCAAGGATGGCGCGAGCCTGCTCTTCCGACAGGTTATAGGTGTTGTCCTCATTGATCCTGTGGCGCGGATCATCGATCAACCGGATCAGGCTTTCCACGTCGGATGCCGGCCAGCGGCGCTCCATCAACTGCTCGCGCGCCGTCTGCGGGTCCGGCGCCTGGCGGATCAACCGGATGACTTCATCGATATTGGCAACGGCAATGGCAAGACCAACCAGCACATGGGCGCGGTCACGCGCCTTGCGCAACAGGTACTTCGTTCGCCGGCTAATAACCTCTTCGCGGAAGCTGACGAAAGCCCGCAGCATGTCGAGCAACGTCAACTGCTCCGGCTTGCCGCCATTCAGCGCCACCATGTTACAGCCGAACGAGCTTTGCAGCGGCGTATAACGGTAGAGCTGGTTGAGGATCACGTCCGCATTGGCATCGCGCTTCAGCTCGATCACGACGCGGTAGCCCTGGCGGTCGGATTCGTCGCGCAGATCGGAAATGCCCTCGATACGCTTGTCGCGCACCAATTCGGCCATTTTCTCGATCATCGTCGACTTGTTCACCTGATAGGGGATCTCGGTGATGATGATCTGTTCGCGGTCGCCACGCATCGGCTCGATCCGCGCCACGCCGCGCATGATCACCGAACCGCGTCCGGTCTCATAGGCCGAGCGAATGCCACTACGGCCCAGAATCAGCGCACCGGTCGGGAAATCGGGACCGGGAATGATCTGCATCAGCTCCGGCAATTCGATAGCCGGGTTTTCAATCAGCGCGATACAGCCGTTGATGACTTCGACCAGATTGTGCGGCGGAATATTCGTCGCCATACCGACAGCGATACCGCCGGCGCCATTGACGAGAAGATTAGGGAATTTCGCTGGCACGACGACAGGCTCGGACAGGGTGCCGTCATAGTTGTCACGAAAATCGACCGTGTCCTTGTCCAGATCGTCCAGCAGCGAATGCGCGGCCTTTTGCAGGCGGCACTCGGTATAGCGTTCCGCCGCTGGCGGATCGCCATCGATGGAGCCGAAATTGCCCTGACCGTCGATCAGCGGCAGCCGCAACGACCAATCCTGCGCCATACGGGCCAGCGCATCATAGATCGCCGAGTTGCCGTGCGGATGGAATTTACCCATCACGTCGCCGGTTACACGGGCGCATTTCACATATTTCTTGTTCCAGTCGATACCCAGCTCGGACATGCCAAACAGGATGCGACGATGAACGGGCTTCAAACCATCGCGGACGTCGGGAAGTGCGCGGCTGACGATTACGCTCATCGCGTAATCGAGATACGACCGCTGCATTTCCGTCATGATCGAAATGGGTTCGATATCGGACGGCATTTTACCGCCGGGTGTGCTTTGCTCAGTCAAAACGGGTCACGCCTGTTAGAATCACTAGGGATTTTATAGCGGAAAGCCCCTTTCCGCGCCAATTTGCTGGGAGGTTTTGAACAGGCTTTTGCGGCTATGACAAGGCATTTCTTGAACCCGCGGGCGCTATCTGCCCGAATGACCGTCACTGGTGGCTTGACCTTGCCTCCACGCGCCGGAAATCACTCTCCAACGGCCAGGATATGGTAAAGGATTCTCTCGCGCCCCAGTTTCACGCAATCTGTGGCCTTTACCCAAACAGAAACAGGAGAACATCCATGACCAATGTCGAACTTCTCCTCAATGCCTTCACCACCCTGTTGGTGACGCTCGACCCGCCGGGTCTGGCACCGTTGTTTCTTGGTCTGACCCGAGGCATGACCCGGCAGCAACGCAAACAAGTAGCCTTGCGCGGCGCGGCCATCGCCTTTGGCATCCTGGCGGTCTTTGCTGTTTTCGGCGCCAGCATTCTTGAAGCGCTTGGCATCTCCATCGGCGCGTTCCGCATCGCGGGTGGGTTGATGCTGTTTGCCATCGCTTTCGAGATGATTTTCGAAAAACGCCAGGAGCGTAAGGAAAAGACCTCGGAAGACGCGATTACCCGCGATCACATGCACAATATCGCCGTCTTCCCGCTGGCTTTGCCGCTCATCGCTGGTCCTGGCGCCATTTCAGCCACCATCCTGCTGGCCGGGGCCCTGCCTGGCCCGGTAGAGCGCACGGAACTGATCCTGGTCATCGCGCTCTGCATCGGCGTCGTACTGCTGGCCCTGGTGATCGCCGATCGGCTTGATCGCTTTCTGGGCGTCACCGGGCGGGCCATCCTGACCCGCCTGCTCGGCGTCATCCTTGCCGCTCTATCCGTTCAATTCGTCGTTGACGGCATCAAAGCGGCATTTCACCTCTGAGGCCTTCAGTCATAAAGAAAAAGGCGCATCCCAATGAGGATGCGCCTGGACCAAAAGGCTTTAACTGAAAGCCGGAAATCAGAACGGTATATCATCGTCCATATCGCGGGAGAAACCGCCCGATGGCGCGCTGGCGCCGCGACCACCGCCCGAGGATGCGCCGCCGCTGCGGGCCGGGGCCGAGCCATAGTCGTCGTAGCCACCACCGCCACCGCCGAAATCGCTGCCGCCACGGGCGGCACCGCCGCCTTCGCCACGGCCACCGAGCATGGTCAGTGTCGAGTTGAAGCCCTGGAGGACGATTTCCGTCGAGTAACGGTCATTGCCGTTCTGGTCCTGCCATTTGCGGGTCTGAAGCTGGCCCTCGATATAAACGGTCGCACCCTTCTTCAGATATTGTTCGGCAACCTTGCAGAGACCTTCATTGAAAATCACCACGCTGTGCCATTCGGTCTTTTCCTTGCGCTCGCCGGAGTTCCGGTCGCGCCAGGATTCAGACGTGGCGATGCGCAGGTTGGCAATCGGCTTACCGTCCTGGGTACGGCGAATTTCCGGGTCCGCGCCCAGATTGCCGATCAAAATAACCTTGTTGACGCTTCCAGCCATGATACTCACCTCGCTGCCACCATGGGGCGGCTTACAAATCCAATCAATTTTAACCTTATCCTATCCCTGTCGATTAAGGGCAGCCAGATCGCCTGTAATCCACAGCGAAGAATCCAGGGCAAAATATGTTCTTTATTTGTTCTAATAAATTTGTATGATGTCGTCAACTCTGGCGGAATCGAACGCAGAATCGACCCACCCGTCTCGACAGGACGGCAGCAGTGACTAAATAAGGAGCGGCATTCCCGCCTGCGGCTCTCTCCCAAACCGAGTTTTGTTATGAGCGAATTGAAGACGATTTCCATCCGTGGTGCGCGCGAGCACAATCTCAAGGGCATCGACCTTGATCTGCCGCGCAACAGCCTGATCGTGATGACCGGCCTTTCCGGCTCGGGAAAGTCGTCGCTGGCCTTCGATACGATCTATGCCGAGGGCCAGCGCCGCTATGTCGAGAGCTTGTCGGCCTATGCCCGGCAGTTCCTGGAAATGATGCAGAAGCCTGATGTGGACCTGATCGAGGGCCTTTCCCCGGCAATCTCCATCGAGCAAAAGACCACGTCGCGCAATCCGCGCTCGACGGTCGGGACCGTCACCGAAATCTACGATTATATGCGCCTGCTGTTTGCCCGCGTCGGCGTGCCCTATTCGCCAGCCACCGGCCTGCCGATTGAGAGCCAGACCGTCAGCCAGATGGTCGACCGCGTCCTGGCCTTTGAGGAAGGGACGCGGCTTTATATTCTTGCGCCGCTGATCCGGGGCCGCAAGGGCGAGTACAAGAAAGAACTCGCTGAGTTGATGAAGAAGGGCTTCCAGCGCGTCAAGATCGATGGCCAGTTCTACGAAATCGCCGAGGCACCCACCCTCGACAAGAAATACAAGCACGATATCGACATCGTCGTCGACCGCGTCGTGGTGCGGGCCGACATGGCCTCGCGGCTGGCCGACAGCCTGGAAACCTGCCTTCGCCTTGCCGATGGGTTAGCCGTCGCCGAATTTGCCGACAAGCCCCTGCCGGCCAATGAAACATCGGCTGGCGGCTCCGCCAATAAATCGCTGAACGAAACGCATGAGCGGGTGCTGTTTTCGGAAAAATTCGCCTGCCCGGTCTCCGGCTTTACCATTCCGGAAATCGAGCCTCGACTGTTTTCCTTCAACAATCCGTTCGGCGCCTGCCCGACCTGCGACGGCCTCGGTTTCCAACAGAAGATCGATGAAGCGCTGATCATTCCCGAAGCCGACAAGCGGCTGAAGGACGGCGCGATTGCGCCCTGGGCAAAATCCAGCTCTCCCTATTATGATCAAACCCTTGAAGGCCTCGGCAAGGCTTTCGGCTTCAAGCTGACCAGCAAATGGTCGGATCTGAGTACTGAGGCACAAAAATCCATCCTGCATGGCACGGAAGAAAAGATCGAGTTTCACTACGCCGATGGCGCACGTTCCTATAGCGCGACAAAGACCTTCGAAGGCATCGTGCCGAACCTGGAACGCCGCTGGAAGGAAACCGACAGCGCCTGGGCGCGGGAAGAAATAGAGCGTTATATGTCCGCCGCGCCCTGCCCTGCCTGTAAGGGTTTCAGGCTGAAACCGGAAGCGCTGGCGGTGAAAATCAATGGTCTGCATATCGGCCAGGTGACGGAAATGTCGATCCGGGTTGCTGGCGGCTGGTTCGAGACTTTGCCCGGTCTGCTGACCGACAAGCAAAATGAAATCGCCGTTCGCATTCTCAAGGAAATCCGCGAGCGTCTGAGCTTCCTCAATGATGTCGGGCTGGACTATCTCAGCCTTTCGCGCAATTCCGGCACGCTGTCAGGCGGTGAAAGCCAGCGTATCCGGCTTGCCTCACAGATCGGTTCAGGCCTGACCGGCGTGCTTTATGTGCTGGATGAACCGTCGATTGGCCTGCATCAGCGCGACAATGCCCGGCTTCTCGATACGCTCAAACACCTGCGCGATATCGGCAATACGGTAATCGTCGTCGAGCATGACGAGGACGCCATTCTGGCCGCCGATTATGTGGTCGATATCGGGCCTGCGGCAGGCATTCATGGTGGCCAGGTGATCGCTAAGGGCAGTCCGCAGGACATCATGGCGAATGGCAAATCCCTGACCGGCAAATATCTGACCGGCGAGCTTGGCGTTAAAGTGCCACCAGCGCGGCGCAAGCCCAAGAAGGGCCAGCAGATCAAGGTGATCGGCGCCCGGGGCAACAATCTGAAGAATGTCACAGCGGCCATTCCACTTGGTGTGTTTACCGCCGTTACCGGCGTTTCAGGCGGCGGCAAATCGACCTTCCTGATCGAGACCTTGTATAAGGCAGCGGCAAGACGGGTGATGGGCGCGCGGGAGAACCCGGCCGATCATGACCGGATCGATGGTTTCGAATTCATCGACAAGGTGATCGATATCGACCAGTCGCCGATTGGCCGCACGCCGCGCTCCAACCCCGCCACCTATACCGGCGCGTTTACCCCGATCCGCGACTGGTTTTCCGGTCTGCCGGAGGCCAAGGCGCGCGGTTATCAGCCCGGCCGCTTTTCCTTCAACGTCAAGGGCGGACGTTGTGAAGCCTGCCAGGGCGATGGCGTCATCAAGATCGAAATGCATTTCCTGCCGGATGTCTATGTCACCTGCGACGTCTGCCATGGCAAACGCTATAATCGCGAAACGCTTGATGTGACCTTCAAGACCAAGTCGATTGCCGACGTGCTGGACATGACGGTCGAGGAAGGTGTCGAGTTTTTCTCGGCAGTACCTGCGGTGCGCGACAAGCTGCAAGCGCTGTTTGATGTCGGCCTTGGTTATATCAAGGTAGGGCAACAGGCCAATACACTGTCGGGTGGTGAAGCCCAGCGCATCAAGCTCGCCAAGGAACTCTCGAAGAAATCGACGGGCCGCACGCTGTATATCCTTGATGAACCCACAACCGGCCTGCATTTCCATGACGTTGCCAAACTTCTGGAAATGCTTCAAGAACTGGTCGATCAAGGCAACTCCGTCGTGGTCATCGAGCACAATCTCGAAGTGATCAAAACCGCCGATCACATCATCGATTTTGGCCCCGAAGGCGGAGATGGCGGCGGCCAGATCGTAGCCCAAGGCACGCCGGAAGAGATCGTCAAAGTCGAGGCTTCCTATACCGGCCATTTCCTCAGGGAATTGCTGGAGCGCCGCCCGATGAAGAAGCCGCAGAATAGCGATCAGCAAGGAGTGGGCAGATGACCGCAGGCACAATCCGCACCGGCATCGGCGGCTGGACTTTCGAGCCTTGGGAAGGCACGTTCTATCCTGAAAAGCTGCCGAAGAAACGGCAGCTGGAACATGCAAGTCGCCAGCTCACGGCCATCGAAGTCAATGGCACCTATTATTCCAGCCAAAAGCCCGAAACCTTCGCCAAGTGGGCCTCTGACGTGCCTGACGATTTCGTCTTTTCCCTGAAAGCCAGCCGCTACTGCACCAATCGCAAGATCCTGGCGGAGGCCGGTCCGTCTATCGAAAAGTTCCTGAACCAGGGTATTGCCGAACTGGGTCACCATCTTGGCCCTATTCTCTGGCAATTCATGGCAACGAAAAAGTTCGAACCTGAGGATTTCGAGGGGTTTCTGTCGCTCCTGCCGAAAACCCTCAATGGATTGGCGCTGCGGCATGTGGTCGAGCCGCGCCATCCCTCGTTCCAGACGCCAGATTTCATCACCATGCTAGAGCGTCACGGCGTCGCCGCAGTCTGTGCCGACCACCACGATTATCCGATGTTTGCCGATGTCACCGCAGATTTCGTCTACGCCCGGCTGCAAAAGGGAACAGATGAGGTCAAGACCTGCTATCCTGAAGCTCAGGTGAAGGACTGGGCGAAGCGGTTTTCGGCCTATGCCGAAGGCGGTGTGCCGCAGGATTTGCCATTGATCGCCCCGCAACGGATCGCGGATAAAAAGCCACGCGATGTCTTTGCGTTTTTCATCACGGGCGGCAAGGTCAATGCCCCAAACGGCGCGCAATTGCTTCAGAAAGCTCTATCGATCTAAAGGTCTGATGATGACGGAACCCATCGGCGACCCTTCTGATACGATCCATATCGGTCCCGCGACTAGGCAGCATTTTTGCAATTTGCGAAATGTGGAATTGGCTTCGTTCGAAACCCTTCGGGCTGCTGGGGCCGTAACAGGCGACCCTGCTGCAAGCAGCGACGAGGAATTGCAAGTGTATCTCGATGCCGGTCTGCTTCTGGCGGCTTTCGATGGAACGGAAAATCCGGTCGGATATGCTGGGGGCTATATCAGCGAGGGATGGCTGCACATTGGAGAAGTGGATGTCCATCCGCAATGGCAGCGAAGGGGAATTGGACGGCGGTTCATAAACGCTCTGGTCAATGAAGGACGGACCAGACATCTCCTGGGTTCGACGCTGACAACAGACCGTTTTGCGCCTTTCAACGCACCCTTTTATTCCTCTCTTGGGTTTCAAGCCGTTGAGGGGGACGCCTGTCCCGCCCGGCTGAAGGAGATTCTTGCCGCGGAAGTGTCGAAGGGCCTCAATCCACTTCGCCGTGTCGCCATGATGCTGGTGTTTTAGCCTGGGCGCTGGTGTTTTAGCCTTGGTAAAAGGGCCGCACTCCCGCAGCCAGGTCCTCTGCTGTCAATCCCACGCCAAGCCTTGCTCCCGTCTCAGCATGGAGCCAGACACCTGCCGCCGCTGCCTCAAAAGTGGGAACGCCTTGCGCTAACAGTCCGCCGATGATCCCGGCCAACACGTCGCCAGAACCGGCTGTGGCAAGCCAGGGCGGCGCATTTTCGTTGATCATCGCCCGGCCATCGGGGGCGGCAATCACTGTGTCAGCACCTTTGTACACCACGGCCGCATTGGCTTTTCTGGCAGCGGCCTGGGCCTTTTCGACTTTGCCCAGCGTCTTGTCGCTGGCAATATCAGCAAACAGACGAGCGAATTCGCCCTCATGCGGCGTCAGGACCAAGCGGGTTTCATCGCCGGAAAATGCATGGAACAGTTCGTCTGGTTGCTCCCTAAAAGAGGAAATACCGTCGGCATCGAGAACCAGCCTGCGTTTGGACAACGAGAGGGTAAATGCCCGTGCCTTATCGCCAATCCCGAAACCGGGTCCGAGAACGAAGGCGCTCATCCGCTGGTCGGAGAGATAGTCTTCAAGGTCGTCAAGATCATCGACAGTCTTCACCATCACGGCAGTGGTCTGGGCGGCATTGACAAGGGCCGCACTGGCCGGTGAGGCCAGCGTCACCAGCCCCGCCCCGGCCTTCAACCCAGCCATGGCGGACAGCCGGGCGGCGCCTGTTGCGCTGGCGGGACCGGAAAACACCGTGAGATGGCCCCGGGTGAATTTATGGCTGGCACCGGAGACCTTTGGCAGGAGATGCACCCATAAGTCGGGATGATTGACGGTAACCTCCCCTCGATGTCGACCAACGATGCGACGCGGAATGCCGATGTCGTAGATCTCCACTGCGCCGCAGAGCAAACGTCCCGGCAGCAGCACATGTCCCGGCTTTCTTGCCATGAATGTCACCGTATGGACCGCCTGAAACGCCACCGGGCGGGGTTGCCCCGTGCGGCCATCAACACCAGAGGGCAAATCGACCGCCAGAACATCAATGCCGGCCCGGTTGATCCGCTCGATCAGCCCCAATACTGGCAAAGGCAGGTCGCGCGCCAGTCCAGCCCCGAACAACGCATCGACCACCAGATCGCCCTTCTGGGGATCATAGAGCGCCAGCGGTTCGGCCTTGCCCTGGTAGTCCGCAAAAGCCCGAGCCGCATCCTCCTTCAGCTTTTCTGGTTCGCCCAGGCAAAAGACCTGAACAGAAACCCCTGATCTCCGCAGTGCCTGGGCGGCGACATAGCCGTCACCGCCATTATTTCCCGGCCCACATAGCACCGCCACCCTCAGCGCCTGCGGGAAAAGCCGGAGTACCGCTGCCGCCACGGCAGAACCGGCTTTGCGCATCAAACCATAACTATCGATACCCGAGCTGGCGGCATCGCGGTCCACCAGGGCCATGGAAGAGGGAGAAATCAGGTGATGAAAAGATGTTTGCATCATGCAAATATCAAATCGAAAGCCGCAGCAAACGGCAATGGCGTCAAGGAAATTAATATTGGATATTTATTGTGCATTTGCCTATCGAAATGGCATGAATTTATGCAAAAAATCTGCGCAATCGTTAAAATCGGCAAAAAATTCAATCCACCTAATTCTCACAAAAAATAGGCACTTAGCTCTGGTGTTTTGCCCGGGTTTAGGCAAAACTGTTTCGGCAATGCGGGTGATTTTCTGTTTTTTTCGCAATTCGCGGACCAAATTGGCACGGTAAGTGCATCAACGCAGGGCAAACAGGTGTTACCTGCATCAATGAGGGAAGCGGAGAGAAATTTTCTCATGAAAAAGATCGAAGCGATCATAAAGCCTTTCAAGCTGGACGAAGTGAAGGAAGCCCTTCAGGAAGTAGGACTGCAAGGCATAACGGTCACGGAAGCCAAGGGTTTTGGACGGCAAAAGGGCCATACGGAGCTGTATCGCGGCGCCGAATACGTGGTCGACTTTCTGCCTAAAGTGAAGGTTGAAGTCGTGCTGGCCGATGAAAATGTCGAGGCCGTCATCGACGCGATCCGCAATGCCGCGCAAACAGGGCGCATTGGCGATGGAAAGATTTTCGTTTCCAACGTCGAGGAAGTCGTCCGGATCAGAACCGGCGAAACCGGCGTCGACGCTATTTGAATGCGGCCCGGCTGAGGGAGGTCGGGTCTTATAATCGTCATCAAATCGAGGAACAAACCTAATGACGACCGCACAGGATATTCTTAAACAAATCAAAGACAACGACGTAAAATTTGTCGATCTCAGGTTCACCGACCCCAAGGGCAAGCTGCAGCATGTCACCATGGACATCGTCTGTGTCGATGAAGACATGTTCGCCGATGGCGTCATGTTCGACGGCTCCTCCATCGCAGGCTGGAAGGCGATCAACGAATCCGACATGGTGCTGATGCCGGACGTGGAAACGGTGCATATGGACCCGTTCTTTGCCCAGTCGACCATGGTCATTCTCTGCGATATTCTCGATCCGGTTTCCGGTGAAGCCTATAACCGCGATCCGCGCGGCACGGCCAAGAAGGCGGAAGCCTATCTCAAGGCGTCGGGTATCGGCGACACGGCATTTTTTGGCCCGGAAGCCGAATTCTTCATTTTCGATGACGTGAAATACAAGGCCGATCCTTACAATACCGGCTTCAAGCTTGATTCCACCGAATTGCCGTCGAACGATGATACCGACTATGAAACCGGCAATCTCGGCCACCGTCCGCGCGTCAAGGGCGGCTATTTCCCGGTTCCGCCGATCGACAACTGCCAGGACATGCGCTCGGAAATGCTGACCGTGCTTTCTGAAATGGGTGTTGTCGTCGAAAAGCATCACCATGAAGTGGCTGCGGCCCAGCATGAGCTTGGTATCAAGTTCGACACGCTGGTGCGCAATGCCGACAAGATGCAGATCTACAAATATGTCGTGCATCAGGTTGCCAATGCCTATGGCAAGACCGCAACCTTCATGCCGAAGCCGATCTTTGGCGACAATGGCTCGGGCATGCATGTGCATCAGTCGATCTGGAAGGATGGCAAGCCAACCTTCGCCGGTGACGAATATGCCGGCCTGTCGGAAAGCTGCCTCTATTACATCGGCGGTATCATCAAGCATGCCAAGGCACTGAATGCCTTCACCAACCCCTCGACCAATTCCTACAAGCGTCTGGTGCCTGGCTATGAAGCTCCGGTTCTGCTGGCCTATTCCGCCCGCAACCGTTCTGCTTCCTGCCGCATTCCGTTCGGCTCCAATCCGAAGGCAAAGCGCGTCGAAGTCCGCTTCCCTGACCCGACCGCCAACCCCTATCTCGGGTTTGCCGCCATGCTGATGGCTGGTCTCGATGGTATCAAGAACAAGATCCATCCCGGCAAGGCCATGGACAAGGATCTCTACGATCTGCCGCCGAAGGAATTGAAGAAGATCCCGACGGTCTGCGCTAGCTTGCGCGAAGCGCTGGAAAGCCTCGACAAGGATCGCAAGTTCCTGACAGCGGGCGGCGTCTTCGACGACGACCAGATCGACGCCTTCATCGACATCAAGATGCAGGAAGTCATGCGTTACGACATGACACCTCATCCGGTGGAATACGACATGTACTACTCGGTCTGATCCGATCGACACCAAAGCCGGCAGCAACCCTGCCGGCTTTTTTATTGCAGTATCATTGGTATTTTTTGCAATTGCACATCTCGTTAAACCGGGCGGCCATGCCTCAGCCGTTTTGTGACAAAACCATGTCGAGGCCCTTGATGTTCGTTGTCCCGTTTCCCAAATATTTGACGAAAGGAAACAAAGCCATGAAACAACGCAACGCAAAGTTTGGAATCGGTGACATTGTTCGTCACAAGGTATTTCCGTTTCGCGGCGTCGTTTTCGACGTCGATCCGGAATTTGCCAATACGGAAGAATGGTGGAATGCGATCCCCGCAGAATTGCGGCCCAGTAAGGATCAGCCCTTCTATCACCTGCTGGCTGAAAATGCCGAGACGGAATACGTCGCCTATGTCTCCGAACAAAATCTGGAGACAGATGAAAGCGGCGAACCGCTACGCAATCCGCATATCAACCAGATCTTCGTGGAAGAGCAGGCCGGTCATTACAAGCCGAGGATGAATTTGGCTCACTGAGCGGCTGGCATTATCTCCTATAAAAAAAGCCCCGGTTTAACGACCGGGGCTTTTTTTCAATGAAGGATAAGGAATAACCGATTATTTGGTTTCCTTGGCAGCCTTCTGGGCGTCTTCCAGGGCCTTCTGCGATTCTTCGTTCTTCTTCTGCATGGCTTCTTCCAGCAGACGCTGGCGCTCCTGCGCCTGGGACTGGGTGATAGCCGGGCCATCGTAGGAGCCGGTAAAGCCATCCAGCGAAATCTTGATCGGGTTTGGAACGCGGCGGAAGTTCATCGAGGTGAACACCACGTCATGGCCCTTCTTCAGGCTGGCAATCATCGCGTCCGTCAGCGGAATTTCAGCTGTGCAACGGTCCGGGAAGCAGACGGCGTAATCGATCTTCTGGCCCTTGCCGCCATCGATCTGCAGAACGACGCCCGGCGGGATCAGCCGTGCGGACGGCACGGAAACCTGCATCAGCTTGCGGTTCATCTTGCCTTCGATGGAGATGATCGCCACGGCGATAATCATCTGGCGGTTCTGCGCGACCTGAATGTTCTGCACCGTGCAGATATCGTTGTCTTCCTGCTTGGCGCAGGTCTTGAACCAACCCTGCGGCGGCAAGCCGGCATCGCCAGCGGGCTGCTGCTGGGCAAAGGATGCGCCAGCAAAGCCAGTGGAGAGAACGAGAGCGGAGAGTGCCGCACGCGCGGTTTTGGCTGCTGTAAACGTCATAACGAGATCCGTCTCCTGAAAACTTTTGTCGAACCGAAGTTCTCACCCGATTAGATCGGCCTATTCGTTCATCCCCTGGGTTTTAAATGAGGCAAATAGATGACCCGATGTGTGTGGTGATCCTGTTACAGCGCATCGCTGCGAATATCCAGTGCTTCTTTGGTGTTTGCGAAAGATGCGTCCAATTTATGGAACGATTGAGCGCGCGCGCCATTTGTTTTACTGGACAATTTCACCCATTCACTTACATGGCGCTTCCATAGCAGGAATTGTGCCATAGCGGTTGGCTTTCCGGCAGTTCGTGATAATTTGCCGCGAAATTAAAAATACTGATCTCGAGAGGAAATGGTTTGCGGCGTCTTTTGTCGACCCTGCTGGTCCTGCCGTTCTGCGGCTTGTTTGCCGCATCGGATACCTTGGCCGAGCCCGTCAATGCCATATCCATGTATGGCAAACCCGCCCTGCCCGCCGATTACAAGCACTTGCCTTACGTCAACCCTGACGTAAAGAAGGGCGGTCGGATTTCCTACGGCGTGGTCGGCACGTTCGACAGCTTCAACCCCTTTGTCATCAAGGGCATGCGCACAACGGCGCGGGGCATCTGGGACCCGGAATACGGCAACCTGTTTTACGAGACGCTGATGACGCGCTCGGCCAGCGAGCCCTACACGCTCTACGGTCTTCTGGCGCAAAGCGTCGAGTGGGACGATGCCCGCAGCTTCATCCAGTTCAACCTCAACCCCAAGGCCCGCTGGCACGATGGCCAGCCGGTGACGCCGGATGACGTGATTTTTACGCTCCAGATCCTCCAGCAAAAAGGCCGTTCGCCTTTCGACAAGCGGTTGAACGGCGTTGCCAAGATGGAAAGGGTCGGCGAACATAGCGTTCGCTTCACCTTCAACGACAAGGCCGATCGGGAAATTCCGCTGCTTCTGGCCTATGCAACGCCAATCCTGCCGAAACATGCCATCGATCCGGATCTTTTCGAACAATCCTCGCTGAATGTGCCTATTGGCTCCGGCCCCTATAAGATCAAGGATATCCGCCCCGGCGAGCGAATTACCTATCAGCGCGATCCGAATTATTGGGGCAAGGATCTTCCCTCGAAAGTGGGATTCGATAATTACGACGAAGTCAGCATCACTTATTTCTTGCAGGACAGCACGTTGTTCGAAGCCTTCAAGAAGGGTGAGATCGATCTTTACCCTGATGGTGATTCGGCCCATTGGCTGCGGGCCTATAATTTCCCCGCAGCCGTGAATGGCGATGTCGTGCGCGAAACCTTTACCCCGCAAAAGCCGACGGGCATGCTGGGCTTCGTGTTCAACACCCGCCGCCCGATCTTTGCTGACGTGAAGGTGCGTGAGGCGCTGACGCTCGCCTTCGACTTCGAGTGGGTCAACAAGAACATCTATGGCAATGCGTTCAAGCGAATCCAGAGCTACTGGCAGAATTCTCCGCTCGGCGCCTTTGGCCATGCCGCCGACGACCGCGAACTGGCAATTCTCGGCAATGCACGCAACACGATTGCCCCGGAAATCCTGGCGGGTACCTATACATTGCCGATTTCCGATGGTTCAGGCGCCGACCGTAATATTCTGCGCCAAGCCGTCGCGCTGCTCAGCCAGGCTGGCTATTCGATCAATGATGGTAAAATGGTCGATGCCCAGGGCAAGCCACTGTCCTTCGAGGTGATGACCCAGAATGCCGGCCAGGAGAAAATGGCGCTTGCCTATCAGCGCACCTTGCGGCTGATCGGCATCGGCATGACCATCCGGACGGTGGATGACGCGCAATATCAGGCGCGCTCCAACAGCTTCGATTATGACATGGTCGTCATGGCCTATCCTTCGACGCTGGCTCCCGGTATCGAACAATTCAACCGCTGGGGCTCCGTTGCCCGGGATCGGCAGAGCAGTTTCAATTATGCCGGTGTGGCCAATCCGGATATCGACCGGGTGTTGAACACCATGGTCAATGCCAGAAGCCTCGAGGACTACCAGGCCAGTGTACGGGCCTTGGATCGCCTGCTGGTGGCGGGACATTACGTGGTGCCACTCTATTATAATGGCGAGCAATGGCTGGCGCGCTGGAAGCGAATCGCACGGCCTGACCAGGTGCCTATGCTGGGCTATCAGCTCCCCACGTGGTGGGACGCCAGGGCGCAATGAATTCAACCACCGTGCGCTGATTGCGCTCGGATCTGCGGCGTGTCATCGCTGCCGCATACCGATGGAGACCCTTTCATGCAACGCATTACCATCGATCTCGTGTCCGATGTCGTCTGCCCATGGTGCTATCTCGGCAAGGCCCGGCTGGATCTGGCCATTGCCGAGGTGCAGGACACGGTCAGTATCGACGTCAACTGGCGCCCCTACCGGCTCAATCCGGACTATCCGCCCGAAGGCGTCGACCAGCAGGCCGAGCTTGCCAAAAAGTTTGGCGGCCAGGAAAACCTGGAGCGCGGCCATCAGCAATTGGCTGAGCTTGGCCGCGAGGTCGGTATCGCCTTCAATTTCGAGGCCATTAAGATCGGCCCCAATACGCTGGATGCGCATCGACTGATCCATTGGGCCGGACTGGAGAGCCGTGAGGCGCAGAGCGCTGTGGTTTCAGGCTTGTTCAAAGCGTTTTTTGAGGATGGTCGTAATGTTGGCGACCACGCCGTCCTGCTGGATATTACCCAGGAGGCAGGGCTGAACCGCAAGGTGATGCAGGCCCTGCTGGCAGGCGATGCCGATAAGGACATGGTGATCGATGAAATCGACGCCGCCCAGAAAATGGGGGTCAATGGTGTGCCTTTCTTCATCATCGACCAGAAATATGCCGTGAGTGGCGCCCAGCCGACTGACGTTCTGGCCAATGCCCTGCGCGACATCGCCGCTGAAAAGGCAGTCGAACAGTCGAAACTGAATTGACGCAACGCAATATCGGCCATACTCACGAGAGGCCCCCTGCCGGTGGAAAACGGATGACGGATTTCCCCGGCCAAACTCCAGGACGACCCGCTCGTGACCTCCGATACGACACCTCGCGGCCTTGCGCTCGCTTTTGCGGCCTTTGCGGCCTTCGCCATCAGTGATGCATCGGTCAAACTTGTGGATGGCCGAATCAGTCCGTTCGAATCAGCCTTCTTCGGATCGCTGTTCGGTCTGGCTGCCCTGCCCTTTCTGCTGAAGCGCGGCGATGCGCTGACGGATGTGTTCAGGACCTCCAACCTGAAGCTCTGGCTGCTGCGCTTCTTCGCGTCAGGCACTAGCGCCATTGGTGCTGTGACCGCCTTCACCCATCTGTCGATGGCCGAGGCCTTCTGTCTGATTTTTCTTTTGCCCTGCTTCGTCACCATCATGTCGGTGGTGTTCCTCAAGGAACAGGTCGGCATCCGCCGCTGGAGCGCTGTTATCCTCGGGTTTATCGGCGTGCTGGTGGTGTTGCGTCCCGGTTTCCGGGAATTATCGATCGGCCATCTCGGCGCCGTCATCGGCGGGTTGGGCGGGGCGATTTCCATCGTCGTCTACCGCGCCATCGGCCCGCGTGAAAAATCCACGTCGCTCTACGGCGCGGGCGCCTTCGGCACCATCATCATTTCTGGCATCGCCATGCTGCCCGCCTTCTCCTGGCCGCAGGGAACGGACTGGCTGCTGCTGCTCAGCTACGGCCTGTTTGCGGCGCTGGCCACTGTGCTGATGATGCTGGCGACCCGCTTTGCTCCGGCCGCCGTGCTGGGGCCAGCACAATATAGCCAGATGCTCTGGGCCATTCTGTTTGGCTACCTGATCTTCGGCGACCATATCGACATGCCCATGCTGGTCGGCATCACCCTGATTATCGGCTCCGGCCTGATTACCCTGATGCGGGAAAGAACCAAGGGCGTCCCCCTCCCACCCGCCGTCGCCTCCGGCCCGCAGGCCAGTCTGGCGGTGGAGGACGAGTAATGCCGCGTTCCTCTCGTTCTACCGCTTTTATCATGGCCACGACGGTATTGTGTCTGGCTTTCATTTCTTGCAGTCCGTCACTGGCAAACGACCGTCAAACGGCGATGATCAAGACGACTCAGGGCGACATCGCAATAGATGCATTCGAGAGGCGCGCACCTCAGAAGCGCCCAGCCGTCATCATCCTGAGCGGCAGCAAGGGCTTCCGATCGGCAGCCTATGACGATCTGGCTCAAAGCCTCGATAAGGCGGGGCTTGATGCCTATCTCGTCCATGCTGTTTCAACTGAGGATTTGACCGCCATTGGCCACGCGAAGGGTGCGGCAGGCCGTATCCAATATTACACAAGCCACATGGCCCGATGGAGCGCTGCTGTCCGCGACGTTCTGCTGTTTCTCAAGAGACAATCTCCAGAGGATCGGAAAATCGGTGTCCTCGGGATTTCGCTGGGCGCGCAAATTGCCGTTACGACAACAGTAAACCGACAGGAAGCCAATGCCTTGGTGCTCGTGGACGGCGGTTTTCCCGCTGGTTATTCTCAATCCGTTCGCACGGTTCCTCCCCTCCTGATCGTTTGGGGTAGCGAAGACCGCGTGTTTCCTGTCTCAATGGCAAAGGCATTATCAGAACAGGCCAAATCCCTGGGAACAGAGGCTGAACTCTCGATATTTGATGGCGGAAGCCATGACTTTTTTCTGAAACCAGAAACGCCTCTCGCGAAACAAGCCCACGAACGGGCAGCCCGATTCCTTGCCGAGCAATTAAAGTAGAGTTTGCCGGTTCAAACTGAACCTGACAGACCTCGTATCAGGCCACTTGCCAAACTCGTTCGTTCATGGATTGCTGACTGAAGGCTTTTTCAGGAGGGTTCCATGACATTTCAAATCTGGCTTGCATTTGTTGCTACTGCCGCCGTCGTGCTTGCTATTCCAGGTCCGACGATTGTGCTGGTAATTTCCTATGCGCTCGGACACGGGCGCTCAGTGGCCAAGGCAACGGTGGCGGGGGTGGCTCTGGGTGATTTTACCGCCATGACCGCCTCCATGCTGGGGCTCGGTGCGCTTCTCGCCACCTCGGCGATGATCTTCACGCTGCTGAAATATATCGGCGCGGCCTATCTGATCTATCTCGGCATCAAGCTTTGGCGGGCGCCGGTGATGGTAAGCCAGGAAGTTTCGGATGAAAATCCACCGACCGCAGAACAGCCGCTGAAAATCTTCCTGCATACCTATGTGGTGACGGCGCTGAACCCGAAAAGCATTTTGTTCTTCGTGGCCTTCCTGCCGCAGTTCTTGAACACTGCCGAGCCGCTGGCCTTGCAGATGGTGATTTTCGAAGCGACTTTCCTGGTGCTCGCCACACTGAACGCCGCCACCTATGCCACCATGGCGTCGATGGCGCGCAAATCGATCCGCAAGCCCAATGTGCAGCGCTGGGTCAACAGAACCGGTGGTTCGCTGATGATCGGTGCGGGCCTGGTTGCCGCCGGTTGGCGCAAGGCTGCCGCCTGACGTCAGCGGTGGCCTGGAGGCGGTCGATAGGACCGCCTCTACTCTCACTTCACCTTGGCCAGTTCCGCCAATTGCGCCATGATGGTCGCCGCACCCGCCAGCCGCTTTTCCGGCGTCGGCAGGTCTCGGGTCAGGAAGACGCTGTGGTCGGGACGGATCTTGGCCATGCTGCCCTGTTTGGCGATGAAGCCGACCAAAGCTGCCGGGTTGGGGAAGAGCTTGTTGCGGAACTGGACCACCACGCCCTTCGGTCCGGCTTCCAGCTTTTCGACATTGGCCTTGCGGCACAGTGCTTTGACGTAAACGACCTTCAACAGGTTCTGCACTTCGGCGGGCAGTGGTCCGAACCGGTCGATCAACTCGGCACCGAAGCCGTCGATATCGTTCAATTCGGTCAATTCGCCCAGGCGGCGATACAGACCAAGACGCAGATGCAGGTCCGGCACATAGTCGTCGGGGATCATGACCGAGGTGCCGACCTGGATTTGCGGCGACCAGCCGCTATCGACCACCTCGTCCTCGCCCTTCACCTCGGCCACGGCCTCCTCCAGCATTTGCTGGTAAAGCTCGAAGCCGACTTCCTTGATATGGCCGGATTGTTCCTCGCCCAGCAGATTGCCAGCGCCGCGAATATCAAGATCGTGGCTGGCAAGCTGGAAGCCAGCGCCCAGCGTATCCAGCGATTGCAGCACTTTCAGCCGCCGCTCGGCGCTCGTCGTCAGAACCTTGTTGACCGGCAAGGTCAGCAGCGCGAAGGCCCGCACCTTGGAGCGGCCGACCCGGCCCCGGATCTGGTAAAGCTGGGCCAGGCCGAACATGTCGGCGCGATGCACGATGAGCGTATTGGCGGTCGGCACATCCAGACCGGATTCGACGATGGTGGTGGAAAGCAGAACATCGTAGCGGCCTTCATAAAAGGCGTTCATGATGTCTTCCAACTCGCCCGCCGCCATCTGGCCATGGGCAATCGCCACTTTCAATTCCGGCACATCCGAATCCAGAAACGCCTTGATGTCGGCAAGGTCCGCCAGACGCGGGCAGACATAGAAGCTCTGGCCGCCGCGATAATGTTCGCGCATCAGCGTTTCGCGAATCACCAGCGGATCGAAGGGCGAAATAAAGGTGCGTACCGCCATACGGTCCACTGGCGGCGTGGTGATCAGCGACAATTCTCGCACCCCGGTCATCGCCAGCTGCAAGGTGCGCGGAATGGGCGTCGCCGATAGCGTCAGCACATGCACGTCGCTCTTCAGCTCTTTCAGCCGTTCCTTGTGCTTGACGCCGAAATGCTGCTCTTCATCGATCACCAGCAGGCCAAGATTGGCAAATTTAATGCCAGAACCCAGGAGAGCATGGGTGCCGACGACAATATCCGTCTTGCCCTCGGCCACTTCCTTCTTGACCAGGTTCAGTTCCTTGGTGCCCACCAGCCGCGAGGCTTGCTGGATACGAACAGGCAGATCGCGAAACCGCTCGGAAAACGTCTTGAAATGCTGGCGAGCCAGCAGCGTGGTCGGCACCACGACCGCCACCTGAATACCGTTCATCGCCGCCACAAAGGCGGCACGCAGCGCCACCTCAGTTTTGCCGAAGCCGACATCGCCGCAGATAAGCCGGTCCATCGGACGTCCGGCCGCCAGATCACCGCGCACCGCCTCGATGGCGTTCATCTGGTCCTCGGTTTCGTCATAGGGGAAACGGGCCGCGAACTCGTCGTAAAAACCTTCGGTCGTGGCAAGCACCGGCGCAGACCGCATCATCCGCTCGGCGGCGATGCGGATTAGCCCGCCTGCCATATCCAGCAGGCGTTTCTTCAGCTTGGCTTTACGCATCTGCCAGGCGCCGCCGCCCAGTTTGTCCAATTGCGCTTCGCTGCCTTCCGAGCCGTAGCGCGACAGAAGCTCGATATTTTCGACCGGCAGGAACAGTTTGGCCTCGTCGGCATATTGCAGTTCCAGACAAGCATGCTGGCTGCCCGCCGCCTGGATGGTGCGCAATCCGATAAACCGGCCAATGCCATGCTCGGCATGGACGACGATCGAGCCCTCATCCAGCCCGGCCACTTCGGAGATAAAATCAGCAGCCCGCTTGCGACGCTTGGAACGGCGCACCATGCGGTCGCCGAGAATATCCTGCTCGCCGACCACCACGAGTTCGTTAGCCTCGAACCCGCCCTCAAGCGCCAGAACGGCGGTTGCCGCCTCACCCTTGCCAAGCTGATCGAGATCCTTCAGGGCAGTAACAGGCTTTAGCCGTTCCAGCCCGTGCTCGTTCAGCACCTGCAGCAGCCGGTCGAGCGAACCTTCCGACCAACCTGATATCAGCACCTTGGAGCCGGAAGCCCGCTTGTCGGCAATATATTTTACGGCCTGGGTAAAGACATTGACCCGTTGCGCCTCGCCATCAGCCTTGGTCTCGCTGCTCTCCTGCGCGGCAAGTTTAGCCCAGCGCGGGCCGGGACGGGCCGAGAGTTCGACAATCTTGCGGCCTTCGCTATCCGGCTCGGCAAACGGCGTCAGGCGGATCGGATTGAGCGCTTCAAGCTTCTTGGCAAATTCCGCCGCCCCCAGATAGAGATATTCCGGCGGTATTGGCTTGTAAGGCGTTCCCTGCGCCAGATGGCCCTTGCCGGGTGTCGCGCTGTTCAACCGCGCCTCATAATAGTCGCGGATCAGCTTGCCGCGTTCCTCGGCGGATTCGCGCACCGTATGGTCGAGCACCACGCGGAAATCGGTGAGATAATCGAACACCGTTTCCAGCTTTTCATGAAACAGCGGCATCCAGTGTTCCATGCCCGCATAACGGCGGCCTTCGGACACGGCGGTGTAAAGCGCATCGTCGCGGGTGGCCGCGCCAAACAGCGACAGGTAATTCTTGCGAAACCGGCTGATGCTTTCCGGCGTCAGCGTCACTTCGCTCATCGGGTTAAGGTCCAGCGAGCGGACCTGACCGATGGTGCGCTGGCTGGCCGGATCGAAACTGCGGATGCTTTCCAGCGTATCGCCAAAGAAATCCAGCCGCACCGGCTCTTCAGAGCCCGGCACGAAGACATCCAGAATGCCGCCACGCACCGCATATTCGCCAACTTCGCGCACGGTATCGACGCGCTCAAAACCATTGCGCGACAAGCGGGCGGCAATGTCGTCCATCTTCACCTGATTGCCAGGGCGGGCCGAAAAGGACAGGCTCTCAATAACGTCAGCCGGTGCCAGTTTTTGCAACATGGCATTGGCAGTGACGAGAACGATGGCCGCATGCGGCTTTCGGGCATGGGCAATCAGTCCCGACAGCGCCGAGAGCCTGCGGGCGGAAATATCGGCGCTGGGCGATACCCGGTCATAGGGCAGGCAATCCCAGGCAGGCAGGGTCAAGACTGGAATTTCCGGCGCGCAGAAGCTTAGCATCTGCTCGATATCGTTCATCCGGCTGGAATCCGACAGAAGGTAAGCGACAGGCCTGCCCTGCCGCGCCAGTTCCGCCACCAGAAAAGCGTCCATGCCATCAGGCACAGGCGAAAGGGTGACAGCGGACGCCGCCGCTGCCGTCTTCTTTGCATCAAAGAGAGAAATCATTTTTCGGTCACAGCACTCGCATCAGGCCTGGACGACAATGCAATGGCCGAACCATCGACAGGCGAAAAATCAGGGCGGGTGGCGGCAATGCGGTCAAACAATGGGATCTGTATATGGGCGGGCACAGGGGCAGCACCATTGATCCAGCTGATCAGGTCATTGTCTTCTTCCGCCATGATCAGCTCGAGATCATCCAGCTCGGCATCGCTGAGCGCGCTGATCTCGGCTTCGGCAAACTGACCGAGCATCAGGTCCATCTCCCTGATACCCCGATGCCAACAGCGAAACAGAATACGCCTGCGGCGGGGATCGAGATCGGCGCTGCTGCGAACCAGACCAGTCATGTCGTTTACCTTCCTGTTGATACGCAAACGAGGTGTTTTCGCATCGAATTTAGTCGAGAACCGAATGCCATCATTGATGACGGAGCAGGCGGTTCCCCTCACCCCACCTCCGCTGCGGCTCTTGCTTTCTTCTCCCCATTGGGGAGAAGGTGCTGGCAGGCGGATGAGGGGGCGGCGAAGCCGAGACCCAACGCCTTTCCAACCGCATCGGATATCCCTGAAAACCGGTTCCCACTTTTCAGACCGATGCTTTTCTCTTCGCATCGGATATCCCAGAAAACCGGTTCCCACTTTTCGGTCCGATGCTGTATACCCGCTCACAATTGCCTTGTCAGCCTTGCAATGCGCCTCATCACACGGCATTTTGCCGCCATCATGCGTCCATCCCTGCTCGATCCCCTGTTCGCCTCCGTTTCCACCCTGCCGGGCGTTGGTCCGAAGCTGGCGCAATTGCTGGCGAGCCTGCTGGGCCGGGAAGATGCAGAGGATGCCCGCGTCGTCGATCTGCTGTTCTTAAGCCCGCATCGGCTGATCGACCGGCGCAACCAGCCCGGAATTGCCCGCGCGCCGCAAGGCGCCATCGTCACGGTAACAGGCCGGGTAGACCGCCACACGCCGCCTCCACGTGAAAACCGCAACGCGCCCTACCGGGTTTTCCTGCATGATGAGACCGGTGAATTAGCGCTGACCTTCTTCCGCGCCAAGGGCAATTGGCTGGAAAAAGCCTTGCCGGTCGATGAAATCATCACGGTTTCGGGAAAAATCGACTGGTTCAATGGCCGCCCCTCGATGGTCCATCCCGATTTCATGGTCAAGGCCAGCGAGGCCGCAGCCATGCCGCTGGTCGAGCCGGTCTATCCGCTAACAGCGGGCCTTTCGCCGAAAGTGCTGAAAAAAGCGGTAAACCACGCGGTAGAACGCCTGCCGGATTTTGCCGAATGGATCGATCCGGCGCTGGTGACGAAACAGGGTTTCGACGCTGTCAAACCAAGTTTCGAGCGATTGCACAGCCCGCGCGACGAAAAGGATGTCGACCCGCAGGCCCCGGCCCGGCGCAGGCTGGCCTATGATGAATTTCTGGCGGGCCAGGTCTCGCTGGCACTGGTACGTCAACGTTTGCGCAAGGTGGCGGGAACACCGGTTCGCGCCACGGGCGAAATGAGCGGAAAAATCCTTGCCGCCCTGCCCTTTACCCCCACCAATAGCCAGAAGGATGCAGTCGCCGATATCTTGAAAGATATGGAAAGCGACAGCCGCATGTTGCGCCTTGTGCAGGGCGATGTCGGTGCGGGTAAAACGCTGGTGGCGCTGCTGGCCATGGCGGCTGTGGTGGAAAACGGCGGCCAGGCCGTGCTGATGGCCCCAACCGAAATTCTGGCACGCCAACATCACGCGACGCTGTCGAAAATGGCGGCGGCTGCCGGAATTGCTTTGAATGTGCTGACCGGACGCACCAAGGGCCGCGAGCGCGAAGCGGTGCTGGAGCGGATCGCCTCCGGCGCCGCACAAATCGTCATCGGCACCCATGCGCTGTTCCAGGATTCGGTCAATTATCACAATCTCATGCTGGCCGTGGTTGATGAGCAGCATCGCTTCGGTGTGCACCAGCGCCTGCGGCTGACGGCCAAGGGCGTTTCCCCGCATATGCTTGTCATGACCGCCACGCCCATTCCGCGCACGCTGGTTCTGGCCGCCTTCGGCGACATGGATGTCTCCAAGCTCACCGAAAAACCGGCAGGCCGCAAGCCGATCCAGACCGTGACTGTGCCGGTGGAGCGAATCGGCGATATCGTTGACCGGCTCCAGGCCGCGATTGCGTCCGGCAAGAAAGCCTATTGGATCTGCCCACTGGTGGAAGAGACCGAGGAATTGGAGCTGATGTCAGTCGAGGAGCGCTTCGAGGTGCTGAAGATGTGCCTCAAGGCACCAATCGGCCTCGTGCATGGCCGCATGAAGGGTGAGGAAAAAGACGCCGCCATGCTGGCTTTCAAGAGCGGAGAAACCCGGCTGCTGGTGGCAACCACGGTGGTGGAAGTCGGCGTCGACGTGCCGGACGCGACGATTATGGTGATCGAACACGCCGAACGCTTTGGCCTTGCGCAATTGCACCAGTTGCGCGGTCGGGTCGGGCGCGGCGCGGAAGCTTCCTCTTGCATACTCCTTTATAAAGGCCCGCTGGGCGAAACCGGCAAGGCGCGGCTGTCAATCCTGCGCGACAGCGAGGACGGCTTCCTGATTGCCGAGGAAGACCTGAAACTGCGCGGCGAAGGTGAGTTGCTCGGCACCCGCCAATCCGGTACGCCCGGCTTTCGCATAGCCAGCTTGGAACACCATGCCGACCTCCTGGAAATCGCCCGCAAGGATGCCGCCTATCTGCTGGAACGCGACCCCGACCTGACCTCGGCACGCGGCGAAGCTGTGCGTACGCTGCTTTACCTGCACCGGCGCGATGAGGCTGTCCGGTTCTTGCGGGCTGGATGAGGAATGACAGGGTAGACAAACAGGTTTGAGGCACTGCTCATCCGTAGGATTTCGCTTGCTTTTCACCCGCCAATCGCGGCTAGCTGTCATTCTCAACACGGAGGAAACGACAATGGCTAAAGGTCAGGTACGCGGCAACAAGGAAACGCGAAAGCCGAAGAAGGACAAGACAGTTGATAAAGTCGTAGCGCCCACGCTCGGCTCACAGGTCAAGAACAGCGAATCCTCGACAAAAAAGAAGTAAGTGCGGCTGGCCTGCCAAAGCAAGGCCGGACAAACACCAGTTCTTCGCAATTTCTAAATCACGTTCACCCACATTGGCCAGCCGCCGCGACTTCCGTTTGCGGCGACTGGTTCGCCACAAGTGGCAATCGCGAAGAATTTTGCTCACCGCGTTTCAATTGATACGTAAAAAACGGCATTGACTCTTCCCGAAAAAAGAACATAAGAAGAACAAATGAGAGAGGGTCGTAACATGTCTGACGCTGAAAAAATTATTGTCGTGCAGTTTAAAAAGAACCGCGCCGGCATTGTGCCGGGTGATATGCGCCAAGCATCAAGCGTGGCTTCAGCAGAGAAAATTGCTGGTGCGATGGCCACTCGCTACATTGGCGTTGCCGCATACGCGGTCACAATCGATGAGGAAAATGGCAGCATGACGAACCCACGCTTGCTGGTATCGCACGGACAGATCTCGGACTTGATGCCAGACTGATCAAGCAGCGCATCAAACCAAATTTTCCAAACATCGGGATATCATTTGTGCTTTTGAGGACGCGACACTTGGGCATTCCAAAAATCCACATCTCAAAAACGCGCTATATGTTGGGCGGTATGCCAAACTCAAAGCATCAATATATTTCAAACAATTATGAGGAAATACTGGAGGATTGGCGACCCCTGCAGGACTCGAACCTGCGACAACCTGCTTAGAAGGCAGGTGCTCTATCCAGCTGAGCTAAGGGGCCGGGGTTGGCCCGTATGATGGGCCAGGGGCAGCAGAGCAGTTGGGATTAATGCGTCCAGGGCTGGAGGCGGCTGAAGCGGAAATTGTCTGTGTATGAAACCGACTGGCGGCGCGGTTCCTTTGGCGGGATGACGCGGTAATCGATGCCATTGCGCTGGGCATAGGCCTCGGCCAATTCCTGGGTTTCAAACGTCAGCTTGACCTGCTGGAGCATATCGCCAGAGCTGGTATAGCCCATCATCGGGTCGATTGTCCGTGGTTCGGATGCATCGAACTCCAGAACCCAAAGATGGGTCTTGGCTTTTCCGGATTGCATGGCTGTTTTTGCAGGACGGTAGATCTTAGCGGACATAATTCCGATTCCTCATGAAAACGAAGAGACTATATCTCTTCCCTTCCTCGCCGTCATCTTCCAGCGAAAGGATTCGCCGGAAGAATGGTCGGAGTGGAGAGATTCGAACTCCCGACCCTCTGGTCCCAAACCAGATGCGCTACCAGACTGCGCTACACTCCGTGACCGCCGAATGATGGGGAGATACACGGTTCACTCTTTAATCGCAACAGGAAAAACTCAAAAAAAACCGTCTTTTCCATGATTTTGTTCGCAGCGTTATGAAGGGGGTGCAATACCCTGCACAACCATGCTGCCAGGAACGATCCCAAGCGCCTGTGCCCGTCCGCCATTCAGCTCAATCACATAGCGTACGGGACCAGGCGAAGGTATCAAATCTTCAGAATAGGGTTTTGTGCGCGCTGCAACACCGGTCACCACGCCTTTTTCATCGATAAACAGCATATCCAGCGGCAAAGGCGTGTTTTTCATCCACATCACCACATTGCGGCTATCGCCAAAATCGAAAACCATGCCGTCATTCGGGCCAAGTTTGGTGCGGCCCATCAGGCCCTGCTCCCGTTGTGCAACGGAGATCGCGTATTCCATCTTGAGACGAATCTGCTGACCGGCCAGTGTCTGAATGACGGCTGGCCCTTTGAGAAATTGCTCAGCCAGGGCCGGAGATAGTGTGAGTGCAATATAGAAAAAAAGCGCCCAAAAGGCGCTTCTAGAAAAAACCAGCATTCCCGTCACTCACAATACGGGACAATCAATGCGCCATGACATGCGGCGCAGGGTTATCCGGGTGAATTTCTGCCGCCATCAGGCCTTTGTCGCCATTGCCGAAGCGCACCAGTACTGTCTGTCCGGGCCGCAATTCTGTCAAGCCAAATCGACGCAGCGTTTCCATGTGAACGAAAATGTCCTCGGTGCCCTCGCCTCGCGTCAGGAAGCCGAAGCCTTTGGTGCGATTGAACCACTTGACCAGAACCCGCTCCAACCCGCTCGATGGCGTCACCTGAACATGGGTCCGCACAGGCGGCATTTGTGAAGGGTGTGTTGCCGTCGATTGATCCATCGACAGAACTCGGAAGGCCTGATAGCCCCGGTCGCGCTTATGGATTAGGGCGACGATCCGCGTTCCTTCCAGGATCGTCTGGTACCCGTCCCGGCGCAGGCAGGTCACATGAAGCAAGACGTCCTGCATGCCATTATCCGGTACGATAAAGCCAAAACCCTTGGCAACGTCGAACCATTTCACCACGCCGGTGATTTCGACAAGATCCAGGGGCTCTTCCGAGAGCCCGCTGAATTCCACGAATTCTTTCGCTGAAATTCTATCCGCCATCTCTAAACCGCCCCTCGACACGCCAAACATGGATAACGCTTACTGATTCCCGAAGGCTAGATTAACATTTTGTTAATACTGTTGCGCAAGCCCTAGTTTCAGTTATTCGCATCTGCTTTTTCGCGCCTGGAGCTTGTTCGAAACTGACGAGTGCAGATTTCCCGCTTCACCCTTTGTCTATTCAGTCAATTTTCTTCAGACCGGTCATTTTCTCTCATGATGTCATTTTTTTCAGGCACGGTCATGACAATGCTTGAAGCCGTCGCCCACAGGCGACATATGCGGCATGCAACAGGGAGAATTTCAAAATGCGCTATCTTCACACAATGGTCAGGGTCAAGGATGTCGATGCCTCCCTGAAATTCTATTGCGAATTGTTCGGCATGAGCGAAGTTCGCCGAATCGACAATGAAAAGGGCCGTTTCACGCTGATCTTCCTCGCCGCCGACGAAGACAAGGCCAAGGCTAGCCAGGATATGGCCCCCTGCCTCGAGCTGACTTATAATTGGGATGCTGAAGACTATGCCGGTGGGCGCAATTTCGGCCATCTTGCCTATGAAGTGGATGACATCTACGCCATTTGCCAGAAGCTGATGGATAATGGCGTGACGATCAACCGCCCACCCCGCGATGGCCATATGGCTTTTGTGCGCTCTCCAGACGGTATTTCCATCGAAATCCTTCAGAAAAACGGCGCATTGGCACCGTCAGAGCCTTGGCTCTCCATGCCCAATACCGGCGCCTGGTAGCCTTACCCATCGAACGTCTTCGCGTGTGACATATTCATTTAAGATGCCGCCGTTTCGCGGCGGCATCATGCCTGACGCAAGCTCATTGTGTCACGGTCGCTCCAACCATAGACAGTGCCCACCATCGATAGGTCCGGGCGGTCTCGTCAAGGAGAGCGACATGATGTCCCCAAACCGTCTGTTCGGCCAAAGCCCGTGGACTGCCAATCCTAGTCTTTCGAAGGGTGCTAATGGCAAGCCAGCGTCAAGAAGCCCAGCGTCTACAAGCATTGCCGCCGTTTTCTCCCTTGCCCTGCTGGCGGGCTGCGCCACCACGAAAACCCCACCTCCCATCGTGGAACAAGGCGCGATTGGCGACGCGGATGTCGTGGAAACGACTGCGCAACCAGCCAGTGTGTCGCCGCAGCCCAATAAGGGTGGCTTATACCGCGACCCCCTCGTCAATACTGGCCATCGTAAGCCAGGAACGGTGTCTGGTGCTGCCGGAGCCGATGGCAGCGCCAATCTCTCCTCCGGGCCCTCAGCCGAACAGGTTGTGGCGATGAACCAGTCCAGACCGGAGGCGACGGCATCGCCAAACTCATCCGGGCTTTATTCCGCGTCCCATCCATCAGATGACGGCGCTGCATCGGCCAATAGCCCAGCCAATAGCATTGTGCCGCCGAACATGCCTGTTCGTCCGTTCCAGGCCACGGTTAACAGCGTTTACAGCGTGCAAAAGCCGCTGGAACAGTCACAAACACAACCTCAGATGCAGGCCAATCAACCGATAGAGCCTGTGGTCGCCCCTACCCCGGCCCCTGAAGTTGTTAAACAACGCCCGGCCTCAAAAGCGGAAATTCTCGCAGGTCTCGCACCAGATCCGAAGAAGGTTCGTACGGCGCCAAAGGCGCAACAGACAACGATGCCACAACAACAGATGTCACCGGTACCAGCGCAGTTGCAGACGAGCCTGCCGACCGCAGCACCTGGCATGGCCAATTCAGCTGGCGTGACAGAGATGGAAAAAATCGAGGGCGCGCCTGGGGCTCAGGGCATGACGAAGGACAGTTTCATCAAGAAATTCCTCGCCAAAATACGCAAATGACGGGCTGACTGGCTCGTTTTTCGGGCTGTCATTTTTCCGTAAAATTTTGGATTTCAGTGCTTGCCAGCCTCCAAACACGTGATTATAAGGGCGCCACAGCACGCGCCCTTCGTCTATCGGTTAGGACGTCAGATTTTCATTCTGAAAAGAGGGGTTCGACTCCCCTAGGGCGTGCCACTGCTTCACTCTCCAACATATTTGCAAAATAACGATCGTTTCAACGACAACGATTGAAATGTGCTGATTCGACCACCGCACATTACGGTACCCGTTCAAAGTAAGGCTGCCCTGCATTCGCGGTTCTCCACAGGCTGAGGAAAAATCGGCGGTAAAGCTGAAAAATTCGCTTGCAGCTCCAGTCGGTTCGCACTAAGAGAGCCGCACGCAACACGCGCCCTTCGTCTATCGGTTAGGACGTCAGATTTTCATTCTGAAAAGAGGGGTTCGACTCCCCTAGGGCGTGCCACTGCGTTTCCCCGGAAAACTTGTTTCTACATCCTGCTTATTGAAGCGGAAAAGCCTGTGCTGACCTAAGGTCAGCCAGTTGATAGATCGCATGAAAAAAATCACTGAGCCTACGGAAAAAGCTCATTTTTTCGCTTGCCATGAATCATCCGTCTGCCTATAAGCAGCCCCACAGCACGCGCCCTTCGTCTATCGGTTAGGACGTCAGATTTTCATTCTGAAAAGAGGGGTTCGACTCCCCTAGGGCGTGCCACTGAACCATCCCCATATTGATGTTTATACCGTTGCCAAGCCCAGAGTGCCCTTTGTATTCTCAGGCTCATCGAAGTGCTGTGCCGTGGCGTTTTTCGCCGCGCTTAAAACGCCGGTGCAGCATCTAGAATACGGATTTGTATACGGCGTGTGCCTTGCCAGAGTTCGGCGCCAAGACAGCCGGCGACATGCACGGCGTCGCCTCGGCGGCCAAGCAGGAGATCACCGAGCGGCGTTTCCTTGGCACGAAATGCAATGCCGTCGATTCGGCTGCCATCCGGCGCTTCCAGCGTGACCTTGACGTGGCTGGTGCCAATCAGCCGAGAATCGCGAATGCGGTGGGCCGGGATGGCGAAGATCGGTTGGGAATGGCCGGAGCCATAGGGGCCAGCTGTTTCCAGGAGGTCGATCAACGCAAGCGTCGCACCGGATGCGCCAACCGCACCGTCGATCTTCAAGGCCCTGACGGCGGAAAGCGCCATGACCTTTTCCTGCGCCTGTTCATCAAAAAACGCCCGCACCTTGCCGAGATTGCCGCGATCCACCGTCAGCCCTGCGGCCATGGCGTGGCCGCCGCCCTTGACCAGCAGGCCATTGTCCACCGCCGCACGCACCATCTTGCCCATGTCAAAACCGGCGATGGACCGGCCGGAGCCAGTCCCTTTGCCCGATCCGTCGAAGGCAATGGCAAAGGCAGGCCGCTGGAACCGCTCTTTCAGCCGGGCTGCCAGCAGTCCGACGATGCCAGGATGCCAGCCTTCCCGTGCGGTGAGGATCACGGCGGCGCGCTCGCCGGTACCATATTCGGCCATGGCCTCGGCTTCCGCCTCGGCCAGCATCTGCGCTTCCATCGCCTGACGTTGACGGTTCAGATCATCCAATTGAGCGGCAATTTCTTCGGCCTCGGCAGCATCGTCCAGCGTCAGCAACCGGCTGCCAAGCGCCGCATCGCCGATCCGGCCACCGGCATTGATTCGTGGTCCAACCAGAAAACCAAAATGATAGGGTGTTACCGGGCCGCCAATCCCGGCGATCTTCAGAAGGGATGCGAGACCGGCATTCTGCTGATGGCGGGCGGCAATAAGGCCCTTCACCACATAGGCGCGGTTCAGCCCCTTCAGCGGCACGACATCGCAGACCGTCGCCAGCGCCACCAGATCCAGCCAGGCCAGCAGATCGAGCGAGCGCGCAGCACCGTGACCAGCTTCACGCAGCTTGCGCAACGTGCCGACCAACACCATGAACACCACGCCCGCCGCGCAGAGATGGCCCTGCCCTGACAGATCGTCGCTCCTGTTAGGATTGACCAATGCCAGACAGGCGGGCAAATCCTGGCCCATCTGGTGATGGTCGATCACCACCACATCCACGCCTCGGCGTCTTGCCTCCTCCAGGGCATCGTGGCTTGTCGAGCCGCAATCCACCGTGACGATCAATTGCGCGCCGCGCTCGATCAACTGACCGATGGCAGCGGCATTCGGGCCATAGCCTTCGAAAATCCGGTCGGGGATATAGATTTCGGCTTCAATGCCAAAATGCGCGAGAAACCGCCACAAAAGCGCCGACGAGGCAGCACCATCGACATCATAATCGCCAAAAATCGCCACGCGTTCAGAGCGCATGATTGCCGCCACCAGCCGGTCCGCGGCTTTATCGCCATCGGTCAGGCTGGAAGGGTCGGGCATCAGGTCGCGAATGGTCGGATCGAGAAAGGCTTGCGCATCGGCAACCGGCACGCCCCGCCCGGCCAGAACCCGCGCCACCAGATCGGGAATGCCATGCACCTGGGCAATCGCCAGCGATCTGTTCAACCCGGCCTGATCCAGGCGAGACACCCAGCGCTGACCGCTGACCGAGGTCTCGACATTCAAAAAGGCGCGTTCGATCGGGTCGGCGGGTTCAAGCATAGAGGAAGCAACTCGGTTATCGCCGCTCCACGGTCTGGAGCTAAGCTGTTTTCGGCCGCTCGATGCGGATCACTTGCGGCTCACCCAGCAGATAGCCTTCCTCCTTGATGGCGGCAACGGCCTGGCGCACGGATTTTTCCAATGTAGCATGGGTGACGAGGATGATTGTCTTGGTTTGGTCGGCGTCAGACGACGTCTGCGAGTGCTGGACAATCGATTCGAGCGAAATGTTATTTTTCGCCATCTGCGTCGCAATGCTGGCGAAAACGCCGGTGCGGTCGACCACGGTCAGGCGGATGAAATAGCCGCCTTCATGCCGGGTCATCTCAGCCTGAACATAGGGTTCAAGCAGATGCGCGGGGCGGCCCAGAACCGGAACCATCTGCGCGCCGGGGCGGCTTTTGGCGATGTCGGTAATGTCACCCAGCACGGCGGATGCCGTGGCATTGCCACCGGCGCCGGGGCCGACCATCAGCAATTCGCCGAGAATATCGGATTCCAGCGCAACCGCATTTGTCACGCCATCGACCTGGGCAATCACCGAATCGAGTGGCACCATGGTCGGATGGACGCGCTGCTCAATGCCGGTGGCGGTCTTTTGCGCCACGCCGAGCAGCTTGATTCGGTAGCCGAGATCGCGGGCGGCGTTGATGTCGTCGATGGAAATATTGCTGATGCCTTCAAGATAGATCTCGTCAGCGGCAATTTGGCTGCCGAAGGCCAGCGTCGTCAGGATCGACAGCTTATGCGCAGTGTCATTGCCCTCGATATCGAAGGTCGGATCGGCCTCGGCATAGCCGAGACGCTGGGCTTCAGCCAGGCAATCGGCAAAGCTCAGGCCCTCCTTTTCCATCCGGGTCAGGATGTAATTGCAGGTACCGTTCATGATGCCGTAGATCCGCGAAAAGTCATTGCCGGTCAGCGATTCGCGCAGCGTCTTGATAACCGGGATACCGCCAGCGACAGCAGCTTCATAGTTGATCAAAAGGCCCTTTTCTTCCGCTAGCTTGGCCAGTTCCACACCGTGGCGGGCCAGCAGCGCCTTGTTTGCAGTCACCACATGCACGCCGCGACCGAGGGCCGCGCGAACGGAATGTTCGGCTGGTCCTTCCGCACCGCCAATCAGCTCGACAAACACGTCGATATCGGCCTTTTCAGCCATCTCGACCGGGCTGTCGAACCAGGTGATACCGGTAAGATCCACGCCGCGATCACGGGTCTTGTCGCGTGCCGAGACCGCCGAAATGGCGATCGGCCGTCCGCAGGCCACGGTAAGCGCTTGTGTGCGGGTTTGCAAAATACGCGCCAGCGACGCACCAACGGTTCCGAGACCCGCAATGCCGATCTTAAGGGCATCAGCCATGAGATAATCCTGATATGCTTTTCAATATTCGGAAAAGAGCGGCCACGAATGGGCCGCTCCGATATGAAATTCTCAACGATGCGCGTTGAGCGATACGACATTGTGCAGCGTGTCATCCGCCGTCGACAGGAACCGCTTCAGATTGCGGGCGGCCTGGCGGATACGATGCTCGTTTTCAACCAGCGCGATGCGGACATAATCATCGCCCTGCTCGCCAAAGCCAATGCCTGGCGCCACAGCCATATCGGCCTTTTCCACCAGCAGCTTGGAAAATTCCAGCGAGCCGAGATGGCGGAATTTTTCCGGAATTTTTGCCCAGGCAAACATCGTGGCCGCCGGTGGCGGCACTTCGAAACCGGCCTTGCCGAAGCTTTCGACCAGCACGTCGCGGCGGCGCTTGTAGATATTACGCACTTCGGCAACATCCGTGCCATCGCCATTCAGCGCATGGGTTGCGGCCACCTGGATCGGCGTGAACGCACCGTAATCCAGGTAGGATTTCACCCGGGCCAATGCACTGATCAGCCGCTCATTGCCGACGGCAAAGCCCATGCGCCAGCCGGGCATGGAAAAGGTCTTTGACATCGAGGTGAACTCCACCGCGACATCCATGGCGCCTGGAACTTCCAATACCGATGGCGGTGGATTGCCATCGAAATAGATTTCCGAATAGGCGAGATCCGAAAGCACGATCAATTCATGCTTCTTGGCAAAGGCAATCACGTCCTTGTAGAAATCCAGCGAGGCGACCCGCGCCGTTGGATTGGACGGATAGTTGATGATCAGCGCCAAGGGCTTGGGAATCGAGTGGCGCACCGCGCGCTCCAGCGGCGGGAAGAAGGTTTCATCCGGCTCGACCGGGATGGAACGGATCACACCGCCGGTCATCAGGAAGCCAAACGCATGGATCGGGTAGGTCGGATCGGGGCAAAGGATAACGTCGCCCGGCGCGGTGATCGCCTGCGCCATATTGGCAAAGCCTTCCTTCGATCCCAGCGTCGCGACAACCTGGGTCTCAGGATTGAGCTTCACATTGAAACGGCGGGCATAATAGGCGGCCTGCGCCCGGCGCAGCCCCGGAATACCCTTGGACGAGGAATAGCGATGGGTGCGGGGGTCCTGCACGGCCTCGCAGAGCTTGTCGACAATGTTCTGCGGAGTCGGAAGATCGGGATTGCCCATGCCGAGATCGATGATATCAGCGCCACCGGCTCGCGCGCTTGCCTTCAAACGGTTGACCTGTTCGAAAACATAGGGCGGCAGACGCCGAACTTTGTGAAACTCTTCCATCTCAGACCTCGTTGAACCGCAGGCTCCCCGCCTTGCGGACGATCCGTTTTCCACTGCAGCATCCCCGAAAACGGATCTGGCAAATCGGGGTGCCGTGACAATACCGCAAATTGCAATGATTCGCGGTAGATTTTGGCCAACCGCACCCTGCCCTGTCCCTCCGGGTCATCGGTTCCGGGTACATTCGACATGTCAGAATGCAACTGTCACATTGCATTTGCTTTGCGGCCAAATGCCCTGCAAGGCAAGGGCTATTTGCAGGCGGGCGGTACGGCTTGTTTTATTGGGCCTGAACCTGTCCGTTGGTCTTGGCCAGCTTGCGCATTTCCTCGACGCGGCGCTCATATTCGGCCTGGCTGATCTGCCCGGTCTTGCGCAGATTGGAGAGCGAAGACAGACGCTTGCCCATATCCTTCGCCTCATCATTGCTCATCTGCACATTGGCAGCCGTCAACGGCCTGGAGAAATCCGGATAACCATCCGGTGTGGTATAGGCCGCAGCGGCGGGATCGGCCTTGTCGGTCACCGTCACGTCGACATGGCCCTGGCGCACGGCAGGCTGCGAGGCAGTCGTGCTATTGCACCCTGCAAGCGCAAGCAGGCAGGCCATGCCAGATCCCACTGCGCCGGCTTTCGCCAGGCGCAGAGCCGGCTTCAGACGCGAAGACTGCCCAACCAAAGAGACGATCGAAACCATATTCAAACCCAACCAAATCCGCCCGGCACCGGGAAAAACAGCAGCATAAGCCGTGTGATTATTCACACGATGCTTTTCACAACGCAAACGTGAATAACCTGCGACAAAACGCGCAAACCTTGTAAAACATGTGAGTCAAACCACACCCACACCTTTCATCTGTCTGGAACTTGTAGTCATTTTCAGGCAGGATAGGCAAATATAAAAAAGAGAAGAGCCAAGGGGAGATGGCATTGACCACAGCATCGAAGGACCAGGGTCGCGCCGGTCAATCCCGTCCCGCGTCCGACGCGCCGGAAGCAGGCCCAGAAACAGGGTCAGAAACCGGACAAAAAACCAGCAAGACAGCTGATAAGGCTGACGGTTCCGAAAAGACCGGTTCGGGCAATGCGGGCTTCAATTTCAACCAAGCGGGCTTCGACCCGTCCCTGCTCGATCCCTATATCGTCAAGGACCCTGAAGCGCTTGCCATCAATCTCGCCAAGGCGCTTGAGAATCTCGGCAAGGCGGCCTCCACCTGGATCGCGCCGCGTGAAAAAACTGGCCTCGTCGATCCGGTGGCGGAACCTGCCGTCGAACTGGTCAAGACCCTGTCAGGCGTGGCGGAATACTGGATGACCGATCCGCAGCGCAGCCTGGAGGCACAGACACATCTGATGACCTCGCTGTTCGGCGTCTGGATGAAGAGCCTGAGCCGCCTTTCCATGCCGGCCCAAACGCCTCCCCCGCCCGAACCGATCAAGGACAAGCGATTCGCGGATGCTGACTGGCAGCGAAATCCGTTCTTCGATTTTTTGCGCCAGGCCTATCTGGTCTTGTCCGACTGGGCTGAGAAACTGGTGGAAAATACGCAAGGCATGGATGAGCATGCGCGCCATAAGGCGCTGTTCTACGTCCGGCAGATGACGGCGGCGCTGTCGCCGGTCAATTTCGTCATGACCAACCCGCAGCTTTACCGCGAGACGGTCGCCACCAGCGGCGCCAATCTGGTCAAGGGCATGAAAATGTTTGCCGAAGACATGGCCGCCGGTCAGGGCGAATTGCGGATGCGTCAGACCGACACCAGCAAATTCGCGCTGGGCACCAATATGGCGCTGACGCCGGGCAAGGTCGTCGCCCAGAGCGATGTCTGCGAGGTCATTCAATACGAACCCGCCACTGACAAGGTGCTGAAGCGACCCCTGCTGATCTGCCCGCCCTGGATCAACAAATTCTATATTCTGGATCTCAACCCGGAAAAGAGCTTCATCAAATATTGCGTCGACCAGGGCCACACGGTCTTCGTGATTTCCTGGGTCAATCCCGATCAACGCCATGCGAACAAGGACTGGCTGTCCTATATTCGCGAAGGCGTGGATTTTGCCCTCGACACCGTCGAGAAAGCCACTGGCGAAAAGAAGGTCAATGCCATCGGCTATTGCGTTGGCGGCACTCTGCTCTCAGCCGCCATGGCGCTGCATGCCAAGGAAGGCAATAGCCGTATTGCCAGCGCCACATTGTTCACCACCCAGGTGGATTTCACCCATGCAGGCGACCTCAAAGTCTTCGTGGATGAGGAACAGGTGAGCGGGCTGGAGGAGAAGATGCGGCAGAAGGGCTATCTGGACGGCTCGAAAATGGCCTCGGCCTTCAACATGCTGCGCTCATCCGAACTGATCTGGCCCTATTTCGTCAACAATTACCTGAAGGGCCAGGACCCGACCGCCTTCGATCTTTTGTACTGGAATGCCGATTCAACCCGAATGGCGGCGGCTAATCACTCCTTCTACCTGCGCAATTGCTACCTGGAAAACAATCTGGCGCGCGGCAAGATGCAACTGGATGGCAAGACCCTGTCGCTGAAGGACGTGAAAATCCCGATCTACAATCTCGCCACCAAGGAAGACCATATTGCCCCGGCAAAATCGGTGTTTGTCGGATCGGCCTGCTTTGGCGGTCCCGTCACCTATGTGATGAGCGGATCGGGCCATATCGCCGGTGTGGTCAATCCGCCCGATAAGCGCAAATACCAATTCTGGACCAATGGCAAGCCGGAGGGCACATTCGAGGATTGGGTGGCAGGAGCCGAGGAAACTGCCGGTTCCTGGTGGCCGCATTGGCAGAAATGGATCGAAGGATTGGACAAACGCCGCGTCGCGGCCCGCAAACCGGGCGGCACGGCGCTGAATGCCATAGGGGATGCGCCGGGCTCTTACGTGCTGGAGAGAGTTCTAAGATTGGCCGGACGATAGAAACACCATGATTTTCGATCCGCCATTGGTCGTAGCAACGCTTGTGCGACGCTACAAACGTTTTCTCTTCGACGCGGTGTTGGAAGACGGCAGTGAAATCACCGGTTTTTGCGCCAATACCGGCTCAATGCGCGGGCTGACAGCGCCCGGCTCGCGTATTTATCTGTCGCAAAGCGACAGGCCGGGCCGGAAATATCGCTATGGGTTTGAGCTGATCGAAACCGATGGCACATTGGTCGGCGTCAATACCAGCCTTCCCAACCGTTTGGCTCACGAGGCGATCCGCGCCGGTCTGGTTAGCGATCTCTTACAGTATCCGCAGATCCGCACCGAGCAGCGCTACGGCGAGAACTCCAGGATCGACCTGCTATTGTTGTGTCCTGGCAAAGCGGATTGCTATGTCGAAGTGAAGAACGTTCATTTTATCAGGGACACCGGATTGGCGGAATTTCCAGATAGCGTTACCACGAGAGGCGCGAAACATTTAATCGAAATGGCCAAGCTGGTGGCGGCAGGCAAGCGGGCGGCCATGCTCTATGTGATCCAGCGGCAAGATTGCGATGCCCTGGCAATCTGCGCCGATCTCGATCCCGCCTATGGTTTGGCCTTTACCGCCGCCATAAGCCAGGGCGTCGAAGCCTATGCGGTGAAATGCGCGATCACACCTAGCGGGATCATTCCGGCGTGCGGCGTTCCCGTGCGCCTGACGGTTTGACGGCATCATGATTTGGCTACACCATGAAATGAATGGCCATCAGCGCAATCGCCCCCAGAGCCAGGATCGAGAGGCTGCCCGCCGCCAGCACCCTGCCCCCGGACGCAAGCAGGCTGCGAAGATCAACCTGGAGACCAAGCGCCGCCATGGACAGGGTGGTGAGAAATCCGGAAAGATGCTGCGACGGCTCCAGCAGGACATGCGGCAGGACATCCAGGGATCTCGCCAACATCAATGCGAGAAAGCCGATGATGAACCAGGGCGCCAGATGGGCAAAGGAGAACTGGCGCTCGTTTGCGCGCCCCGCTCCCATTTCCATACCTCTGGCACTCATCTCCAATCCCAGCAGGCCCAGTCCCAGCAGAACAGGCCCCAGCATCATCACCCGGATCAGTTTGACCAGCGTGCCAATTTGCAGGCTGACCAGCCCGAAGGACGCTGTGGCCGCAAGCACTTGGGGAACGGCATAGACCGTCATGCCCGCCAGAATGCCATAATGGCGTGGGTCCAACCCGGCTTGAAAAGCCACCAACGGCAGCAGAAGCACCACGAGAATGCCAAGCACCGCCGTAAAGGCAATGGACGAAGCAACCTCGTCGGCATCGGCACCAATCACCGGGGCTGCTGCCATAATCGCCGAATTTCCGCAAATGGAATTGCCGCAGGCAACCAGCAACGCCAGCGGATGCGGCAATCCGATGACGCGCCCGATCACATAGCTGCTGACCAGGCCGCAACAGAGCACGGCAATCACAAAAGCGATCAGGGTGAACCCGCTTCCGGCGATCTGATCAATGCTGACCGACGCACCCAAAAGGACGATGGCAAGTTCCAGCACGGTTTTCGCGCAGACGTGAATGCCTTTGTTCACGACCGGTGGCAGGACAAACAGACTTTTGACCAGGGTGCCCAGCAAAATGCACCAGACCAGGGCATCCACAGGCATCCGCCCTGTGACACGCTGAATCGTAAAGGCGAGAGCATAGCCTCCCAAAGCGACAGCACTGGACAGGGCAATCCCTGGCGCGAGCGAGATAACAGGGCGAAACAGGCGCATTTTCAGACCTTTCCATCGGTTGACCTGTTTTGCATGGGGAATTCATTTTATTCCAACGTATAATTGGCTACAGTTCATGCAAAATAATTTCACAATTGAGATCGCCATGACGCTTGAACAATTGACCATTTTCCTTGCCGTTGCCGAGCGTCAGCATGTCACCCGGGCGGCAGAGGCAATCGGGCTGACGCCATCTGCCGTCAGCGCTGCCATCCGCGCCTTGGAGATCAATCACGATGTCCTGCTATTCAACCGGGTTGGACGGGGGATCGAGCTTACCCAGGCAGGCCGGATCTTTATCGACGAGGCCCGCGCAACGCTTGATGCCGCAAACCATGCTGCATTGGTGCTGGCCGAACTGGGTGGGTTAAGCCGGGGCAAGCTGACCATCCATGCCAGCCAGACAGTGGCCAGCCATTGGCTGCCACGCAAAATGATGCAGTTTCATGGCCTCTATCCGGATATTGAACTGGCGCTGACCATCGGCAATTCCGCCTCGGTCGCTAACGCCGTCGAGACGGGCAGCGCGGAACTGGGCTTTGTCGAGGCCGAAATACCCTCTGACATATTGACGCATCTGTTGGTCGCAGAAGACGAAATGGTCATCGTCGTCCCCTGCGGCCATCCGCTGGCTGATCCCGCGGCGGATCTACCAGCGGCGATTCTGGCCACGCCCTGGATCTTGCGGGAACAGGGTTCGGGTACGCGCGCCTATTTCGAGCAGGCATTGAAGGCGATGGACATAGAACCGGCGTCGCTGACCGTGGCCTTGACCTTTCCATCCAATGAGGCGGTGCTATCGGCGATTGGGGCGGGCGGCTGCGCCAGCGCGCTGTCCCGGTCGGCAGTGCAGGCGCTTGTCGCAAGCGGCGCATTGCAGATTGCTCCGATCCCGCTTCCGGCTCGTCACTTCACCGCCCTTCGCCACCGTGAGAGGCGCATTAGTGGCGCGGCGCGTGCTTTCCTGAAACTGACGACTGACAGCAATTGAAGATGACCTGGGTATAGCAGACCGGAAGCGGTTAAGAATTGATCGCACCCTGCGGATCGTGATGGACGAACAACCTTTGCCTGCGGTATGTAAAAAACTGAAATTGATTGCGGGATGATAGTGGAATGGTAAATTACATCGACGCGGCAACCGCGCCGCTCAAAAACACCGGTGCGATCCGTCTTTATGGCGCGGATGCTTTCGAAGCGATGCGCAAGGCCTGCCAGGTCACAGCCCGCTGCCTGGATGCACTCGCCCCGATGGTGAAGCCCGGCGTTACCACCAATGAAATCGACAGGTTTGTCTTCGATTTTGGCATGGATAACGGCGTTCTGCCTGCAACCCTGAATTATCGTGGCTACCGGCATTCAGTCTGCACCTCGATCAACCATGTCGTCTGCCATGGTATTCCCGATGATAAACCTTTGCGCGAAGGCGATATCGTCAATATCGATGTTACCTATGTGGTGGATGGCTGGCACGGCGATTCCAGCCGGATGTATCCGGTCGGCGAAATCAAGCGCGCTGCCGAACGTCTGCTCGAAGTCACCCATGAATGCCTGATGCGGGGCATAGAGGCCGTCAGGCCGGGAGCGCGCACCGGCGCGATCGGTGCGGCCATCCAAAGCTTTGCCGAGGCGCAGCGCTGTTCCGTGGTACGGGATTTTTGCGGCCACGGGGTTGGACAATTGTTTCACGACAGCCCGAATATCCTGCATTACGGTCGCCCCGACGAAGGCCCGGAAATGCGTGAGGGCATGATCTTCACCATCGAGCCAATGATCAATCTCGGCAAGCCGCATGTGAAGGTGCTGGCCGATGGCTGGACAGCGGTGACCCGCGACCGGTCGTTGACGGCGCAGTATGAACATACGGTCGGCGTTACTTCGTCCGGCTGCGAAATATTCACACTGTCGCCTGCCGGGCTGGACCGTCCGGGCCTGCCTCCCTTGCAAGGCTGAGCAATGAACAAGCCTCCGCGCTTTAACGCCGACGAAACCGCCTCCCCGTCCTTCCTGCCGGAACAGGACGAGCGCTTCGATTACGAAGAGGACGAGCGCGGCTTTTTCGCCGAACAGGTCCAAAAGCCGAAGGCGATGAAAAAGGCGCCGGACACCAGCGCCAAGCAGCCAGAACATTACCATGGCCACCGGGAGCGATTGCGCCTGCGGTTCAAGGAAAAGGGTGATGAGGCGCTGGCCGATTACGAAGTGCTCGAACTACTGCTCTTCAGGCTGATCCCACGGCGTGACACCAAGCCGATTGCCAAGGCTCTGCTGGACCGGTTTGGCAGCCTTGCGGGGGTATTTGGCGCAAAACATAGCCTGCTCCAGGAAGTGAAGGGTGTCGGCGAGGCCGTGGCGCTCGATCTGAAGCTGATTTCATCGGCGGCGCAACGAATGCTGAAAAGCGAGTTGAAGGGCAAGCAGATCCTGTCCTCCTGGTCGAGCGTGATCGACTATTGTCACGCCGCCATGGCCTATGAAACCACCGAACAGTTCCGCATCCTGTTTCTCGACAAGCGCAATACGCTGATCGCTGATGAAGTGCAGGGCCGAGGCACGGTTGACCACACGCCCGTCTATCCGCGCGAAGTGGTCAAACGCGCACTCGAATTATCCGCGACCGCCATCATCCTTGTGCACAACCATCCAAGTGGTGATCCGACCCCATCCCGCGCCGATATTGAGATGACCAAGACCATTATCGACACGGCCAAACCACTCGGCATCACCGTGCATGACCATGTCATCATCGGAAAACAGGGCCATGCCAGCCTGAAAGGCCTGCGGCTGATCTGAGCTTGATGCTGTCTTAAGATCACAAACGTATCAGCTTGAGACAGCCGATATCCTTCCGTTAAGCCTGCCCGTTCAGCCTTCGGTAAACCGCGTCCGCTACACCTTGTCATTCACGCTGCAAGGACGGATGAGATGAGCATTTCCGGTATTTTGAACACGGCGACATCAGGCATGCTGGCCCAGCAGAAACGGCTGAGCAATGTTGCCAGCAATATCGCCAATGCCGATACGCCCGGATATCAGCGGCTGAACACCAATCTTTCAGCCAGTAGCTCAGGTGTTGCGGCAACCACAACCCGCTCCACGGACGCGCCCGTGACGCAGGACGCGTCGAATGTCGATCCTTTGCGTGAGATAACCGACATGATCGGTGCCGCAAACGGGTTTGCCGCCAATGCGAAAGTGTTCGAGACCGGCGCCGATATGTGGGACATGCTGATGAGCGTCAAACGCGACTAAAGCATTCCGGAGGGAAACCGGGTTCCACTTTTCCTGGAAATGCCCATAGCATGTCCGAACGGAAAACCGCTACACACTTTTCCTGGAAATGCTCGCCCTCACCCACCCCAATATTGCCGGGCGGCAAGGCCGAGCGAAATCAGGCCGAAGCCGATCAGCAGCACGGCGGAGCCGCGTTGCACCCAGATCGTGAAATGGTCCGGCAATCGGCTTTTCAGCCAGACGACGGCGCCGCACAGCGCAAACCACCAGATCAGCGACCCGAGAAATACCCCTGCCACCAGAAAGAATGGGCTGACATCTCCGGTATCGGCGAGGCCCGCACCTGCAAATAGCGCTGCGAAACCGAAAATCGTTGCAGGATTGGTAATGGTCAGTCCGAAGGTGGAAATGGTGGTACGGATAAAATCGCTCGCCTTGATCTGTGCTGCCGGTCGTGGTGGCCTGGCTTCAAGCATGCGGATACCGATCAGCAGGATAAGCGTGCCGCCGACCAATTTCAGCGGCAGCGATATTTCAGCCAGCAGATCCTGCATGGCCGCAAAGCCCGCTGCGGCAGCAATGGCGAACACCATGTCGCCGATGGCAGCTCCAAGCCCGGCAGAGACCCCGTGCCAGAAACCGCGCTCCATGGTGCGGTTGATGCAGAGCGTGCCGATTGGCCCAATGGGTGCAGCCACGGCAATGCCGAGCAACACGCCCTTGAGCAGCAGGATAATCAGCATGGTTTTCTCCGTCACAGAGGCCTTATCCGTGACGGATGAAAGCAGAAACAGTCATGTACCGGCAGCGCGGCAAGCCTTGACGAGGCATAACGTCGAGAACCCCATTCGGTTCGCATATTATGCCGTGCCTGCACGGCAACGCCCCCAAGAGCACGGGCAAAGAGCGCGGGCCAAAGACGCTGTACTGCATAATTCCTCAAACCGGAACCGATTAAAGGAAGAGCTGAAACTGCAATTCCAGCGCAGAACCGCAACGCGATGACAACGGCAATTTTAAAGAATTCCCGTCTTGCGAGATGCCAGCCAGCCGTGCAACGGTTTTGCCTGTTAAAGCATGTCTCCTGAGACTGTGCAGCGGTTTTGGGAAAAACACATGCGAAAACAAAAGCCTATAGCATGTCAAATGAATCCCGAATCATGCCGCCTGCTATAGAAAACAGAATTGGCAAAGGTGAGGAGGCAACATGGCAGAGAGACAGAGCATACCACCGACGAGCGAAAATAGCGGTGATATGGCGCGCCGCCTGCGCTCGATTTTCAGCGGCTCCATCGGCAATATGGTCGAATATTACGATTTTTACGTCTATTCCGCCTTTTCCCTATATTTCGCACCCGCTTTTTTCCCAAATAGCGATCCGACTGCGCAATTGCTCAACAGTGCCGGTATCTTTGCCGTCGGCTTCATCATGCGGCCTGTCGGCGGTTGGTTTTTTGGAGTCTATGCCGATAGCAAGGGGCGTAAATCCGCGCTGATGCTTTCAGTCCTGCTGATGTGTTTCGGGTCGCTGATGATTGCGGTAACGCCGGGCTTTGCGACGATCGGTTATGCCGCACCCGCCATCCTGATGCTGGCCCGCATGTTGCAGGGCCTCAGCCTTGGCGGAGAATATGGCACCAGCGCCACCTATCTTTCCGAAATGGCGACCAAAGAGCGGCGTGGCTTCTATTCCAGCTTCCAATATGTGACGCTGATCAGCGGGCAGCTTTGCGCCATTCTGGTCCTGTTGTTGCTGCAAAAGCTGCTGCTGACCGGCGAAGAGCTGGAGGCCTGGGGCTGGCGCATTCCCTTCGTCATCGGCGGCGCGCTGGCGATTATTGCGCTGTTTTTACGTCGCAACATGGCCGAAACCGAGCAGTTCCAGCGGGCGTCGGAAAAAGTGCGGACCAATCCACTGCGCGAACTGATGAAATATCCACGGCAGGTCTTCACGGTGATTGGGCTGACCCTGGGCGGCACCGTCGCCTTCTACACCTATACGACCTATATGCAGAAATTCCTCGTTAACACCGTGCATCTCAGCAAGGACGATTCGACATTGGTGTCGGCAGGCGCACTGTTTTTCTATATGTGCCTTCAACCCCTCGTCGGATTGCTGTCGGACAAGATCGGCCGCAGACCAATCTTGATCGCCTTCGGCGTGCTCGGCACGCTCTGCACCGTGCCGCTGCTGACCACGCTGAGCACCGCCTCCAATGCGCTGGAAGCCTTTTTCATCATCATCGCCGCGCTGGTCATCGTCTCCGGCTACACCGCCATCAACGCGGTGGTGAAGGCGGAACTGTTTCCAACCGGGGTTCGGGCGCTGGGCGTCGGTCTGCCCTATGCACTCACCGTATCGATCTTCGGTGGCACAGCCGAATATGTCGCATTATGGTTCAAGCAGGCAGGCCATGAAAGCTGGTTCTACTGGTATGTGTCGGGATGTATTGCGGTCTCGCTGATCGTCTATGCCGTGATGCCGGATACACAAAAAACCTCCCATATCGACAGAGAAGCGGTGTGAGCGGCGCGTGACGGCGTCAAACCTTCAGGAATTCACCTGAATCGCCACGAAAAACCCCGCCCGGCATAGCCAGGGCGGGGTAACCAGAGGTTGGGGGCCGACGATCCGGCTTCGATAGGGGGGTTCAAAACCCTCACATCAGCCCCAGTGACGAACGAGTGGCGAACCGATAAGTTCCCAATTATTCACCTTACTTTTCCTTAATGATCCTGTTTTATTTTAGCAGAACTTAAAAGCCACGGATCTTTCGAGATTATCGGATCGATTATACGATTTGAAATCGTTGTGGCGACATGCAGCCACGCCTCGCGCATTGGCCGCGACAACCCCAATCATGCCTCATGCGGGAGGAGGCCCATCATGACCAAACCGAGCTTTCGGTTCACACATTACGATCTGAAGGAATTGCGGGCGGGCACCATTCTGGAAGTCCAGCTGAATGCCATCAACAATGTCCGACTGATGACCGCCACCAATTTCCAGCGCTTCAAGGAAGGGCTGGATTACAAATATGCCGGTGGCGTCGCCAAGAAGGCCCCGGTCAAAATCGTCGTTCCCGAGCAAGCCCATTGGCACCTGATCGTCGACATGGAAGGCCACCATGGCCTGGCGGAATCATCGGTGAAGATGGTCACACCGCCAGTGAAATCCCGAAAGGCGAGCTGACAGAACTCCCGCGGCTCAAGCGCGCGCAGCCCTCAGCACATCATAGGCGGACTGCATATCGACAAACCGCGCCGCGCGCCGCGCTTCTGCTTCCATATCGCTGCCCCAGTGCTCATCCGTCCAGTTTTCATCCAGATGCGCGAGGTCCCAGGCGTCGAACAGGCTCAGATGGCCATCGGCCAGCGCCAGCGCCAGAATGGCGGACCCTGTCAGCGTCGTCATCACGTGCAGGCTGGTGAGCGCAACACCATCGCGATAGCGCTGCAAAGCCCGCCCGAAAGCCTCGGTTGCCTCTGATGGCTGGGGTTGATAGATGATGCCGCTGGTCTGCAGAACCCGTGCGCCATGCGTATCGGCAAGCCAGTCCAAAACCGGGTCCCATTTTGCGCTCTGGCGCTCAACCAGCTCCTGAGGCGCATCGGCTCGGTAGCACAGCATGTCATTGCCGCAGAACCCGACAATATCGTCCAGGACCTCTTGTATATTGACGCTGACGGCATCAAGCGCTGTATTGACCAGCCGGGTCACTGGCATCGTCGCGGGGTCAATCACCTCGGCCTGCGCATGCCATTCGCTCGCAACCAACGCAGCCAAAGGCTCTGTCGGCAGCACGAGGGCGTTGCGGGCCGGCGTCTTGACGGTTTTGCCATCCAGAAGCACCGCATGACCGTCCTGCCCAGCTGCAATGGTCACGTCTTTATAGAAGCGCTTCGGCAAGGGCTTCTTCATCTGGATCTGCGCCCGGCGCACCGGATCAGGATCACTCAACTCGGGCGTCAGGCCCTCGAAAATATCACGCATGATGGGTCACTCACAAAAGATGGGTCAGCAGCTCGTCTGCCTGGTGTACGACGAAATGCGCACCGCTGGCCTTCAACTGATCGGTGCTGGCGCTACCCCAACTGACGCCGATCGCCTTGACACCGGCGCTTCTGGCCATTTGCATATCGTAGATCGCGTCGCCGATCACCACGGTGTCTTTCAAATCCATGCCGGTTTCGTCGCAGCACTCCGTCACCATGGCCGGATGTGGTTTGGACGGACAATCATCAGCCGTCCGCGATACGGTGAAATAGGACTGAAAGCCATGGGCGTCGAGAACATAGTTCAAGCCGCGCCGGGATTTCCCGGTCACAGCACCAATCAGGATCTCGTCTTCCGCAGCCAGCCGCTCGATGACTGCGCGAATACCGTCAAACAGCGGTTCGCTATAGCCTGGTGCCTGCCGCACCTCGGTAAACAGCGATTTGTAATAGTCCCGCATGGCGACCGCTTCGTCATCCACATGCTGCTTGCCGTCGATGCGGGCAATGGCGATGTCCAGCGTCAGGCCCATGATGCTTTTGGTCGCAGCCAGCGTTGGCTCCGGCTTGCCGAAAGCCAGGAACGTGCGGCGCATGCTCTCGTGAATGGTCCCAGCGCTGTCGATCAAGGTGCCGTCGCAATCGAACAGGACCAGTTTCATGCAAAGTCACCGCCATTTTCCATGTCGAGGCCGAGAAGATTCCAGGTCTGAACCATATGCGGTGGCAAGGGCGCGGTGATGCGCAGGCGTCCGCCATCGGGATGGGGAATATCGATATGGCGGGCATGCAGATGAAGCCGCTTCTGGACGCCACCAGGAAAGTCCCAGTTGGGATCGTCGATATAATATTTCGGATCGCCGATGATCGGATGGCCGATATGCAGGGCGTGGAGGCGCAACTGATGGGTACGGCCTGTATAAGGTTCCATTTCCAACCAGGCGAGGCTTTGCGCCGCGGTTTCCAGCACACGGTAATAGGAAACGGCGTGATCGGCACCGTCTTCGCCGTGGCGGGCGATGCGCATGCGGTCGCCGTCTTCGGTCTGTTCTTTGACCACCCAGGTGGAGATCTTGTCGTCATGCTTGCGCGGCACGCCCTTGACCAGCGCCCAATAGGTCTTCTTGGTGTCGCGTTCACGAAACGCTGCCGTCAGTTTCTGGGCGGCGCCACGGGTACGGGCCACTACGAGCACGCCGGACGTATCGCGGTCGAGGCGATGCACGAGACGCGGCTTTTCGCCCTTCTTGCTGGTCCAGGCTTCGAGCATCTGGTCGATATGGCGATTGAGGCCGGAGCCGCCCTGCACGGCCAGACCGGCAGGCTTATTCAGCACGAAGACTTTTTCATCCTCATGCAGCAGCATGCGCGCCAGCAATTCGCCGTCGCCAGCGTGTTTCAGATCATGGGAGGCAATCGGCCCGGATTTCGGGGTCTTGGCATCGACATCCATCGGCGGCACACGCACCACCTGGCCGGGCTGGACGCGAGCATCGGTTTTCACCCGGCCGCCATCGACACGGACCTGGCCGGAGCGCATCAACTTTTGCAAGGGGCCGAAGCCGAGGCCCGGATAGTGGATCTTGAACCAGCGGTCGAGGCGCATGCCTGCCTCGTCTGGACCGACGGTAATATGTTCTATGCCTGCCATAAGGACGTCTTTCGTTCCCTTGGGCGCGCGCGCGCCAAACCCTGTCAATTCTATTATGGGCTGGCTTTACCCCATTTCTGCGCCCGTGTGAAACCGCGATTGTGAAAAAACGCCTGAATCAGAATAGCCATCAGAAAAGCCAGCGGCCAACGGCAAGTCCTGCAAACACCGCGCCGATCCCAAAGCCGATACTGGCTGCCACATAAAAGGCTGGCCACAAAAGGTCGCCGCGTTCCGCCAGGGTGACCGTATCCAGCATGAAAGCCGAAAACGTGGTGAAGCCGCCGAGCAGACCAGTGATCAGCAGCACCCGCAGATCGGCTGATGCATCGAACTTGCGCGCAATCATTTCAGCAAACAAACCAATGCAGAAAGACCCGATAAGATTGACCGAAAACGTACCCCACGGCAGGAAAGGGCCGAACAGCCGGAAGGTGATGATGCCGACCCAATATCGCAACACCGACCCGACCGCGCCGCCAAGGGCGACATATATCACATCCTTCATGGTTTTCTGCGCCCCCGCTGGTTCTTGCGTCTCTTTGGACGCCGGAGCAGGACCGGCGCAGAAAATCAACGCAACCCAAAGCTTTTCCGAGATATTTCTTCAACACAAGGCGCTGAAATCCGGCAAGTCTTTAAAATGTGATTCATTCATTTAAGCGACGATAGAGTTTGTCATGATCAAATGGCAACAGGTAAACAGATCATGTGAGTGCCATGGTTCAGGTCTTGTCAGTTTCGGCCACGACGGCCGGCTATATTTCGGATACGTTGAAGCCGGTGCAAAAGCCGGGTCGTTCAACCTATGTCGAACAGATCAGCCGGCAGATCAGCGTCAAGAAGGAAATCGCCAAGACGCAAGGCATCAACCGCACGGCCATCGAAACCCTGCGGGACAGCTCGGCCATCGGCTTGCACTTCATGAAGGCGGGTGAAAACAAGCACCCCCGCGCCAGCCTGGAAGAAACTAAACAGGCCTATCAGGAATCCGAGGATGCCGGTCTCAAGGCGTAATCAAGCCTGAAAGCGTAATCCAGAACCCCGCGTTACAATTGCTCGATCCACCGCTACCGGAACAACATCAGACAGTCCGCGTTTGTCATCGACGCTGCATGCTGTTGGGCGCGAGTGCGCATGAATTACAGAATGCAGCGTATAGACCTGGCACATGATGCCCTCAACCGATCTGGTCAAAGGGATGATGCTGCATAAAGGAGGTTCGCGATGCATAAGGACGATAAAGCCCGTAACGCTGTCGAACATACGGAAAAACCTATTCCTGCCGGAACGAAGTCTGGCAACACCGGCCAAGCGGCTGATAATCTTCCAGCCGGGCCGCATTCCAAGGAACATTTGATCGACCGGGAAAAAACGCCCGGCAGCGGAACCCTGCCGGGGGAACAAGATGGGCCAAATGTCGATGCCGGAACCGGTTGATGCCAGCTTTCCAGAAACGCCAAAAGGCTGACCTCGAATGAGGAATGAAGTCGAACCATTTTCGAAATGAACAGGCACCGCGCCGCGTCCAGTGGCGCGGTGTTTTACCTGCCGCGTATGGTCGCAACGGGCATCGCCAGTTCGAGCTTGCCAGCCTTTTCGAAGGTTAGCGTCACCGGTACAGTCTGGTCCGCCTTGAAGGGCATTTGCACACCCATGAACATCAGATGGTAACCGCCCGGCTCCATTTTCAATGTGGCACCTGGGGCAATGGCAAAACCATCTGGTATTTTTCGCATTTTCATGATCGTGCCTTGCATGACCATTTCATGCAATTCCACCCGCATGGCACGCGGGGATGAGATTGCGATCAGCTTGTCTTCCACCGAGCCGGTATTGTTGATCGTCACGAAACCACCGCCAACCGGCTGGCCAGGGATCATCGCCTTTAAGTAGCCATCGCTGATTTTAAGGGACCCGAGCGTCGCGGTAATAGCCTGCGCTGGTGCGGCCATATCGCCCTTTGCCGCCATGGCGGTATGATCCATTTCTTCTGCCGCAACCCCGCTGGCGGCAAGCATGATGACAATGGCTGAAGCTAAAAATGTCTTGGTCATTATTGTCTTCCTCTCTCCCGAGTCCCCGGCGGTAATTTCCGTTGCGCCGAAAAGCAAGTTTCCTGGAACCTGAGCGAATTGACGGGGGAAAGCAAGAGGTCTCCGCGCCCGGCGCCCTTTCCGCAGGCTGTATAATAACATTGCTTTATCACTGTCATTGAACGCCCATTTGCCCTGGATCAAACAGCACTGCGCTGCGACAATAATTTGGCTGAGAACGACCGATGGCACTTGCCAAGAGCCCTCCACTCCGGATAATTGCGCCATCACCTTGTCGGGAGAATCCGGTTTAATCCGGTGCCGAAGGAGCAACCGCCCCGGAAACTCTCAGGCAAACGGACCACAAGGTGTTAACTGCACTCTGGAGAGAGGCTTGTTGACGAATAAACAAGCCGCGCCGAAGGGATAACAATCTCAGGCAACCGGACAGAGGGGGCTCATGAACCGGCACAACCGTGTCTGAATTTGAGCCTATGCGCCGCGCGCATGACAGTGGAGACGCCTCTTGGACGACCATCTCGCCCTTAAACGCACCCCCCTTTATGATCTTCACCTGTCGCTTGGTGCCCGCATGGTGGGTTTTGCTGGCTATGACATGCCAGTGCAATATCCCGCCGGTGTCTTGAAAGAACATCTGCACACCCGCGCCAGCGCCGGGCTGTTTGATGTGTCCCATATGGGCCAAGTTCTGCTCAAGCCAAAATCCGGCAAGGTGGAAGATGCGGCGCTTGCGCTGGAAACGCTGGTTCCGGTGGATATTCTGGCCCTCAAAGAAGGCCGCCAGCGCTATGGCTTTTTCACCAATGCAGACGGTGGCATTCTGGATGATCTGATGATCACCAATCGCGGCGATCATCTGTTTGTGGTGGTCAATGCGGCCTGTAAAGATGCCGATATTGCCCATATGCGGGCGCATCTTGCGGATGCCTGCACCATTGAGGTTCTGGAAGACCGCGCCCTGCTGGCGCTGCAAGGCCCCCGTGCCGAGGCGGTGTTGGGCGAGTTTTGGGCTGGTGTATCCGGCATGAAATTCATGGATGTGCGCGAAATTCCGCTTTTGGATACGCTCTGTATCGTTTCCCGCTCCGGCTATTCGGGTGAAGACGGTTTTGAAATCTCCGTGGCTGCCGATAAAGCCGAAGCGCTTGCCAAAGTGCTGCTGGATCATCCGGATTGTCAGCCGATTGGCCTTGGTGCTCGCGACTCCTTGCGGCTGGAAGCTGGCCTTTGCCTCTACGGCAACGACATTGATACCACCACAAGCCCGGTGGAAGGCGCGATTGAATGGGGCATTCAAAAGGCCCGCCGTGCTGGCGGCGACCGCGAAGGTGGGTTTCCGGGATCAGAGCGCATTCTGGCGGAATTGGCAAACGGCCCTGCCCGCCGCCGCGTTGGCCTGAAGCCCGAAGGCAAAGCCCCTGTGCGTGGCCATTCCAAGCTGTTTGCCGATGCAGAGGGCAGGGTTGAGGTTGGCGAAGTGACTTCCGGCGGCTTTGGCCCCACGGTCGAAGGGCCTGTTGCCATGGGCTATGTGCGCGCAGACCAAGCCAGCGTTGGCACCCAGCTTTTTGCAGAAGTGCGCGGCAAATATCTGCCTGTAACTGTTGCCACCCTGCCTTTCATTTCACCCACCTACAAACGCTAAATCTCCGGAGAGACCCATGTTGAAATTCACCTCTGAACATGAATGGCTGCAAATTGAAGGCGATATCGCCACGGTTGGCATTACCGCCCACGCTGCCGAACAGCTTGGCGATCTGGTGTTTGTAGAATTGCCAGAAGTGGGAAGCACGTTTGCAAAAGACGGACAGGCTGCGACGGTTGAAAGCGTCAAGGCAGCTTCCGATGTTTATTGTCCGCTGGATGGCGAAGTCACCGAGATCAATCAGGCAATTGTTGATGATCCATCGCTGGTCAATTCCGATCCGCGCGGCGCTGGCTGGTTCTTCAAGCTGAAGCTTGCCAATCCTGCTGATGCCGAAGGCCTCCTGAACGAAGCCGCTTACAACGAGTTGATCGCATGACCACGCCCACAGAATTCCAATTTACCGATTACCAGCCCTACGATTTTGCCAATCGCCGCCACATCGGCCCCTCTCCGGCTGAAATGGACGAGATGCTGAAGGTCGTGGGCTATAACAGCCTTGATGGGCTGATTGCTGCCACCGTTCCCGCTTCTATTCGCCAATCCGCACCGCTGGTGTGGGGCAAGGCGATGAGCGAGCGCGAAGCGCTGGACAAGCTGCGCGAAACTGCCAACAAGAACAAGGCTTTAACCTCACTGATCGGTCAGGGCTATTATGGCACCATCACGCCGCCCGTGATCCAGCGCAACATTCTGGAAAACCCGGCGTGGTACACCGCCTATACGCCTTACCAGCCGGAAATTTCGCAAGGCCGTTTGGAAGCGCTGCTCAACTTCCAGACCATGATCTGCGATCTGACCGGGCTGGACGTGGCCAACGCCTCGCTGCTGGATGAGGCAACGGCGGCGGCTGAAGCCATGGCCATGGCGGAGCGCGTGGCAAAATCCAAGGCCAAGGCCTTCTTTGTCGATGCCAATTGCCATCCGCAAACCATTGCCGTGATCCAGACCCGCGCCGAGCCTTTGGGCTGGGGGGTCGTGGTCGGCAATCCCTTCACCGATCTCAACCCCGGCGAAGTGTTTGGCGCGCTGTTTCAATATCCCGGCACGCACGGCCATGTCAGCGATTTTACCCCGCTGATCAACGCCCTGCACAATGCCCAGGCCATTGCCGCTATGGCCGCTGATCCGCTGGCGCTGCTGCTGCTGAAATCGCCGGGTGAAATGGGTGCCGATATTGCCATTGGCTCCAGCCAGCGCTTTGGCGTGCCCGTGGGTTATGGTGGCCCGCACGCGGCCTATATGGCGGTGAAGGATGCCATCAAGCGCTCCATGCCGGGCCGTCTCGTCGGCGTATCGGTGGATTCGCGCGGCAACCGCGCCTATCGCCTGTCGCTCCAGACTCGCGAGCAGCATATCCGCCGCGAAAAGGCTACCTCCAACATCTGCACCGCGCAGGTGTTGCTGGCGGTGATGGCCTCGATGTATGCGGTGTTCCATGGTCCGCAAGGCTTGAAGGCCATTGCCCAGCAGGTGCATCAAAAAACCGTGCTGCTGGCCAAGGGCTTGGAAAAGCTTGGCTTCACCATTGAGCCAGACACCTTCTTCGACACCATCACGCTGGAAGTTGGCCACATGCAAGGCCTTATCCTGCGGGCGGCTGTGGCCGAGGGTGTAAACTTGCGCAAGGTCGGCACGACAAAAATCGGCATCTCGCTGGATGAGCGCACCCGCCCTGCCACGCTGGAAGCGGTTTGGCGCGCCTTTGGCGGCAATTTCGCGGTGGGGGATTTCACCCCGGATTATCGCCTGCCGAAAAATCTGCTGCGCACCAGCCAGTACCTGACCCACCCGATCTTCCACATGAACCGCGCGGAAAGCGAAATGACACGCTACATCCGCCGCCTGTCGGATCGGGATCTGGCGCTGGACCGGGCGATGATTCCGCTTGGCTCCTGCACCATGAAGCTGAACGCTACAGCCGAAATGCTGCCGATCACCTGGCCGGAATTTTCCGACATCCACCCCTTTGCCCCAACCGATCAGGCCTTGGGTTATAAGGAAATGATCGACGATCTCTCGGAAAAGCTCTGCGCCGTCACGGGCTATGATGCCATTTCGATGCAGCCAAACTCCGGCGCGCAGGGCGAATATGCGGGTCTTTTGACCATCCGCAACTATCACCTTGCCAAGGGCGATACGCACCGCACCGTCTGCCTCATTCCAACCTCGGCCCATGGCACCAACCCGGCATCTGCCCAGATGGCAGGCATGCTGGTGGTTCCGGTAAAGGCGCTGGACAATGGCGATGTGGATCTGACTGATTTCCGCGCCAAGGCAGAACAGCACTCCGCAAACCTGTCTTGCTGCATGATCACCTACCCCTCCACCCACGGCGTGTTTGAAGAAACCGTGCGGGAAATCTGCGAGATCACCCACGCCCACGGCGGGCAGGTCTATCTCGATGGTGCCAATATGAACGCCATGGTCGGCATTTCCCGCCCCGGTGATATTGGCTCGGATGTTTCCCACCTCAACCTGCACAAAACCTTCTGCATTCCGCACGGCGGTGGTGGTCCGGGCATGGGGCCGATTGGCGTCAAAGCCCATCTGACCCCTTACCTGCCCGGCCATGTGGAAACCGATGGTCGCCCCGGTGCTGTTTCAGCCGCCCCTTACGGCTCACCCTCGATTCTGCCCATCAGCTGGTCCTACTGCCTGATGATGGGTGGCGAGGGCTTAACGCAGGCCACGAAGGTTGCCATCCTCAACGCCAACTACATCGCTGCCCGCCTCAACGGGGCCTATGATGTGCTCTACACCTCGGCTTCTGGCCGGGTGGCGCACGAGTGCATCATCGACACCCGCCCGCTGGCCGACAGCGCTGGCGTAACAGTCGATGACGTTGCCAAACGCCTGATTGACTGCGGCTTCCACGCCCCGACCATGAGCTGGCCGGTGGCTGGCACGCTGATGATCGAGCCAACGGAATCGGAAACCAAAGCCGAACTGGACCGCTTCTGCACCGCCATGCTGGCAATCCGCGAGGAAGCCCGCGCCATTGAAGATGGCCGGATGGACAAGACCAACAACCCGTTGAAAAACGCACCGCACACGGTGGAAGATCTGGTTGGCGAATGGGACCGTCCTTACAGCCGCGATCAGGCCTGCTACCCACCGGGCGCATTCCGGGTGGACAAATACTGGTCTTCCGTCAACCGCGTGGACAATGTCTACGGCGACCGCAATCTGGTCTGCACCTGCCCGCCGATGAGCGAGTATGCAGAAGCGGCCGAGTAAGGCGTGACATAGCTTAACGACCCTGCCGCCCACACTCGCGGGCGGCAGGAACCATGCTTTATGCAGCCAGAGTTTACCGCCCAAAAATGCGATTTTTGGTTGTTTTCGAACTGATTTTCACCAGATTCGAATTCACCCGTTCGGTTCGAGATTTAAAAATAAGCTGTTATGCCTACCAATTATGTTATAGTAAGCGCTTCGTATCATCGACCATCCGCCTGCCGGCGTCTCTATGTGTAAGCGACAGAATAGGAAGATCCATTGACCCGTTTTCTCACCAGCCTTGCCCTTGCCTCTGCCCTGATCCTCTCTGCCACCCAGGGCTTTGCCCAGGCACCGAACAGCGACCGATGCGTCAACGGCGGCATGGGCAATTGTCAATCGAAGCCTGGCAAACCTGCACAGAAGAAAGCCAACACCCACGAGCGCATGCATCAAAACAAGCTGCCTTCCCAAAAGACAACAAAGCAGCATCGCGGCAAATCCGTAGACCCGATGACAACCTGCGCCATGGGTTCAAAGTCCCCTTGCAAGCCACAGCGGCCTTAATGAAATAGGCGAGGATGACGTGGTCACCCTCGCCTATTTTCTGCCGATCGACGGACTGTAAACCATCAGGCTAAGAATTTCGAACAGCACCTGGGCGCCCGCCTGCGCAGTATTGGTCGTCGCGTCATATTGCGGCGCGACTTCAACCACATCGCCCCCAACAAGGTTGACGCCTTTCACACCGCGCAGCAATTCCAGCACCTCGCGCGTGGTCAGTCCGCCAATCTCTGGCGTGCCGGTGCCCGGCGCAAAGGCCGGATCGAGACTGTCGATATCAAAGGACAGATAGGTCGGGCCATCCCCGACCACCTGCAAAGCCTTGGCGATCACGGCTGGAATGCCAAGCGCTGAAATCTCCTCGGCATGAATAACCGTCATGCCGCTTTCATAGCTGAATTCCCAAAGATATTCCGCCGGTCCGCGAATGCCGATCTGTACCGTGCGCGTCGGGTCTAATACGCCGTCCAGCACCGCATTGCGAAATGGACCGCCATGGTGAAACTTGGTCTGATCGAACATTCCGCTGGTGTCGCAATGCGCATCAATATGGATAAGCCCGACCGGACGATCTTTGCCGACCGCCTTCAGGATCGGATGCGTAATTGAGTGATCGCCGCCGACGCTGAGCGGCGCCACTCCTTGTGCCACCATCTGACTGATACGTTTTTCAATATCGACATGGCTCTGTTCCAGCCGATAGCGACTGGCAAACGGCACATCACCGACATCCGCCACCTTCAACTCATGCACAGGCGCGCAATCCAGCACATGATTATATGGCCCGATCCGCTCGATGGTGCGTAAGGCCCGCGGCCCGAAGCGGGAACCAGGGCGGTTGGTGACGCCAAGGTCCATCGGCACACCGATAATCCCCACATCCAGACCGCCGAAATCCGGATTGTCCGCTTCGACCTGCCGATAGGGCGCAGATAGAAAGGTCGGAATGCCGGAATAAGGAGCAAGCCTTGTCCCCTTGCTGTCAAAGATCTTTTCAGCCACCCGCTTGAAGCGGGGATCAAACACTTCCCCGCCGCTTTCGCCACCATATTTACGTCGCAGCGCGTCAAGCTTTTCATTGTCGAAGGCCATAACCGTCACCTTTTCCAGACAGGGTTCAACCCGCCAACGTAAATGTCCTCAGCCGATCCGGCAATGTCGCGATGGTCGGGCAATCGACATTGGCAAAGGCAAGCCGTAGATAACCCTCCTGCCCCGACCCGAAAAATCCGCCGGGAACCGCCAGAATGCCCGCTCGCCGCGCCAATTGCTGCGCGACCTCCGTGGATGTGGCCTGTCCGAACGGATGGCGTGCAAAGGCGAAATAAGCGCCGATCGATGCCAAATGCCATTGCGGCACAAGGTCGAAGGCCTGGCGCAGCGCCACGGTACGCCGGGCGATCTCGGCGGCATTCTCCGCCCGCCAGCCATCCAGAACCGGTAGCGCCTTGGCAAGCGCGATCTGGGCAGCGCGCGGCGCGCAGATCTGCAAATTATCCATGATCTTGGCTATTTGCTGTACCACAGGTCCACCAGCGCAAATCGCCGCCAGGCGGTGACCGGGAATGGCGAAGGATTTCGAAAAACTGTAAATCTGGATCAGACCCTCCGCCCAGTCCGGCTGCAAAAACAGGTTATGCGGCCTGCCGAAATCAGGATCGAGAAAATCGCGGTAGGTTTCATCGACAATCAGCCAGACGCCATGAGCGCGGCAGAGCCGGTAGAGATCGGCGAGCAGTTCCTTCGGATAGACCGCTCCAGTCGGATTGTTGGGCGTCACCAGCGCCAGCGCCTTGATGCCGCTTTTCACCACCTGTTCGGCGTGGTCTAGATCCGGCAGGAAACCGTTGTCGCTGTCGCAGGGCAAGGCGACCGTTTCGATGCCCAGCATGGCGAGCGTTGTATCATGGTTGAAATAGAAGGGATCGGTCAGTGCGATCCGCTCGCCCGCCCCCGCCAGCGCCATGGCAGCACAGATGAAGGCCTGGTTGGCACCAGCGGTAATATGAATCTGCTCCGGCGTGAAACCTGCACCGTAAAGCGCGGCCAGATGCGTGCAATAAGCCTGCCGGAGCACCAGTTCCCCCTCGATTGCGCCATAACCGCAGGCCTCGGCAGACCCCGCGGCCTGTGCCAGCCAGGCCAACAGATCGGCATGTGGCGGATGACCGGGTGCGGCCTGCGACAGGTCGATCAACGGTCCCGCCGCTCCATCATAAGCGCGCCCCCAACCGAAAACCGAGGGAATGGGCGGCGTCGCAAGCCCGGCGACACGCGGATTGAAGGTGGCAAGAGACATCGGAAGATCCATATTGGCGGGAGAAACATCAAATATATAGGCTGTCGTGACCGGCTGGCGCAATCACTGCACTAATCGGGCACGGATAATCTTCCACAGTGGCAACGAAAACCGTCATCTCCTCAAGATATCAATCCAATAGCACCATTTCCGGATTCGTTGCATGAACCGCCCGATCCTCTCGTGGGTGTTTCTCGTGCAGTAGGCACCCCTCAAAGACCCACTTTTTTAAGGGGATTTTTTGTGTGCAGTGCAATGCGGGATAACCAAACAGTTAGAATGCTCTGCTATCATTGTCGTCATTGGCATATGAAATTGCGTTGAGAGACAAGCCAGGCAACGGCCAAGGCAGGCCGGTAGCAAACAGGAAGAACGGATATGTACCAGTATGATCTCGTGGTAATCGGCAGCGGTCCCGCAGGACGCCGGGCTGCCATTCAGGCCGCCAAGCTTTCCAAGAAGGTCCTGGTCATCGAGCGCGGCGGTCATGTCGGCGGGGTCTCCGTCCATACCGGCACCATCCCTTCCAAAACGCTGCGTGAAACAGCTCTCAACCTGACCGGCTGGCGCGAGCGCGGATTTTATGGCCGTTCCTACCGCGTTAAGCAGGAAATCAGCGCCGATGACCTTCGCCGCCGCCTGCTGATCACACTCGACCATGAAGTCGATGTGCTGGAACATCAGTTTTCCCGCAACCGTGTACACCAATTGCGTGGTCACGCGGTCTTCATTGATGCTCATACGCTTGAAGTCACCAAAGAAGATGGCGAAGTGCAACGGGTCAGCGCCAATGCAATCCTGCTGGCAGTCGGCACCCGCCCACACCGGCCTGCGCATATCGCCTTCGATGGTGTCAGCATTCTCGACAGCGACGATATCGTTCACATCAAGGACGTGCCTCGTTCCATGGTGGTGATCGGCGCGGGCGTTATCGGCATCGAATATGCGACGATCTTCAGCGCCCTAGATACCCAGGTGACCGTGGTAGAGCCGCGCGACACCATGCTGGATTTCATCGACAAGGAAATCGTCGAGGACTTTTCCTACCAGCTCCGTGACCGCAACATGAAGCTGATCTTCGGACAATCGGCGGAAAAGGTCGAAAAGGAAGATGGCAAATGTCATGTGACGCTGAAGAATGGCCGGGTGCTGAATTCCGAAATGGTGCTGTTTGCCGCAGGCCGCGTCGGCGCTACCGATACGCTGAACCTTGCAGCGTGCGGGCTGGAGGCTGATAACCGTGGCCGGTTGAAGGTCAATCCTGAAACCTTCCAGACCGATGTTCCCAACATCTATGCGGCTGGAGACGTGGTCGGCTTTCCGAGTCTGGCCTCCACATCGATGGAACAAGGCCGCATTGCCGCCCGCCATGCGGTTGGCGCGCCCTCCGGCGAACCGCCGCAATATTTCCCCTATGGAATTTACGCTGTGCCGGAAATTTCCACCTGTGGGCTAACCGAGGAAGAGGTCAAACAGCGCGCCATTCCCTATGAATGCGGCATTGCCCATTTCCGCGAGACCTCACGCGGCCATATCATGGGCCTCGATAGCGGCATGTTGAAAATGATCTTCTCGCTGAAAACCCGCCGCCTGCTCGGCGTCCATATCGTTGGCGAAGGCGCAACCGAACTGGTCCATATCGGCCAGGCCGTGCTGAACCTGAAAGGAACGGTGGAATATTTCGTCGAAAACACCTTCAATTACCCAACGCTGGCCGAAGCCTACAAGATCGCCGGACTGGACGCCTGGAACCGGATGGGAGAACTGAAGGTCGAAAAAACCGTGAAAAATGAGGCGCAATAAGGGGCAGAAAGCTGGCATTCGCCAGAGCTAAACCGCTGCGCACTTTTGCAGGAATAGTCTAGAAAACCAGGCTGGCGCCATCGGGCGGGATATAAAGTCTTGCCCTGACCTCTGGCGCTTGCCGTTGAGCAGCGGCGGCGAGATCGGCGCGACTGACGGTGGCGTGGTCGACGGCGTCGAGATGGGTTGCGATGACCATGGCCTGCGGCGCCAGCTGCAAGACCTCCATCACCATGGCGGCATCCATTACCAGCGGTCCACAGCCGTTCCATTCCGCACCGCAGGCGTGAACGACGATCACATCCGGTCGGTGATCGACAAGCACCTGGCGCACCGCATCGCACAGAATGGTATCGCCAGCCCAGTAAAGCACCGGCTCACCGGCAGCCCGCAGCAGGAAGCCGCTGACGTCTCCCATATCCGCCAGCACCTCAGGCGGCCCATGCTGGCCATCTGTCGTTTCCAAATGAACGTCGCCAAGCTGTGTGGCACTTTCAAGCCCCATCACCCGCGAAAAGCCCAGGGTACGGATCGCCGCCACATCACGCGGGTGGCAGAACAACGAGATGTCGTGTGGCAACAGACGTTTGGCAACATCGTCGAAATGATCGGAGTGAAGATGCGAAACCAGCACCGCATCAATGCCGTGAAGCACCTGCTCGACCGGGATTGGCAGATCGACCAGTGGCGAGGTCAAGCCCCCGCGATAGCTTCGTCCCTGCCCCTTCGCCGCCAGCCAAGGGTCGATCAGCAGCGTTTGCCCGGCCATCTTTAATCGCAGCGTGGAACTGCGGATCAATTCTATCTGCATGCCGCTCTCCCAACCGTTCGGATGTTTCAACAGCCTTCTATCAAAGACAATTGATTCTCTGGAAGCACCGGTCCTGCCGGGCGTCACCCGCCTTTCAGAAAGACCGTCATCACCATAAAAAAACCGCCCCGAAGGGCGGTTTTATCATTTCCGAAGTCGCAGAAGGATCGCTTATTCAGCGTCGCCTTCGTCAGCAGCCTTCTTCTTCGCAGCAGCCTTTTTCTTCGGAGCGGCTTCTTCGCCTTCAGCGGAAGCGTCTTCAGCCTTGGCAGCCTTCTTCTTGGCCGACTTCTTGGCAGGCTTGGTGTCGTCGCCGTCTTCGTCCTCGGCCAGCAGTTCTTCCTTGGTCACGGTCTTGTCCGTAACATTGACCTCGGAAATCAGCTTGTCCATGACCTTTTCTTCAAAGATCGGAGCGCGCAGCGAGGCAGAAGCGCCGGGCGTGTTGCGGAAGAAGTCGATGATCTGCTTTTCCTGGCCCGGGAACTGCTGCAACTGGGCGTAAAGCGCGCGCTGCATTTCTTCCTCGGTCACATCGATAGCGGCCTTTTCACCGATTTCGGAAAGAACCAGGCCGAGACGAACGCGACGTTCAGCCAGGGCGCGGTATTCTTCGCGAGCGGCGTCTTCCGTGGTCTCTTCATCTTCGAAGGTCTTGCCGGACTGTTGCAGATCGGTGTTGATCTGGCGCCAGATATTGTCGAACTCGGCATCGACCAGACGCGAAGGCGCCTCGAACTTGTACATCTCGTCCAGCTGATCAAGGATCTGACGCTTGATCTTCTGGCGCGTGACATTGCCGTACTGGCTTTCGATCTGGCCGCGGACGATTTCCTTCAGCTTGTCGACCGATTCCAGGCCGAGCTTGGTGGCCAGCTCGTCATTGATCTCGGTTTCAGCGGGAGCCGCAACTTCCTTGACGGTGATGTCGAAGGTGGCGTCCTTGCCAGCCAGGTTTGCAGCCGGATATTCGGTCGGGAAGGTCACGTTGATGACCTTTTCGTCACCAGCCTTTAGGCCAACCAACTGCTCTTCAAAGCCGGGAATGAAGCGGTTGGAGCCGATGACCAGCTCTGCGTCTTCGTCCTTGCCGCCGTCGAAGGGAACGCCATCGACCTTGCCCAGGTAATCCATGGTGACGCGGTCGCCATCAGCAGCCGCACCGTCCTTGGTGGCGAAGGTCCGCGCGCTTTCGGCGATCTTCATGATCTGCTCGTTGACTTCGTCTTCCGACACTTCAACGACTTCGCGAACGATCTTGATGCCGTCAACCGGCTTCAATTCGATAGCGGGAATGACTTCATAGGCAAGCGTGAATTCGAAATCGGCCTGCGCATTGAGGATCTTGTCGGCTTCTGCCTCGTCCTCGGTCATCGCCACTTCCGGCTGGGTCGCGGACTTTTCGCCACGTTCAGACAGGATAGCGGAGGGACGGTCGCGAACGATTTCGTTGACCAGTTCGGCCATGACCGACTTGCCATACATCTTCTTCAGGTGACCTGCCGGTACCTTGCCCGGACGGAAACCGTTGATGCGAACCTTGTCCTTGACGTCGGCAAGGCGCTCATTCATCTGCGCTTCCATGTCAGCGGCCGGAATGATGACCTTGAGTTCGCGCTTCAGCCCTTCAGCGAGCGTTTCGATAACCTGCATGTTCTAACCTTCGTGTCGTGGCAGCCATGCTCGGACAGCCATGTGTTTCGTTGGCGCCCGTGCCCGGACAGCCGGTTCTTATCGTCTGGGCTGCGAGGCAGCCGGTGGTTCTCCACAGTGCCGTGCGTTTGATAAAAACGCACATGGAACGCTGTAATACTTTAAGTTCGCTGGATAATCCCTTGAACCAATACCGGTTCAAGGGATTATCCAGCCAGCACTCCTCCGCTGATCCAGAGGCGGCTGTGTGGCAAACATTCAGCATTTTGCCAGGCAAAGCAGCTCTATAGGCCACGCGTGCAGGCCTCATCACATAGACCATAACATACAAACAATGGGCCGGAATGCACGCATTCCCGCCCTCTGCCTTGCTGCCTTACGTTCTGGTGCGGGTAGAGAGACTTGAACTCCCACGCCTTGCGGCACCAGAACCTAAATCTGGCGTGTCTACCAATTTCACCATACCCGCGATCCATCAGAACGTCATGCACTTTGCATGACCCCGCCGGAGCGCGGTCTCTATAACACCCGTTTTTCAACACGCAAAGGAAAAATGACAGTGACATGTCTTCACCGGAAAATCGTAGCCCGCGCAGGCGTCGGTCAAAAATCCGGTTCTCGGTAAACCGGCTGGCCCGCAACGAACAATTGCCGGATCTGCGCCCGCCCCGCAGAAGACACTCGTATGGCGATTGAGACCGCACCTTGATTGCGCTGTGCCTCGATACCGCCACCCTCGCCTTCGGGAACATAGAATCGCTCGATCCCGTAATGCACGATCAAACTGTCTCCGGGCGCCAGAGGCGACGGAAAGGACAGTGGCTCGCTTAACAGCACCACGCTTCCGGGCCTTGGCAACAGATCGGCGACCGATGCCTCTTCGACCGTGGCAAAGCCATCGGCCTGCGGCACAACGCGCACATGCAGGCGAACATCCTGCCGGCGCAATGGACGAGGACCGACGATCTTCTCTTCAGGAATGCGGGAAATCGAATAATTCAGCACGACATAATCGCCGCGCAGCAGATCGCGCGGATCGACGGCCTCAGTCCGCAACAGGACTTCCTGGCCGTTGCGCAAAATATTGGCCCGCTCACCAATCTGGTAGCCAATCGCCGCCGTTTGCAGGGCAGCCAGAAGAATCGCAGCGGAAGCCAGACGAAAAATATGATTGCGCTGCATCATCACCGCTCCCGTCCTTCAACCATCATCGGACGCTTGCGCGTGCCCAGCAGCTTTTCCATCTGGCTGACGCCGAGGGCCAGCAAAGCGACAATCACACCGGCGATCAGGAAAAAGCCCGATGTGCCCAGCAAAGAATCGATCGTTGTAAAGGACAGATAGAGGATCTCGCCTGCGAAAATCAGATAGGCCAACGCCCTCACCACGCCATCGTGACGGCCGCGAAGCGTAAGGGCAGCAATGGAGGTGGCGACTGCCGTAACGGCCACCAGGGCCAGCGGAAAGCCGTGATCATAGTCTATATTGAGGATGAAAAGGCCCATTGCCGCCATCAGCAAGGCATGAAAACCGGCAATCTGCACGGACATATGTCGGGCAAACTGCGGCAGAGCCGACGCCGCAAATGCGGCAATACCGAAAGCCACATAGGCCATGGCAAGGCCGGGCTGCATGATTTCGGCATAGATCCAGCCCAGCCAGCCAAGAATCAGCAGACCAGAAATATGCTGAACCCGGATGTTTCCGGTGAAAAGCGCCAGCCCGGCAACGAGCACAGCCAGCAGCGGCGGCGTCCACACCGTTTCCGGCATCCAGGAAAAATTGAACTGATCAAGGGTTGCTGCCGCCAAGCCCAGCCCCAGGACACCAACGAAAGCCGCCATCGCGCCGGAGCGAAACAGCAGGCAGGACAGGCTCGCCATGCCGATCCACAGATAAACCAGATCGAGAAGGTCGCCCGACAGGTGATACAGCTGGCCAACCAGCGACAGCGCCGCGCCGAAACTGGCCGCTCCCAGCACCAGAAGAGCATGGCCCGACGCCTGCCGCCCTTGAGCGAGGCAGAAGGCCGCGCCGCCGTGAAAGCCCCAGATCAGCAGAATCAGAGCAGAAACCTTCACCAGACGCGGAATGGCCTGCCAATTAGCCGCCACAAGCAGCAGAATGGCAGCAGAGACCAGCACCGCCGACAACATGAGCAACACGCCGCCGATATTGAAATTACCCGCCCGGCCATCGTGATCCTCGATCATCGCCTCGGCGGCCTGTTTACTGATCAGGCCCATACCGGTCCAGCGATCAAGATCTTTCTTCAGTTTCGCCCGATACATCATAGCTCCGTCCGTCGCGGCAGTCCTCTATAGCATCAAGCGGAAAAACGTAATCAGCACGATGCTATAGGCTTTTGTTTTCGCACCGTATTGCCCGAAAACCGGTTTCCACTTTTCGGTACGATGCTCTATATAGGCGCCTTTTCACCAATGTCGAAAACCCGTTTTCAGTGCCGCAGCAGCGAGAACATCAGATCGACAATGGGCCGTTCGACGAGCCACAGTTAATTTATGCATCAAACGCATAGCTCTCATGATAATATCGCACTGCACAAAACCCGTAAAAACGGTAGGATGAATACCAACAGCAGACGAGAACATCAGTGTTTACGGATGCAGACAGCGCAAGCTGAAAACAAGTTTCGGTGCAGCATACTCCTCCTCCCAATGCGCGCCGAACGGGCTGACAACCCTCCTCCTCCCAGTTGTCGCCCATTTCAAATGACGCCCACCGGATCTCCTCCCCCGGTGGGCGTTATTGTGTTCAGCCTCTTCTTCTCCATGGCTCATGAACGACTAAAACCGCTCCAACGCAAAATTTCACCCGCCAGAGCGCGTTGAGCCGAATTTGCTCGAGAAATAGACACTTCTTAACAAATCATTGAGATGCCATGCATTCACGGCATAGGTGCTCCGCTGGAATGACACTTCATAATTTATGCCGCAGCGCATATATTCACCTCAACACATGAGGGCTGGCCGATTTGCCAGCAAACGCTGAAAAAAGGCAAGACCATGAACATCACTCGCTCGCTGACCAACTGGCGCAAATATCGTCAGACCATTTCTGAACTGGGCCGCATGTCGGACCGCGAATTGCACGACCTCGGCATTGGCCGTGACGACATCCGTCGCGTTGCCCGCCACGCCGTCAAGGCTGGCTGATCTACTGCATAATTCTTTAAACCGGAATCGGTTTAAAGAGAAAATTATGCAGCAGATATAAGGAGCTACAGCGAACCTTTGTGCGACATATATGGCGCACGGCGCTGTAGCGCTCAAGTGATCGCTTGAATTTACATTTGAAGCGCCGAACATTCCCTTCCGGGTGTCCGGCGCTTTATTGTTTTATAATGCTGCGAGACATGATTTTCCGTCACGAGGAACTGGATCGGTAAACATACCGGCGACCTTCATCACGTCAATTGCGCTCCCGCCTCAGCTTTGCCCACCAGTCCAGCCGCTTGCGGATATCCCGTTCGAAACCGCGTTCCGGCGGATCGTAAAAGGTCTGGCGGCCCATTTTTTCCGGGAAATAATCCTGCCCGGAAAACGCATCGGGCTCGTCATGGTCATAGCGATAGCCGTCCCCATAGCCCTCGCCTTTCATCAGCTTGGTTGGGGCGTTGAGAATATGCTTGGGCGGCAGCAGCGAACCATTTTCCTTGGCGGCGCGCATGGCTGATTTATAGGCGGTATAAACCGCGTTGGATTTCGGCGCGGTGGCGAGATAGACGCAGGCCTGCGCCAGAGCCAGCTCCCCCTCCGGTGAGCCGAGATAATCATAGGCATCCTTGGCGGCGTTGCAGACCACCAGCGCCTGCGGATCGGCGAGACCGATATCCTCCACAGCCATTCGGACGAGCCTTCGACCGAGATAAAGCGGGTCTTCGCCTGCATCGAACATCCGGCAGAGATAATAGAGCGCCGCATCCGGGTCTGAGCCGCGCACCGATTTATGCAGCGCCGAGATCAGATTATAGTGGCCGTCCTGCCCCTTGTCATAGACCGGGGCACGCCGCTGCACGATCCGTGTCAGCCCCTCGGTATCGAAAACCTCTCCCTGGCGCGCTGCCCGCCAGACTTCCTCGGCCAGCGTCAGGGCCGCACGACCATCGCCATCCGCCATGCGGATCAGGCTGGTACGAGCAGCCTCATCCAGCGGCAAGGGTTTTTCCTCGGTCGCTTCGGCCCGTTTTAGCAGCGTCTCAATACTCTCCTCGTCATGCGGCTTGAAGGTGAGCACGCGGGCACGCGACAAAAGCGCGGCATTCAGCTCGAAAGACGGGTTCTCAGTAGTGGCACCGACCAGAATGACAGTGCCATCCTCCATGACCGGCAGGAAGCTATCCTGCTGCGCCCGGTTGAAACGATGGATCTCATCCACGAACAGCAATGTCTGGCGACCGGACATCCGCCGTGCGCGGGCGCCCTCAAACACCCTTTTCAGATCCGCCACGCCGGAAAAAATCGCCGAAATCTGCTCGAAGGCCAGATCGGCCTCCCCCGACAGCAGCCGGGCAACGGTGGTCTTGCCGGTGCCGGGCGGCCCCCAGAAGATCATCGACCCCAGAGAGCCAGACGCAATCATCCGGGCCAGAACACCGTCCGGCCCGGTCAGATGATCCTGCCCCGTCACATCGGAGAGCGTTTTCGGCCGCAGCCGATCCGCCAGCGGCCTGCGGGCCGCCATGTCCTCATCCAGTTTCGGGGCAAACAGATCACTCATCGAAACATCTGCCGAATCCGCTGGCCGTTGCGATCGATCTCGATCCGCCAATAGGCAGGCGAGCTTTTGGCAATCTGCACCATGTCCCGCGACGAGGTGACCTCGGTACCGTTGATGGAGACGATGATATCGCCGGGCTGGAAGCCAAGCCGCTGGGCAACCGAGCCATCGGCGACAGCCGTAATGGCCACGCCAGTCGTCTGCGTGTTCAATTTCAATTCATAGGCAAGACGCGGCGATAGATTGCCGACCGTCGCCCCTTCAAACGGGCTGTTGTTCTTGATTACCTGCTCGTCGCGCGGGCGGGTTTCCGGCGCACCGGCCAGCGTCAAGGTAATGTCCTTCGGCTTGCCGTTGTCGATCACGTTCAAGGTGACCGATTTGCCAAGCCCTATCGTCGTCAGGCGATAGTTCAGGGCATCGGGATGCTCGACGATAACCCCATCCACCGCCGTAATCACCTGCCCCGCCTTGATCCCGGCCTTATCCGCCGGACCGCCTTCCACCGTCTTCGTCACAAGCGCACCCAAAACCTGCTTCAAGCCCAGTGCATCGGCAACATCTGACGTGACGGGCTCGAATGTGGCGCCAACGTAAGGCCGCTCGAACGAAGCCGCACCCTTGTCAGCCGCCTCCAGGAACACCTTGACCAGATTGGCTGGAATGGCAAAACCAACACCGTTAGACCCACCGCCCTTGGAAAAGATCGCGGTATTCAGCCCGATAAGCTCGCCATTCATATTCATCAGCGCGCCACCGGAATTACCGGGATTGATCGATGCATCGGTCTGGATGAAGAAGCCGAAATCGCCTTCCGATACCTGATTGCGTGCCAGGCCGGAGACAATGCCGCTGGTCACCGTCTGGCCGACACCGAAGGGATTGCCGATTGCCAGCACCAGATCGCCAACCTCGATCTTATCCGAGTCGGCGATTTTCAGCGTCGGCAGGCTTTCCTTGGCGTCGATTTTCAGGACGGCCAGATCCAACCGTTCATCCTTCAAGACCACTTTCACCGGATATTCCCGGCCATCGGACAGCGCCACCTTGATATCGTCTGCCCCTGCGATGACATGAAAATTGGTCATTACCGTGCCGTTCGACTCAACAATCACCCCGGAGCCCAGCGAGGTCTGGCGTTCCGTGCGGTTGGGAAACCGCTGGCCGAAAAACTGCTGAAAAAACGGATCGCCAGCGAAAGGATTGACGCGGCTCTGGACAATCCGCTCGGCATAAACATTGACGACAGCCCCATGGGTCTGCTTGACCAGAGGGGCAAAGGACATTTGCATATCCGCGCGGCTTTGGGGCAGGCTTTTCGCGTCCTGCGCCAGCCCCGGTGAACCGGCCAGACATGCAAGGACGATGACGGCGGGAGACATCGATTTCAGGCCACGCATACGGGTTTCCTCTTCATTCTCCCAAAACTTGACGGTCAAGTCTTATGGGAGGTCTTGGCAAAGCAAAATAGGCTCTTGGGTGAAAATTGTGGCAAAGCATCGTCATTTCAAGCAGCGACGGTTCAGCGCAACGACAATAATGAAAACCGAGATGATCCACCCCACCAAAGCGGGGAACATTTGCTGGTGAAGCGCATTCTTGATAGCCTTGACTGCGAAAAGCCTGCCGCGTCAAATGACGGGAAAGCCATGATCATGAAAACCGCATCTGCCACCGCCTCGATTTTGTTTCTCAGCACCCTGGTGATTGCAGGCATGATGCCCCGCCACAGCGAGGCCGCGAGCTTCGATTGCACCAAGACCGATCTGAAGGCCGATGAAAAAGCGATTTGCGACAATCGTGCTCTGAACGACCTCGACGTGAAGATGGTCACCACATTCGAGCTGATTTCCGGCCTGCTGCCAATGGGCAATCGAGGCGAATTGCAGGACCAGCAGACAGTCTGGCTGAAAACCCGCCAGTCCTGCAATGCCGACAATGACTGCATTGCCAAGGCCTATGATGCTCGGTTGAAGGCATTGAAGAGCGTTTACGACAAGATTGAACGGCCGCTTTAAGTTTCTTTGCTCGCTGGCAAGAACCGGGTGGTTTCAGTCCACCGTCCAGGCAAGAGTTTGGCACATTCACGTCAAACAGGAGCCAGACAATGCAGACCATCCGCTTTGCCCCCATGCCGTCCACCCTTGCCGAAGCCTACCGCAACGGTGCGCCGGATGCTTATGGCTGTGCGCCGGAGCGCCGCATCTCGCCCGGTGGCAGTTATCAATGCCGCCATTGCCTGGCGTCAATTGCCGAAGGTGAGCCTTATCTGACCCTGGCCTATCGGCCTTTCCCGCATCTACAGCCCTATGCCGAAACAGGACCGATCTTTCTTCACGCCGAGGAATGCGCGGCTTACGATGATGGCGATACCTTGCCGCCCATCTTCGAAAGCCCTGATTATATTGTGCGTGGTTATGGCCATGATGACAGGATCGTCTATGGCACCGGGGCCGTTACCGAGACATCCCGAATTGCGGCGCGCGCGCAAGAGCTTCTCCACGACGAAAAAATCGCCTATGTGCATGTCCGGTCGGCTCGCAACAACTGCTTTCAATGCAGGATCGAGCGGACCCCGGTGGGCGAAGACCTGTCGGAGGGATTGGAAACCGTCTAGGCACTGCAAGGAGACATGTCTTGAAAATTGGCGTCATCAATACCGGCGGCACGATCAGCTGCGTCGGCAATCCACTGGCTCCGATGACCAGCACGCAATTCAAGGCAGCCTGCCAGTCCCATCTCGACCCGATTCTCAAGCAGAAATTTGCCGATCTGGTGCTGGACTATGTGACCGACCTCGCTTTTCCCGAAAGCGAAAGCGGCATGTTGGACAGCACCAATCTGCAACCCTCCGACTGGTGCCTGATTGCCCGCCATATTCTGGAGCGCTACGACACGGTGGACGGCTGGATCGTGCTGCATGGCACCGATACGATGGATTACAGCGGCACGGCACTGGCCATGCTGCTGGCGCGCCTCAGTGCCGATGGCACCGTGCTGGCGCAACTCAGCAAGCCGGTGATCCTCACCGGCTCGCAGGTGCCGCTGTTTCACTCCCCAACGCCGGGGGTGATTTCCGGCATGACGTTCAATAGTGACGCCTTTCAAAATGTGTGTGGGGCGGTCGCGGCCGCCCAGACGGGCCTTGCCGGTGTCAGTGTGTTTTTCGATAGCCAGTTGATGCGCGCCTCACGTGTGGTGAAAGCCGATGCCAGCCAGTTTCGCGGCTTTTCCAGTCCGAATTTACCGGTTGTCGGCCAGTATGGCATCACCCTCGGCCTCAATGCCGACCTTACCCCGCCGCCGCCCGTATCATCATCCGTCAGCCTGGATGATGAAGCCGCAAGGGCCGAAACCCTGGCCCAATTGCAGGCCATCACCTCCAACATAAACAAGGCCCCAGTCATCACTCTCGGGGCCTTTCCCGCCTGGTACGATGCCGCCCAAGGTAAGGCGCTGCTGGCCGATATGATCCGCGCCTGCGTGACCCAGGGCATTGGCGGACTGGTGCTGCAAGCCTATGGCGCGGGCAATTTCCCAAGCGGCAATGCCCGGCAGCCGGACCAAGGCGCTATCTACAAGGCCTTGGATGAGGCCAACCGGGCCGGCGTGGTGATTGTCGATAATACCCAGGTTCTCCAAGGTGCTGTGGATTATAATACCTATGCCGCAGGGGCCTGGCTGCCCGCCATAGGCGCGTTGAACCCGGTGGATATGACCGTCATGGCCTCCCTCGCCAAGCTGACCGTGCTTCTGGCGGCCCGCGATGCAAATGGTTGGTCACTGGACGATGTCAAATATCTGATGCAGATCCCGCTGGTTGGCGAGATGACCGATATTTCCCGGCTGGACAGCCGCAGCAACGCTGTGCTGCTGCCCGGCCAATCGCTAACCACGTTCAATGGTAGCGCCAGCCTGCTGAACGACCCGGTGCTCGGTCCGCAAGTGCGCGATAGTTCAGGCAAGACGCTTTGGTCGATGCTGGGGTCAATGCTGAACGAAAATGAAAAAGCCGCCCTACCCGGCCGATTGCAGATGCGAGACGATGGAAATCTGGTTTTCTATAACCGCAACAATCAGCCGCTGTGGCAGAGCAAGACCGGTGGCGAGCAAGGTGCCTCGTCGCAATTGCGACTTGGGCAGCCAGATGAAAACACGGTGTGTTTAAGCGTTTATGATTACAACCACCGCCAACCGCTCTGGAGCAAGAGTTTTTTGCTCACACCCGACCAGTAGGAAGGTCCGAAGATGTGATCCACATCCTCGCCAAAAAATTGGAATGCGAGCTGCAATTTTCAATAGCCGTTCGTATGACGTGGCGGGCAGCTTCGGTCTGCTCGGTGTAAGCTGAAATTTTAACGAGATCTTTTACCGTATTTACAACGGTCGCTTCTAAAATCCGGAAAGGAACCGAGAAAAAAGACTTTCACAATGCAAAACAACCTAAAAATGGACATTCGCACAGCCCCCCGAAGCCGCTGCCGCATGGATAGTGCTGTGCGCTATATGCGCCAGGTTGCCGATTGCCGGATCATCGACATTTCACGCTCAGGCTTGGCACTTGAACTCTACACTGCCTTCCACGCAGCGGCTGGCAGCACCGTCCTCATCGAAAATGAGGAAATTGGTCTACTGGAGGGCATGGTCCGCTGGAACCGGGGCGGACGGCTGGGCATTCAATTTCGTCAGAACAGCAATTCCATTGCGAAGGTCGCCGCTTACTTTCGCAACTTCCACCAGGAAGTGCGGCCCGTCCTGAAACGATAGGTTTGATCGCCGGAGGGAGTGCCATCCGTCAATGTCTGGCGCGCATGGTATTTCAGTTTAGCATCATCAACCTGTCATGATATGAAGGCAACTGGTTTGCGATGCTTACGCATCGACGATGACATTTGCCAGGAGCCTTCCCATGTCGCCACTCGCTCACGTGCGCCCTACCGACCTGCACCCCATTACGCGTCGCTCGCTGCTGAGTGGCTTTGCCGCCGCCAGCGCCCTCGTCGTGCTCCATCCGTTTGCCGCCCGCGCGGCAGCCAACCAGGCGCATCTGCGGCTGATGGAAACCACCGATATCCATGTCAACCTGATGCCCTATGACTATTATGCCGACAAGCCCAATGACACGATGGGTCTGGCGCGCACAGCGACGCTGATCGATGCTATTCGCGCCGAAGCCGGAAACTCCATGCTGATCGACAATGGCGACCTGCTGCAGGGCAGCCCGATGGGCGACTACATGGCCTATAAGAAAGGCATCAAGGCTGGCGACCAGCATCCCGTCATGAAGGCGATGAACACGCTGGGCTACGATTGCGGTACGCTTGGCAATCATGAATTCAATTACGGCCTCGACTTCATGTTCAACACGCTGGCGGCGGCGAAATATCCCATCGTCTGCGCCAACCTGACCAAGGGCCAGCTGGCCGCCGATCCAAAAAGCGACGCACTATTCTTCAAGCCCTTCACCATCATCGAAAAGACCATCAAGGATGGCGCGGGCACCGAGAGCGTCGTCAAGGTCGGCTTTATCGGCTTCGTGCCGCCGCAGATCATGCTGTGGGACGCCAAGAACCTGGAAGGCAAGGCCCAGACCCGCGATATCGTCGAGGCCGCCCGCGCCTGGGTGCCTGTAATGAAGGAGCAAGGCGCCGACATCATCATCGCGCTCTCCCATTCCGGCATCGATGGCAGCGGTCAGACCGATAAAATGGAAAATGCCTCGCTCTATCTGGCTGGTGTCGAAGGCATCGATGCGATCTTTACCGGCCATCAGCATCTGGTCTTTCCCGGACCGAAAACCTGGGACGGCATCAAGGGTGCCGATCCGGTCAAAGGCACATTGATGGGCAAACCAGCGGTGATGGCCGGTTTCTGGGGCTCGCATATGGGCCTGATCGACCTTCTGTTGGAAAAGGACGGCAAGAGCTGGAAAATCGTTGATTTTACCGCCGAAGCCCGGCCGATCTATCACCGCGACGACGCCAAGAAGATCATCGCCGATGTCAAGGACAAGCCGGAAGTAGCCGCCGCAATCAAGGCTGAGCACGAGGCGACCCTCACTTACGTGCGCACCCCTGTTGGCAAGACCTCTGCACCGCTTTACTCCTATTTTGCCCTGGTGGCCGACGACCCCTCGGTGCAGATCGTGTCCAATGCCCAGACCTGGTATATCAAGGACATGCTGAAGGAGACGAAGTACAAGGATTACCCGGTACTTTCAGCCGCAGCGCCGTTCAAGGCTGGCGGCCGTGGTGGCGCCGATTATTATACCGATGTTCCCGCAGGCGATATCGCCATCAAGAATGTCTCGGACCTCTATCTCTATCCGAATACCGTGCAGGCGGTGCTGATAACAGGCGCGCAAGTCAAGAACTGGCTGGAAATGTCGGCTGGCATGTTCAACCAGATCAAGCCCGGATCGAAGGATGCAGCCCTGCTCAATCTCGACTTCCCATCCTACAATTACGATGTGATCGACGGCGTCACCTACGAGATCGACCTGTCGCAGCCAGCGAAATATGACAAGGATGGCAAGCCGGTCAATCCGGAGGCAAGCCGGATCAAGAACCTGAGCTTTAACGGCAAGCCGATCGATCCCGCCCAGCAATTTGTGGTCGTCACCAACAATTATCGCGCCGGTGGTGGTGGCAAATTCCCTGAGATCGCCTCCGACAAGGTGATTTTCGTCGGCCCGGATACCAATCGCGATGTCATCGTCCGCTATATCGTCGCGCAGGGCACCATCAACCCCTCCGCCGATGGCAATTGGCGCTTTGCCGCAATCCCCGACACGACGGCGAGCTTCCAGACAGGCCCCAAGGGTCGCGCGTTCGCCGCTGAGGTCAAGGGCGCGAAGATCGAGGATGCCGGTGACGGCGCGGACGGTTTTGCCAATTACCGGCTGATTCTGTAAAACCACGTTCCACCTGAAACGCAAAACGCCCGGACCAAATCCGGGCGTTTTTTATGCGTTACGATAGAAGCAAGTGACGGATATCAGGCGCTGCGATCCTTCGCGCCATCGGCAAACAGCGAAGGTCCGTTCTGGTCGATGATCTGACGGGCCTTGCGGAAGGTGCAGTCCAGCGCATCTTCCTTTGATGTAAACATATCGGCGCGAATGAAGCTGCGGGTCAGCGTCTCGCCATTGACGTCCTTTTCGATCCGCCCGGCCAAACGCAACTGGCTGCCTTCCTTGATCGGCTCGGCATAGATCCGGCAATCGCCATGCAATTGCGGCTCGGCGGAAACGGACTGCTTCGTCTCATCTGATGATGACGAACCCGAAAACGCCGAAAAGATCTTCGAAAGAAAGGATGCCATTGCAACTGCCCTCTGCCTGCCAACAAATGTCATAGCCCAGGGACGCTCCCGCATCCTGGCCAAGACCAATGTCGTTTGTCGGCAAGCATGATCATAAAATCAAGCGATTTTGCTCAGAACCCGCGATAAAACGCCGATATCAGGCGACCGCATCCTCGGCAGGCATGGATTTCACTGCGGTTTCGTTGGTCATCACACGACGATTGCGCAGGAAAAACTGAAAGCTGGTTGGCGCCCGCATCAGATAACCGGGATAGGCGGCAACCAGCCGCATCAGAACCTTGAAATCCGGCAGGTAGCCCTTGGCCAGACCACGCAACAAGGCATAGGTATAGGCGCCTTCATAGAGCTTCTGGCGGAACAGAACAGTCTCCGGATCGGCAAGCAGGATAACAGGCGTATCCTTGAGATAATTATATTGAAGGGCCAGACAGCCCTGGATTGCCACGGATTTCGGGCTGTCCCAGGACACGTTGGACCAGTAGAGATTGACGCCTTCCAGGCAGCTGACATTGATCTTTGGATCGATCACCGTGTCGTTGAACAGGCAAAGTTCGATCCAGAAAACATGATCCTCGCCGGCACTGCGCAGCGCGCCATTGAAACGCAAACCGGCATTTTTCTCGAATCGGTAAACGACGGTCGATGTCTGCGGTGGGCATTCGCGGATCATCACTTCCGCCAGCTGGCCCTTGCGGAACGCATGGTAATTGTCACCGCAGATCAGGTCTTCATCGGAAGCAAGTGCGCGGCGCGTGCCGGGAAGACTGATGAAATAGTCAGCATAATACTTGCCGCGAACATGGTTGCAGAAGAAGAAATCGCCAAACACAAGCCCGTCCAGGGCGCGCTGAATGTGGTCGTCATGCCAGACGTCGTCGGAATCGAGAAAGGCCACATAGTTGACGGGATCGGCTTCAAGATAATCCAGCGCCATATTGCGCGCTTCGCCTGGTCCACCATTGTCTTTTTCAAGCAGAACGATGCGCAGATTGGCACCGGCCTCGAAATCAGCAAGTTCCTCTTTGGCGGAAATTGGCGAGCTATCGTCAACGATAACAACGCTTATCTCAACGTCACTGTCTAATTTCTGCGATTTAATCGATTCCAGAGCCCGGGATAAAATTCCCTTCTCTTTCTGGAAAAAGGGAATCACGACAGCAACCGATACACTCATCATACACCTCACGTTGCTTCAACGACCCCCTCTGCCACGCACGGATTTCAAGCCATACGCAGCCAAGATCTGTTCAGACACCATCACTGATGCCGCAGCGTTCACGGAAAAAGCATTAATACAAAATTAAGCCTACACAACATTAGCCGAGCCAGCAACATCTAGAAACGTCATTTATTGGGTCTATTTTTTTAAGAATCACGGGAACTAAATCAGAATTACCATTATGCTACATATGTATTTTTGCAATTTTCCCGAATTGGGACAGCACTGTTCAAGCAGTAGAATTTAGAAAAACTATTCGAAATCAACATTTTGGAAGATTGGTGTACATCTACCCCTTTATTACGGGGGATATTTTACAAACCATAAGTGGATTTATTCTACGCAATGCAACCATCTATGATTGCATGCTTGAATGCAAAAAACGGAACTTATGGTAAATTTCCTGATAGCGTCGGCTTATGATCCATATCGAGACATGGATTGAGGGGTTGGCAGTGGTGTTTCGCGCCCTGCTCTCCCTGCATTCGCTCCAGTAGAGCGCGTCAGCAACGTCGTTCGCCTATACCTGCCAAGGTGAAATCGTATTTTTCACTATCTGCTGCCGGATTGCTTAAAGCAGTTCCAACTTCGGGATTGATGGGTTAGCAGATAGAACTGATATTGCCGATGCTGGAAACCAGACCATGACAAAAACTGCCGTTCAAGATGCCGTTCATGCCCTTCGCGACCTGTTCCCCGCGACACCTCTGCAATTGAGCGAGCACTTGAGCACGTTGTTCAATGCCAATATTTATCTCAAACGCGAAGACCTGACGCCGGTGCGCTCCTACAAGGTGCGCGGCGCCTATAACTTCTTCCGCAAGGTTATTGCCCGGGGACAGACCGACAAGATCTTCGTCTGCGCCTCAGCCGGCAATCATGCGCAAGGGTTCGCCTTTGCCTGCCGTCATTTCGGCGTGCATGGCGTGGTGTTCATGCCGGTGACCACGCCGCAACAGAAGATCGACAAGACCCGCAAGTTCGGTGCCGAGTTCATCACCATCCGGCTGGTCGGCGATATCTTCGACCAATGCTACAAGGCAGCCCGCGACTATGTGGAAGAAGCCGGCGGCCTGATGGTGCCGCCTTTCGACCACGCCGATATCATAGAAGGCCAGGCAACCGTTGCTGCCGAAATTCTGGAGCAACTACCGGAAGAGGTCACGCCCGATCTGGTGATCATGCCCGTCGGCGGTGGCGGCTTGAGTGCGGGCATGACGGGCTATCTGGCAGAAGACCTGCCACCTTCCGCCTTTCTGTTTGCCGAGCCGGTCGGCGCGCCAAGCCTCAAACGCTCTTTGGAAGCGGGTGAAGTCATCACCTTGCCCAAGGTCGATAATTTTGTCGACGGCGCCGCCGTGGCACGGATCGGCGATGCCAATTTTGCAGCCCTGAAACACTTCCCGCCCGCTCAGGTCATGCTGGTGCCGGAAAATGCGATTTGCGGGACAATCATCGACATGCTGAATGTCGAAGGCGTGGTGCTGGAGCCGGCGGGTGCCTTGGCGATTGCTGCCCTCGGCCTGCTGGGGCGTCCATACATTGAGGGCAAGACCGTGGTTCTCGTCGTCTCCGGCGGCAATTTCGATTTCGAGCGCCTGCCCGACGTGAAAGAGCGCGCCATGCGCTATGCCGGCTTGAAGAAATATTTCATCCTGCGCCTGCCGCAGCGGCCCGGCGCGTTGCGCGATTTTCTCAACCTGCTCGGCCCGGAAGACGATATCGCCCGCTTCGAATATCTGAAGAAATCAGCCCGCAATTTCGGCTCGATCCTGATCGGCATTGAAACGACGGATGCCTCGAATTTTTCCGGCCTGTTTCAACGCTTCGATGAAAATGGTCTCGGCTTCGAGGACATCACCGAAAACGAAATCCTGGCCAATCTGATCATCTGACGGTGTTTAAAATTGCACCGCTGCCTGCTTAAAATTTAATATCCTGCCACATTTGCGGGACGATAATAGCTCATGACAGAACAGTAAATTTTGAAAAACCGCCAAAAAACAAAGGATAAACAGAGAAAACTCCAAATAGCACTCGGCAATTGCCAAGCTGGCATAAGAGTTGCTAGTCTATAGCTAGAGTTGGCAGCTAGGGTTCCGGCGCAAGAAGCGTGACTGGTCCGAGAGCAGCCACCGGCGGGGGAGACATCCCTGTCGGGTGCACGGCGGGATAAAAGCCCGGGAGACCTCGTTAGCCAAGGGATTGGCGGCGTTGGTCTATGCCGATCCCTTTTGAAAAAAGCAAAAGGGGAAATTCATGCGCCTGTTCTCAAAACTTCTCTCTGTTTCCGTACTGTCCGCAGCTATGTCGCTGGCCGGACTTGTCCCAGCCGATGCCGCGCCCAAGAAGGAGTTCAAGGTCGCCTGGTCGATCTATGTCGGCTGGATGCCCTGGGGCTATGCCAGCGACCATGGCATCGTCAAGAAATGGGCCGATAAATACGGCATCAAGATCGATGTCACCCAGTTCAATGATTACGTGGAATCGATGAACCAATATACCGCCGGTGCCTTCGACGCTGTCACGCTGACCAATATGGACGGTCTTTCCATTCCCGCCGCCGGTGGCGTCGACACCACAGCGGTGATCGTCGGCGACTTTTCCAATGGCAATGACGCGGTCATCCTGAAGGGTAAGGACAAGCTTGCCGATATCAAAGGCCAGAACGTCAATCTGGTCGAGTTTTCCGTCTCGCATTATCTATTGGTGCGGGCGCTAGAGAGCTTAAACATGACGGAAAAAGACGTGAAGGTGGTCAACACCTCAGATGCCGATATGGTCGCCGCCTATAAGACCGACGATGTGACCTCGGTCGTCACCTGGAACCCGCTGGTCTCGACCATTCTGGAAGAACCGACGGCGAAGAAAGTGTTCGACAGCTCGCAAATCCCCGGCGAAATCATGGACCTGATGGTCGCCAATACCGAAGTGCTGAAGGACAATCCGGATTTCGGCAAGGCGCTGGCGGGCATCTGGTATGATACGGTCAAGCTGATGATGGCCGACACTGCAGAGGGCAAGGCTGCCCGCGAGGACATGGGCAAGGCTTCCGGCACCGACCTCAAGGGCTTCGACAGCCAATTGGCCGCCACCAAGCTGTTCGACAAGCCAGCGGATGCCAGCGCCTTCACCACCTCACCCGGCCTGCCGAAAACCATGGATCTGGTACGCAATTTCCTGTTCGAAAAAGGCCTGCTGGGCAATGGCGCACCCTCTGCCGACGTGATCGGCATCGAAATGCCTGACGGTAAGGTGCTGGGCGACAAGGCCAATGTGAAGTTCCGCTTCACCACCACCTATATGGACGCCGCCGCCAAAGGCGCGCTCTGAGCAACGCCTGACCTGTGAGCGGGGCGGATATCTTTCCGCCCCACATTCCCCAATAAGTCGGAGCAACAGGATGCGTTGGATCAATCAAAAACCAAGCAATGGTGCGAAACTGGGCCTCGCTGCCCTGCCCTTTGGGCTGGTGTTGGTCGCCTACGCCGCAGGCTCGGCGGCTAGGCTGGCGGAAAACGCCAATGACAAGCTGCTGCCAGGCTTTGCCACCTTTGCCGATGCAATCAACCGCGTGGCCTTTACCGCCGATGCCCGCACCGGCGACTATCTCCTCTGGACCGATACCCTGGCCAGCCTGACACGGCTTTCCTCCGGGCTTGGAATTTCACTGTTGATCGCGCTGACGATCGGCATGGCCATCGGCATGCTGCCCTATCTGCGGGCGCTGCTGTCGCCGTTCGTCGCCGCAATTTCCATGGTGCCGCCGCTGGCGCTGCTGCCCATTCTGTTCATCGCCATGGGCCTGGGCGAGGTGTCTAAAATCACCCTGATCGTCATCGGTGTCGCTCCGATCATGATCCGCGATCTGGCCCTCACCGCCCTTGCCCTGCCGCGCGAACAGATCATCAAGGCGGAAACGCTAGGCGGCTCCTCCTGGCAGGTCGCCATCAGGGTGGTCCTGCCCCAAATCCTGCCGCGCCTGATCACCTGTCTCAGATTGCAGCTTGGCCCGGCCTTCCTGTTTCTGATCGCGGCGGAAGCGATTTCCTCCGATAGCGGTCTTGGCTACCGGATCTTCCTGGTGCGCCGCTACCTTTCCATGGATGTGATCTTTCCTTACGTGTTGTGGATCACGCTGATTGCCGTGCTGGCTGACGTCCTGCTCGACCGGCTGCGCATTGCCCTGTTTCCCTGGTCAAACCTGGAGAAGGGCCAATGAGCGGGCTGAAGATCGACAATATCTGGAAGGAATATGGCGACCAGATCGTGCTGGAGAGCGTCTCGCTAACAGTCGCGTCCCGGGGCTTCGTGGCTCTGGTCGGCCCATCCGGCTGCGGCAAGAGCACGTTTCTGCGCATACTGCTGGGGCAGGAACAGCCGACACGCGGCACCATCCTGCTGGATGGCGAACCGCTGCCGAAGGAGCCGGGGCCGGATCGCGGCGTCGTCTTCCAGCGCTATTCGGTATTTCCGCATCTCACCGTGCTGGGCAACGTGCTGCTGGGTAAGGAATTGCCCGCCTCACCATTGGCTGGCCGCCTGTTCGGTTCCGCCCGGCGCAATGCCGTGGATGAGGCCCGCGCGATGATTGCCGCCGTTGGCCTTGCCGGATCGGAAGCGAAATATCCGGCCCAGCTTTCGGGCGGCATGCAACAGCGGCTGGCCTTGGCGCAGGCGCTGATCATGAAGCCGAAAGTGCTGCTGCTGGACGAGCCCTTCGGGGCGCTCGATCCCGGCATTCGCGCCGAAATCCATATGCTGATGAAAAAGCTCTGGCACGAAAACCCGATGACCGTCGTCATGGTCACCCATGACATGCGCGAAGCCTTTACGCTGGCCAGCCGCGTTGTGGCTTTCGAGCGCCCCCGTGACCGGCCGGAGGAAAAACAGCGCTACGGCGCCACCATCACCAAGGACATTTCCATCTGGCCACCCCGCCAAGCCGGAACCCCTTCCATCTTTCGCCCTGACCGGGACGGCCCGGTCGCATCCATCGGGCTTCACCGGGACGACCCGGCACATCGTCGATAGGAGAACCCATCATGCATATCCGACGCTCTGCCGAAGAGATTGCCGCCAACCGGGCGCGCTATGAGGAACACCAGAAAAACGGCCTGGAATTTTCCCCGAAGGCCCTGCCGGGTAAAAGCCCGTTGCCAGCACCGGACATCGAGGTGGCAGACCTTATCCATAGCGAAACCATTCCCAGCGGCTGGTATTGGTCCACGTCTGTAAAAACCCATGAGACGCTGCGGATTGCCCTGCCCCACGGGTTTTCAACCGTCACGCTGGTCGCCTGGAACGCTGCTGAGCCGTCCGAACGGCTGAACCTGCCTGATACCGTCAAAATGCAATGGACCACTGGGCTTGGCAAAGGCCGGGTGATATTTTCCGACATGGGCAAGGTGATGTTTTCGATCACCGACGACACATGCGGCGCGCATGATTGCCTGATGGGCGGCTCCACCGCTGCCTCCAACGCCCGCAAATATGCCAGCGCCAGCAGCCAAGGCCTGCGCAATACCCGTGACAATTTCCTGATCATGGCGAGCAAGCTCGGCCTCGACAAGCGCGACATTCCAGCAGCCCTTGCCTTGTTTGCTCCCGTGCGGGGCGATGCGGACGGAGGCTTCCACTGGAGGCCGGAACTGCTCAATGCCGGGGATTACATCGAGCTTCGCGCCGAGATGGAGATGATCGTCGGCTTTTCCAATTGCCCGCATCCGCTCGATCCCAATCCGCTCTACCAGCCCAACCCCGTTGTCATTAGCCGGATAAAGGCCCGACAGCCGCAAGCGGACGATCTTTGCCGCACGGCGACAGCCGAAGCGGTACGTGGCTTTGAAAACAATGCATTTGCAGCGCTGTAAGGGAGGAAACCATGTCTGAATTCAACACCACATCTCCCCTTCGCACCCCTGATACCGCTGTGCAGGATCACGTCATTGCGGCGGAAGCGCCATTTTCCACGGTGATCAAGAAGGGCCAGATCCTGCGGATTGAGGACAGCTATGGCCAGCAAGCCATCGACACGCTGTTTTACAATGCTGAGGATTTTTCCGAGCGTTATTCCAATCAGGATACGATGCGCGAACAGGGTGCCGCCTATATTTCCACCGGCACGAAAATCATCTCCAATGAAGGTCGGATCATGCTGACCATGACCGCCGATAGCTGCGGGCGGCATGATACCTCAGCCGGGGCCTGCTCCTGCGAGAGCAACACGGTGCGGTTTGGCCATGGTACCAAATATCTGCATGCCTGCCGCGATAACTTTGTGCTGGAAGTTGCCAAACACGGCATGAGCAAGCGCGATGTGGTCGCCAATATCAACTTCTTCATGAATGTGCCGATTGAGCCGAGCGGCCAGATGACCATTGTCGATGGCATTTCCGCCCCCGGCGATTTTGTCGAGCTGCAAGCCGAAATGGATGTGCTGCTGGTGATTTCCAATTGCCCGCAGATCAACAATCCCTGCAACGGTTTTGATCCGACGCCTGCCCGGGTTCTGGTCTGGGATAGCGAGGCCTGATCGATGTTCAAGAAGGTTCTGATTGCCAACCGGGGCGAAATCGCCGTCCGGATCATCAAGACATTGCGGCGTCTGGGCATTGCCTCCGTCGCCGTCTATTCCGATGCCGACCGGTTTGCGCTGCATGTGCGGCTGGCTAATGAAGCCATCCGCCTTGGCCCAGCCCAAGCAAGCGAAAGCTATCTGAATGTCGAGGCGGTGATTGCCGCCTGCAAGGCGACGGGGGCTGAAGCCGTCCATCCCGGCTATGGCTTTCTCTCGGAAAATATCGGCTTTGCCGAGCGGCTACAGGCCGAAGGCATCGCCTTTATCGGCCCGACGCCGGAGAATATCGCCAGTTTTGGCCTCAAACACACGGCAAGGCAACTGGCGGCAGACAGTGGCGTACCACTGCTGCCCGGCAGCGGCTTGCTGAACAGCGCCGAAGACGCGCTTTCGGCAGCTAGCTTGATCGGCTATCCGGTAATGCTAAAATCCACCGCAGGCGGCGGCGGTATCGGCATGCAGCTCTGCCACGACGCCGCAGGCCTGCAAGCGGCCTTCGACACGGTCCAGCGCACCGCCAAGGCCAGTTTCGGCGATGCACGGGTCTATCTGGAACGCTTTGTTTCCAAGGCCCGGCATGTCGAAGTACAGATCTTTGGCGATGGACAGGGCCGGGTCATCGCGCTTGGTGAGCGGGATTGCTCTCTCCAGCGCCGCAACCAGAAAGTCATCGAGGAAACTCCGGCCCCCGGCCTGTCGGGCGCGGTGCGCCAGCGCCTGCATGAGGCGGCCGTCTCGCTTGGCCGGTCTGTCCATTACCGCTCGGCAGGCACGGTGGAATTCATCTACGATCCCGCCCGCCAGGAGTTCTACTTCCTGGAGGTTAACACGCGGCTTCAGGTGGAGCATCCTGTCACCGAGGCGGTGTTTGGTATCGATCTGGTGGAATGGATGATCCGCCAAGCCGCCGATGAGGATGTGCTGACCGGCAATGAAAATCTGGTGCCGAAGGGTGCTGCCATTGAGGCCCGGATTTATGCCGAAATGCCCCATGCCGATTTTCGCCCCAGCGCGGGGCTGCTGACGGAGGTGGTGTTTGCGAAAACGGCCCGTGTCGATGGCTGGATCGAGACAGGCACAGAGGTGACGCCCTATTACGACCCGATGCTGGCCAAGCTGATCGTAACAGGCAAGGACCGTGACGCGGCGATTGCCGCGTTGCAATCGGCGCTATCTGCAACGTCCATTTCCGGCATCGAGACCAATCTCGTTTATCTCAGCGCTATCGCTGCCTCTGATCTGTTTTTAAGCGGTGATGTGGCAACCACGGCGCTGAAGGATTTTTCCTTCGTGCCCGATGTGGTCGAGGTCATCGCCCCCGGCGCCCAATCCAGCCTTCAGGAACTTCCGGGGCGTCTAGGGCTTTGGCATGTCGGCGTGCCGCCGAGCGGGCCGATGGATGCCCACTCCTTCCGCCATGCCAACCGGCTGGTCGGCAATGGCGACGATGTGGCGGCGCTGGAGCTGACAGTCTCGGGGCCGGTGCTGAAATTCTTCTCCAATGTCACTGTTGCACTGGCCGGGGCCGAGATGGCAATGACACTGGATGGCGCTCCGGTCGCACATAACACGGCCTTTACTGTCAAACCCGGACAGGTTCTCGCCATTGGAGGGATTTCCGGTCCCGGCCAGCGCGCCTATCTGGCGGTGTCGGGCGGCTTTGCGGCACCTGTCGTGCTTGGATCGCGCGCCACCTTTGGCCTTGGCCAATTCGGCGGCAATGCCACGGGAAACCTTAAGGCTGGCCATGTGCTGCGGCTGGCCCGCCACCCACAACCCGTCGCCACGCCAGCCGAGGAGCCACCGGAGCTGACCCGCGCATGGTCGGTCGGTGTGGTCTATGGCCCGCATGGCGCGCCGGATTTCTTTCTGGACAGCGATATCGAAACGCTGTTTTCCACGGATTACGAGGTGCATTTCAACAGCGCCCGCACCGGGGTCCGGTTGATCGGTCCTGCCCCGACATGGGCGCGGCAGGATGGCGGAGAAGCCGGGCTGCATCCGTCCAACCTGCATGATAATCCCTATGCGATTGGGGCCATCGATTTTACCGGGGATATGCCGATCATTCTCGGCCCTGATGGTCCAAGCCTTGGCGGCTTCGTCTGCCCGGCGGTGATTGCCAGGGATGAACAATGGAAGATGGGACAGTTCAAACCGGGCGATACCATTCGTTTTCATCCTGTGGCGCGAGATGGGGATATTGCGGCGGCTTCAGGAGGCGTCGAGCACGGGATACCCCCCTCTGTCCTGCCGGACATCTCCCCCTCAAGGGGGGAGATTGGCAAGACTAGAAACCTCTCCTTTGACGAGACCGATCAAGATATCTCGGCGGCACCATCCCCGATCTCCCCCCTTGAGGGGGAGATGCCTGGCAAGGCAGAGGGGGGTAAACCACCACCTCCAACGCCAGCTCAAAACCCCCTCCCACCCAAAGCCGGATCACCCATCCTCAGCCACAATTCCAATGGCCCCGTCTCCGTCACCTATCGCCGTCAGGGTGATGACAATTTGCTGGTGGAATATGGCGAGATGCAGCTCGACATCGCCATTCGAATGCGCGTCCACCTGCTGATGCAGGCGGTCAAGGCAGCCAAGCTGCCGGGCTTGATCGACCTCACCCCCGGCATTCGGTCGCTGCAAATCCATTATGATGGCGCCAGCCTATCGCGCGTCCGGCTGCTGGGCCTGCTCAGCGAAATCGAGGCTAGCCTGCCCCCGGTAGAGGATGTGACGGTGCCAAGCCGCACGGTCTATCTGCCGCTCTCCTGGAACGACCCGGAGGCGGAACTGGCGATGCGCAAATACCAGGAACTGGTGCGGCCCAACGCCCCCTGGTGCCCGTCCAATATCGAGTTCATCCGCCGTATCAACGGTCTTGCCGACGAGCAGGCGGTGAAGGATACGATTTTCAACGCCCGCTATCTGGTGATGGGGCTTGGCGATGTCTATCTCGGTGCGCCGGTTGCCACGCCGCTCGATCCGCGCCACCGGCTGGTAACGACGAAATACAACCCGGCCCGCACCTGGACGCCGGAAAATGCCGTTGGCATTGGCGGCGCTTATATGTGCATCTACGGCATGGAAGGTCCAGGTGGCTACCAGCTGTTTGGCCGCACCATCCAGATGTGGAACGCCTGGCGGCAAACGCCGGTCTTTACCCGCAACAAGCCCTGGCTGCTGGATTTCTTTGACCAGATCCGCTTCTTCCCCGTCAGTCACGACGAACTGACAGAGGCCCGCGCCGCCTTCCCGCATGGCGGCTATCCGATCCGTATCGAGGACGGCGCGTTTTCCTATGCAAGCTACGCGGCGGACCTGGCTGAAAATGCCGAAAGCATCGGCACCTTCAAGCGTCAACAACAGGCAGCCTTCGAGGCGGAACGCCAGCGCTGGAAGGACCAAGGCCTCGACAGCTTCACCGCCGATGAGGACGCAAGCCCCAGTGCTGGCGGCGATATTCCAGACAATTGCTTCGGCGTGGAAAGCGCCGTGCCCGGCAATCTCTGGAAAGTGCTGGTGGAGGAAGGACAGTCCGTTGCCGCCGGAGAGACGATTGCCATCATTGAATCGATGAAGATGGAGATCACGATGACGGCCCATGCACCCGGCATCCTGCGGGAATTGCGCGTCGCACCAGGAAAGACGATCAAAGCGGGCGACGTGATCGCCGTCCTGCAAAATGTCTGAAATAGCCTGCCACAACGCGACAATGACCGGATATCTGGAATGAAATTTCATTTATCCGGTCAAATTTTCTACTAAAAAACCAGAGAATAGATGGAGCTTTCTCGTCCTCGGCCAGATTCGGATCGATAATCGGCAATATCGGAGCATGATCGACGCGGGATCGGCACGCTCGGATGTTTCGACAGCGCCCGATGTCCCTAAAGTGCCCGATGTCCCCGAAGTGACGGAAAGGATCAGCCATGCCAAGCCAGACCTGTAGCATCGATACACTTGTTGTACCGGGACTGAACGGTTCAGCCGCCGGGCATTGGCAGCAGCATTGGGTCGAAGACCAGCCCTCCAGCATCATGGTTGAACAGGACGATTGGGCTCATCCTGAGCTTGGCGCCTGGAAAGCCCGGCTGGAACAGCAGCTTGCCTCGTGTAGGACCGGTGCGTGGATCGTCGCCCATAGCATGGGCTGCCTTCTGACCGCCCAAATGGCCGATAGTCCGCTTCGCCATTTGATCCGTGGCGCGCTGCTTGTCGCACCCTGCGACCTGAAAACCACCGAGAACCAACATCCCGATGTCATCCGCTTCGGTGACATGCCTTGCCAGCACCTGCCCTTTCCCTCATTGATGATCGGCAGCAGCAACGATCCCTATATGGATAGTGACACCGTGCAGCGCACCGCGTCCTGCTGGGGCAGTCGGCTGGTCAATCTCGGCGCCGTGGGCCATATCAACCCGCAAAGCGGGTTCGGCCGGTGGAGCGGAGGCTATGCTCTGCTATCGCAATTGCAAACCACCGTTGAGGGCCGCCGCGCCATCCAGCCAACAATTCCTGCGAGACCGGCACAGACAGCCGCAGCTGAGCCACACATGCATTCTCACGCCTGAACATACATACAATTTTTTTCAACCTGCCTTTACAAGCCGAGCCTTGATTAAGGCCTCGCCTCATGATCATCATCGGAAAACCTGGATATTCCGATGACGACTGTCTCCGCCAATCTTTCCAATCCGTTGCGTGGCATGGCGCTGATGGCCGGCTGCATGCTTGTGCTGCCGGGCATGGACGCGATTGCCAAATACATGGCCAATATCGAAGGCATGTCGCCGGGGCAGATTACCTTTTACCGTTTCTTCTTTCAGCTTGCCTGCACCCTGCCCTTTCTCATCGCATTACAAGGCAGCAAAGCCTTTACGGCCAAGCGACCGTTTCTCAACCTGCTGCGGGGCGCGTTGCATGGCGCGGCAAGCCTGTGTTTTTTCGCCGCCGTCAAATATATGCCGCTCGCCGATGTGTTCGCGATCTATTTCGTCGAGCCGTTCATCCTGACAGCGCTATCGGCGCTGTTTCTGGGCGACAAGGTCGGTTGGCGGCGCTGGCTTGCCATTCTGATCGGCTTTGGCGGCGCGATGATCGTCATCCAACCCAGCTGGGAAATTTTCGGGGCGACCTCGCTTCTGCCGGTGCTCTGCGCCTTCCTATTTGCCCTCTACATGTTTCTCAATCGCGCCATCGGTAATGCCGATTCGCCGATGACCATGCAGACCATGTCGGGCGTCGGTGGCACAATATTCATGGGTGGCGCGATCCTGATCGGTCAATCCGCAGGCAGTGCCGATTTCACACCGTCGCTCCCAGCCAGCATGACCGGTCTGCTGCTGCTGGTTCTGCTCGGTGTTCTCTCAGGCCATATACACCTTCTCGTGGTGAAGGCCTTCCGCATGGCACCGCTTTCCGTACTCGCGCCGTTCCAGTATTTCGAGATCATTGCGGCGACCATTCTCGGCTATGTGCTGTTTGATGATTTTCCGTCGCCGTCGAAATGGCTGGGCATCGGCATCATCGTCGCCTCCGGCCTGTTCATTCTATGGCGTGAACACCGCAACGCCTCTGCCGATAAGGCTCTGGCCGCGACCTGAATACACCCAAAAATGAGCAAATTCATATTCAGTGTTTTGAGCGGAGAAACCCGGGCATTTTGAGTGGGTATCCGCAGCGCAGCGCATATAACGTCTCGTTTCAGCTCATTGTAACCTTTTGTAAACTCCGTTCGTTATGGCGAAAGAAAGAATTGGCATTTAGATCAATCTACGGTTTCATGATGAAACGGGGTTTCGACTATGAGGGAATTTCGTCTCTCGTTTCCGGCATGTGTTATCGCCGGAAAACAGAGATTGGACCACCATGACGTGGTTCTTCTCAAGACATACGGCCTGCCGCATGGGGTTTGCACCCATGAAGATGCGATGACGCTTCTCGTGCTGAACGGATGCTGTCCCGATAAATGCGCTGAATGGCAGAGCTATTTTATCGATTCCATGGCGTGCTACATTTTGCGCAAACAGCCACCGGAAAACCGTATGGACCGGTATAAACTGCAATGGCTGATCCGCACCTTCACCACCGATGGCAAGGCAAACTCGCCAATCGAACAGCGGCTTTTGCAACAAATTTCCATGATGATGGCAGATTTGCAGAGTGAGCCTATTCAGACACCGGACCTGGAGAGTGTCCCTGAAAAGACGGTCGTGGGCAGCGTTCATCCATTGAAAAGACATGGAAGAGACCTGCACAGCCGTTTTCCAAACCGCGACTACAGAGATAAAAAGGCTTTGCCTGTTCAACAGCGCAAAAAACGATTTGCGCTGGGCTGAGTTTTGAGAAAAACCCCTTCCGGATCTTGAGGCTTTGCGCAAGTCAGTGCAAAACTCCGCCGACAAGAAACCAAGGGAGATCTCTTAATGGATGTTCGTGCCGCCGTTGCCACTCAGGCAGGCAAGCCGCTTGAAATCATGACCGTGCAGTTGGACGGCCCGAAGGCTGGCGAAGTGCTGGTTGAAGTCAAGGCTACAGGCATCTGCCATACCGATGATTTCACCTTGTCCGGCGCCGATCCCGAAGGCCTGTTTCCAGCCATTCTTGGCCATGAAGGGGCTGGCATCGTGGTGGATGTCGGGCCGGGCGTCACCTCGCTGAAAAAAGGCGATCACGTCATTCCGCTTTACACGCCTGAATGCCGCGAATGCTATTCCTGCCTGTCGCGCAAGACCAATCTGTGCACCGCCATCCGCTCCACCCAGGGCCAGGGTGTCATGCCGGATGGTACTTCGCGCTTTTCCATCGGCAAGGACAAGATCCATCATTACATGGGCTGCTCGACCTTCGCCAATTTCACCGTCCTGCCGGAAATCGCGCTCGCCAAGGTTAACCCAGACGCGCCTTTCGACAAGATCTGCTATATCGGCTGCGGCGTCACGACAGGCATCGGTGCGGTGATCAATACCGCCAAGGTCGAGATCGGCGCGACCGCCATCGTCTTTGGCCTGGGCGGCATCGGTCTCAACGTGCTGCAGGGCCTGCGGCTTGCTGGCGCCGACATGATCATTGGTGTCGATATCAACAATGACCGCAAGGCCTGGGGCGAAAAATTCGGCATGACGCATTTCGTCAATCCGACCGAAGTCGATGGCGACATCGTGGCCTATCTGGTCAACCTGACGAAGCGCAATGGCGACCTGATCGGTGGTGCCGATTACACATTCGACTGCACCGGCAATACCAAAGTGATGCGCCAGGCGCTGGAATCCTCACATCGCGGCTGGGGCAAGTCCGTAATCATCGGCGTTGCGGGCGCGGGTCAGGAAATCTCCACCCGTCCGTTCCAGCTGGTCACCGGCCGCAACTGGATGGGCACCGCCTTTGGCGGCGCGCGTGGGCGTACCGACGTGCCGAAGATTGTCGAATGGTACATGGAGGGCAAGATCCTGATCGACCCTATGATCACCCACACCATGCCGCTTGAGGACATCAACAAGGGCTTCGAGCTGATGCATTCCGGCGAAAGCATCCGCAGCGTGGTTCTGTATTGATGGCAAATATGCCTTACCGGGTCGATGTGCGGAGATTGGATGCATTCTCCGCACGAGACCTTTACGATCTTCTGAAAATGCGCGTCGATGTCTTTGTCGTCGAGCAGAAATGCGCCTATCCAGAGCTTGATGGCAAGGACATCGACGCCCTACATCTGCGGCTGGTGGACGGCGACGATCTCATCGCAAGCGCCCGAATTTTAGCCTCCGACGCGCCTTCGTCCGCGGTCAAGATCGGGCGCGTTGTCGTCTCGCCCTCCCATCGCGGCAAGCGGCTTGGCGATGCCTTGATGCGCGAAGCCATTGCGGCCTGCGAACACCGTTTTCCCTCAAGTCCGATAGAGCTTTCCGCGCAAAGCCATCTGCAACTTTTCTATCAGTCGTTTGGTTTTCTCCCGGTCTCGGCGGACTACCTGGAGGACGGCATTGCCCATGTCGACATGGTTCGTGCCGTCTCCATCGGAAGGGCCTGAAACCAATGATCTATGTGGATGCCGACGCCTGCCCGGTTAAAGCAGAGGTGTTGAAAGTGGCCGAACGCCACGATCAGCCGGTGACTTTCGTTGCCAATTCCGGCCTGCGTCCTTCTCGCGATCCGATGGTCAAGAATGTTATCGTCTCCAATGGTTTCGATGCCGCCGACGACTGGATCGCCGAGCGGGCCGGCCCAGGCGACATTGTCATCACCGCCGACGTGCCTCTGGCCGGGCGCTGTGTGGCGACGGGTGCTTTCGTTACCGGGCCGACCGGACGGATGTTTGATGAGACCAATATCGGCATGGCAACCGCCATGCGCGATCTCGGCGCCCATTTGCGTGAGACCGGCGAAAGCAAAGGCTATAACCGCGCCTTCAGCCCCCGCGACCGCTCGCAGTTTCTGGAAACACTGGACCGGCTTTGCCGCCGCTGCAAATCCCTCCGTCAGGACACGCCCCCATTATGACCCCCAAGAAAAAGCCTCGTTTCTACGCATTGAGACGCCATAGGCACAGCCCCTTCTATGGGTCCAGCCTGCTCGGCCTTTTGACTTTGCCGGTCTTTCTATGGATCAAGCCCGCCTTGGCCGTCGAGTCCTCGGCCATCGTGTTTTTCGTGCTCTATATCGCGTTGATGATCAAACGTATCCCCGGCATCACCGCCGAACGCCTGAAAACCAGCCCGCAACGCGACGATGCCCCGACCATTGTCATCCCGCTGGTCAGCCTGCTGGCGGTGGTTGCTGCGGTGGCGGCGCTGTTCAACGCCTTGAACCGGGCCGGTTCGCCCAGCCTGCTGGAAGTGTCGCTGGCGTTTGTGTCGGTCATCAGCGGCTGGTTCACCATTCACACGATGTTTGCCATGCATTACGCCCATGACTATTGGCGTCATCTGACCAGCACTCCCGACCCAGGCCCTTCCGGCGGCCTGGACTTTCCCGACACCCCTGAGCCGGGCGGCTATGAGTTTCTGTATTTCGCCTTCGTCATCGGCATGACCGCCCAGACATCCGATGTCGCCATCACCACCACGGCCATGCGGCGCATCAATCTCGCCCATTCCATCGTGTCGTTCTTCTTCAACACAATCCTGGTCGCGGCAGCCGTCAACGCCGTCGTTTCGATAGCCAATTGATCAGCAGGAGCCAAGTTTCATGAATATCCTGTCGCAAAACACCGCCTTTGGCGGCATGCAGGGCGTGTTTTCGCACCAGTCCGATGTCACCGGCTGCGAAATGACCTTCGCGGTCTTCGTGCCACCCCAGGCGATCACTGAAAAGCGCCCGGTGCTCTGGTATCTGTCCGGCCTGACCTGCACCCATGCGAATGTGATGGAAAAGGGTGAGTACCGCCGGCTGGCCGCCGAACTCGGCCTGATCGTCGTCTGCCCAGACACCAGCCCGCGCGGCAATGACGTGCCGGATGAGTTGACCAACTGGAAGATGGGCAAGGGCGCGGCTATGTATCTGAATGCCACCGAAACGCCCTGGGCCGAACATTTCAAGATGTACAGCTACATCACCGAGGAATTGCCTGCGCTGATTGCCGAACAGTTCCGCGCTGACATGAGCCGCCAGGGCATTTTCGGCCATTCGATGGGCGGCCATGGCGCATTGACCATCGCGCTGAAACATCCCGACCGCTTCAAGAGCTGCTCTGCGTTCGCCCCCATTGTCAGCCCGCTGAAAGCCGACTGGACGCAGGACGCTTTCGAGAAATATCTCGGCCCCGACCGTTCCCTCTGGCGACAATACGACGCCTGCGCCCTGATCGAGGACGGAGCGCGCTTTCCGGAATTCCTGGTGGACCAGGGCAAGGCCGACAGTTTCCTGGAAACCGGTCTACAGCCCTGGCTGCTGGAAGAGGCGGTGAAAAACACCGATATCGGCCTGACGCTGCGGCTGCACGAGCGCTACGACCATTCCTATTATTTCATCTCGACATTCATGGATGATCACCTGCGCTGGCATGGCGAGCGGCTGGACTAACGCTATATAATGCTGGACTAACGCTATATAATGGAGCGGGTCTTCAAAAGATCCAGCACGATCTTCGCCCCCGCCTCTCCGGCGGGGATTTCCGTCTGCATTTTCTGCCAGACCAGATCGAAACCCTCGGTCATCGCTTGCCGCTCCCGCGTGTGCGAGGATAGACGCTCCATCCAGCGGGCCAGCGAAGCGCCGCGCAATTGCTCGTTCAGATATTCTGGCACCACGACATAATCAGCAATGATACTCGGCAAGGCACCGGTCCAGGTCTTGATCCGGCTGTGCAGCAGCTTGATCAGCCAATCGGTCTTATAGGTAGAGACAACAGGCACACCAGCCAGGCAAAGCTCCAGCAGCACCGTACCCGAGGCAGCAATCGCTGCATCCGCTTCGGCAAAGGCCCGCCACTTGGCATCCTCCCCAACAACCACGTCAGGCTTTTCCTCCCAGTTGGCGATAGCCTCACGCACCTGGCGCTCCCGCCTTGGCACGGTCGGCAGCACAAACCGCGTTGGCCCGTTGCGCTCAACAAAAATCCGGGCTGCATCGCGAAAAACCGGCGTCAGGGCCGAGATTTCCGCGCCACGCGATCCCGGCAGCAGCATGATGGTTTTCGGCTCCTCTGCGGCGGGAAGCGGACGCAGCAGCCGGTCTGCCCGACAGGCCAGCATGGCCGGGCTGGTGACCAGTCGATGACCAACAAAATGCGTTTCCGGCCCGCCAAGCTGCTGCATCACGGCTGGCTCGAACGGCAGGACGGCCAGAACGGTATCGACATAGGCCAGCATGGCCTTGGCCCGATATTCCTTCCACGCCCAGACGCTCGGGCAGACATAATGGACCACCGGCATGGTCGGGTAGGCCGCCCTCACCTTTTTTGCAACGCGATGGGTAAAATCCGGGCTGTCGACGATCAGCAGCAGATCTGGCTTGGCTGAGACAATCGCTTTGGCGGTCGTGCCGATCAACCTCAGGAAACGCGGCAGCTTTGCCAAGACCTGGGTAATGCCCATGACCGACAATTCCGAAAAATCAAACAGCGAGGTCAGACCCTGCGCCTCCAGAGCCGGTCCACCGACGCCGATCAGCGTGATTTCCCCGTCATAGCGCTGCTTCAGCGCCGCAATCAGATCCGCACCCAGCAAATCGCCGGAGACTTCGCCAGCAATGACTGCGATCTTCAGGGGCCGGTTTTCCATGCTTCACTTCCCTCAGTCGACTTCATTGAGGCGTTGTCTCACCTTAGCTTAACCGGGCTTCGCCCTCACCCTTTATTCAATCGGGCTTAACCCTCACTCTTGATTCAATCGGGCTTCGCCCTCAGGTTCTAATTCAATACCGGAGATAAAAATACCCGCCGCATCTGCCTGTCTCAAGGTTTCCTGGCGTTGCAAAAGCAGCGCGCGCCCGGCCTGGACCGCGATGCCGGAAAGCCCGGCACGGGCAGCATTTTCGATGGTCGATTGCCCGATGGTCGGCAGGTCGGCGCGAATATCCTGCTGCGGTTTGCACAGCTTGACCAGCACGCCGCGCCGCCGCGATGAAATCCGCCCTTCGGCGCGAAGTTCGGCAACGCGCTGTAACATCCGGTCCGTTCCTTCAACCCCTTCAAGAGCAACGATACGCCCCCCAACGCTAACGGCTCCCTGCCCGACATCCAGCCGGCCCAACGCATCGGCGGCTTTGGCGGCAGCGGCAATGTCGCGCCTGTCATCATCCGTCGGTCTGGACGCACCGAGCGGCCCAAGCTCTGCCAGCAATTGAGGCGCAATTTCATGCGCGCCCACCACCCGGCAACCCTGCGACTCGATCAGTTGAATGACCATTTTCAGCACAGCGTCATCGCCACCCGATAACAGGGTTTTTACCGCAAAAGGCAGCTTCACCAAAAAGCGAAGATTAACGTGGATCTCTTTGAAATTCGGACGCTTTTTAACGCCTCCAGACATCACCACCCGTTTGATGCCATGTCGCTTAATCAGGCTCGACAAGCCCGCCATATCGCCGACCCCGATCACGGAGGACTGGAAACCCTCCCAGCGCTGGTCCGCCTCGTTTTTCAGCGGCAGGATGAACGGATCTTCACCCGCCGCCCGCGCTGCTTCGGCGACATAGACCGGCAGCATACCGCTGCCGGCAATGATGGCGAGACGCCCCTGCGGGCCGCTCATCCCTCAGCTCTTGCCACGAAATGGCGACGAAAGCGCCCGGTCGCTTTCGGCAACAATGAAATCCAGGATTTCAATGACCTCGGCGCAATCGGCAAACTCTTCGCGAATGGCCGCAGCCTTTTCACGAATAGCACCTTCTTCATCGAACAATGCCTTATAGGCCTTACGGACGCGGTGAATGGTTGCGCGTTCCACTCCGGCCCTGGTCATGCCGACCACATTCAATCCACCCAGCAGACCGGGATTGCCATTCAGCATGCCGTAGGGAATGACATCGTAGCTGCACGCCGTCAGCCCGCCGATAAAGGCCTGCCGTCCGATACGCGTGAACTGGTGAACGGCGCAACCGCCGCCGAGGATGGCCCGGTCGCCGATTTTGACATGGCCAGCCAACATCACGTTGTTGGACAGAATGATATGATTGCCGAGCTGACAATCATGCGCCACATGGGAATTGGCCAGGAACAAATTATTGTTGCCGACCACCGTGTGGCCGCCGCCTTCCACCGTGCCGCAATTGATCGTCACGCCTTCACGCATCGTGCAATTATCGCCGATGGTCAAGGTTGTCTCTTCGCCTGCATGATGGATGCTCTGCGGCTCACCGCCGATGACCGCATTGGGAAATATCCGGCTATTCTTGCCGACAATGGTCTTTCCCGTCAGCACCACATGCGACATGAACTCAGCACCATCGCCCAACACGACCTTGGGACCGACATGGCAGAACGGTCCTATCGTGACATTTTCCCCGATCACCGCGCCATCTTCGATGACACTGGAGGGATGAATGCGGGCACTGGCTGGAATAACAGTCATTGGGCTTCCTTATTGACGATCATTGCCCCGATATCGGCTTCTGCCACAAGCGCGCCATCCACCTTGGCATCGCAGTGGAACTTCCACACATTACCGCGCTGTTTCTGCTTGGTGACGTGGAACTCTACACGGTCGCCCGGCACAACAGGCTTGCGGAACCTGGCATTGTCGATCGTCATGAAATACACAAGATCGCCAGCCGTTCCGGCCTTGCGGGCACAGATCGCCCCTGCCGTCTGCGCCATGCCTTCGATCAGCAGCACCCCTGGCATGATCGGCTGTTCGGGAAAATGTCCGGTAAACTGTGGTTCGTTTGCGGTTACATTCTTGATACCGATGGCCGCATTGTCGCCATCGATGTCGATGATGCGATCCACCAGCAGGAAGGGATAGCGATGCGGCAGGAGCTTCATGATCTCCAGAATATCCGCGCGTCCCAACTCTTTCTGCTCAACGGTCATTTCTGCCCCTTTCCAACCTTCGACTTGCCTTCAGACCGTCCCATGATCTGGGCGCAATCCCTGAGAAAATCCCCAAGCGGACGTGCCGGAATACCACCGAATTTCTCGCCCGGCGGAAGATCGCCAATAACACCGCTCATCGCGGCAATCTGAACACCGTCACCTATCTTGATATGGCCGTTAACGCCAGAGCCACCACCAATCAAAACGCCATCGCCAATCACCGTGCTGCCGGCAATGCCAACCTGGGCAACGATGCCGCAATGGCGGCCGATGCGCACGTTGTGAGCGATCTGGACCTGATTGTCGATCTTGGTTCCTTCGCCGATGACAGTGTCATCCATCGTTCCGCGGTCAATCGTCGTATTGGCGCCGATTTCCACATTGTCCTGGATGATCACCCGTCCGATCTGCACGATTTTCACCATGCCGCGCGGGCCTGGCGCATAGCCAAAACCATCCTGGCCGATGCGTGCCCCGTTATGGATGATAACGCCATTGCCGATATAGCTAGCAATAATACTGGTGCCTGCGGCAATCGAACAATCGCGTCCGATCTTGACACCACGGCCAATCACTGCGCCCGCACCGATCAGACTACCAGCGCCGATTTCTACATCCGCACCGATCACCGCCATGGGCTCGACCACAACACCGTCCTCAAGACGGGCCGTCGGATCGACAAAGGCCGCAGGGGAAATGTCGGGAGCGCCCGGCCGGGCCACAGGCAAAGGCTGTTTGCCCTCCGGATGCAGAAACTGCCCTGCGATCGCAAAAGCCGCATGGGGATTTTTGATCAACAAGACCGGAATATGCTCAGGGATCAACGAGCGCAGCGCGGCGTCGCAAAGGATTGCCCCAGCATCACAGGTTTCGAGTTCGGCTTTGTTGCGCCTCGACAGGATATAACAAATATCGCTCGGCTTTGCCCGGTAGACCGGTGCCACCGAACGAATGACGCGGTCGCCCGCCTCATCCTGTAACAGTTCCGCCCCAAGACGGTCCGCCAGTTCTTTCAAACTGACGCCCGCGTGGGGCGGATAAAAAGTTTCATGCTCCATCACACCAATGTCCCAGACGAGTGAGTTTGTCTGAGGTTGGGACTATAGAAATCAGAACTGGTTCGCAATGGAGAATCGGAACTGCTGCACCTTGTCGTAATCTTCCTTGAGGATAGGCTGTGCGTAATCGAAGCGCAGCGGACCAAAAGGAGATGCCCAGACGATACCGGCACCAACAGACGCACGCCAAGCCATGTCTGTGCCCTGTGCACCAGCGCTGTTCTTCACTTCATTGCCGTAAAGCGTACCAGCATCCGAGAAGACAGCGATACGGAAGCCTGCATCCTGCGGAACGCCCGGAATAGGCATGCTCGCTTCAGCAGAGGCGGTGAAGTAGGTGGTGCCACCCAAGGCGTCATCGTTGCTGTTCGGCATGCGAACACCGATACCATTGTTCTCAAAGCCGCGGATTTCCTTACCGCCGATCTGGAACTGGTCGAAGACATTCAGGTTGTCACCTGTAGCCATAACATGCCCGGCGCCGGCAGAAAGCGATCCGATAATATCATGTTCGTCCGACAGGCTCTTGAAGATACGGGCCTTACCATAGACCTTGTAGTAATCGGAATCGCCACCGAGACCGGCAAACTCTTGGGTGAACGTCGCATAAATACCTTCATGCGGCAGATTTTTATCGTCCAGCGTATTATAGGTCAAGGTTTGCGAAACCGAAGACACAACCCAAGGGCTGCCGTTGATCAGATCCTTATAAGGCTCCGAAAGCGCAGTTCTCCAGGCATCGACGCCCTCATACTTGATCTGCTTGTAGGTATAGCGGAACGTCGTTGCCAGATTTTCGGTAATCGGCGCCGTAACGCGCAGGGTGCCCCCCTGTTCGCTATAATCGTAATAATCGTTGCTGCTCGTGCTGCTCTTGAACAGGTCAAAACCGACAGCCAGGCGATAGCCGAGGAAGTAGGGCTCGGTAAACGACAGATTGTAGGTCTGGCTGTCGTCCGTACCGGCACCAGCCGCAATACGGATATACTGACCGCGACCGAGGAAGTTCTTTTCTTCCACCGAAGCTTCCAGGATCAGGCCATCGCCACCAACGGAATAGCCAGCGCCGATACCGAAGGAGCCAGTCGACTGATCTTCGACATTGACGACGATGATGACGCGGTCAGGCGAACTGCCCTGAGCCGTCGTGATATTGACCGAACTGAAATAGCCCAACGCTTCAAGACGACGCTTGGCGCGGGTAATGACTTCCTGGTTGAAAGCATCGCCTTCGCTGATGTCGAATTCGCGACGGATAACGTAATCGCGTGTCCGGGTATTGCCCTTGACCTCGATACGCTCGACATAGGCGCGCTCGCCCTGATCGACCATATAGGTGACGCCGATCGTGCCATTGCCCATATCGCGATTGCCGCGCGGAACGACGCGGGCAAAAGGATAGCCCTTGGCAGAGACGCGCTGGGAAATTGCTTCCATCGACTTCTGGATTTCGCGAGCGCTGTAGACGCCGCCCGAAGACGTCGTCACAAGACCCTTCAACTCAGCAGGGTCAACGCCTTCCACAGAGCTTTCGACATTGATGTCGGAGAATTTGTAACGCTGACCTTCGTCAACCGTGATGTTCACAGTGTATTCGTTGGTCTGCTCGTTAAGCGATGCATCCGCAGAAATGATCCGGAAATCGGCATAACCGTGATTGTAGTAGAACTGACGCAGTGCTTCCTCGTCAGCCTTCAACTTGTCGTCGTTATAGACATCCTTACGGGTCAGGAACGACAGAGGATTGGACTTCTTGGTGCTGATAACAGCTGCAAGACGGCTATCGCCATAGGCGTGATTGCCGACGAAGTTGATGGCACCGATCTTGGTACGGTCACCTTCGTTGACGACAAAGGCGAGATTAACGCGACCCTGGCCAACCGGCGAGGTCTGCGTCGTCACTTCAACTTCGCTGCGGCCGATGGCGGCATAGGCCTGCTTGATGCGGGTAATATCGGCCTGGATGAGTTCCTGGCTATAAGGACCGAGCGGCTGCGTCTGAACAACAGTCGACAGCTTGTCGTCTTTTATCTTGCGGTTGCCGTTGAACACGACCTGGTTGACCAACTGGTTCTCGTTGACCGTAACCACCAGCGCGCTGCCGGAAACCGAAATCTTCACATCGGAAAAATAACCGGTGGCGTAAAGACGCTTGACCGAGTCGTCGATGTCGGAATTGGAAAAGGCCTTTCCAGGCTGGATCGTCAAGTTGGAACGAACAGCCTCCGTTCCTACACGCGTCGCACCACGCACATCGATCCGCTGGATCAAGGCCGCATTGGCAACAGAAGCAGATGCCACAACGGCGAGGCCTGCACTTAACGAAACTACACCAGCAGACAGCGCAATCGCTGACACCGCGTTCAAAAATCTTGAACCAGCCTTCATGTGAACTTCTAACCTTTTTTCCGTTGTCCCTCGGTCTTTAAACCGACTCCGGTCCGATGGTGGTTTTAACCGCTTTTGCTCTACAAGCAAGACCAGCGGTTAATTTCCATTTACTTCGTTTCAACACGTGGCGTATTCGCCACTACCAAATTGAAACATCGTAAACAAATCCTTATCATCAACGCAAGAACCCTCCAGGACACTGGCGCGCTCACTGCGAACACGCATCAATGCACTAATCATTTGTTAATGCATCGATTTTTCCAAATTCGGCTCTCGCCTCCTATTGGATCGATACACTAGCCAATCAACCGACTGATGTCGTTCCATGTTGCGAACACCATCAGCGACAGAATCATGACCATTCCCACCTTGAACGCGATTTCCTGCGCACCGGCGCTGACTGGTTTTCCGCGTACTGCCTCTAGCGCATAGAGGATTAAATGGCCACCATCAAGCACCGGAACCGGCATAAGGTTCAGTAACCCAATGGAAACTGACAAAACGGCAGCCAATTGCAGCAAAGCAACGGCACCCAAGGTGGCAACCTGACCGGACGCCTGCGCAACCCTGATAGGTCCCCCCAGCTGATCGGCATTCATCCGACCGGCAAACAGGTTGGCGAGATAATCATAGGTGCCGGTTACGATATTCCAGGTCTGCTCGACGCCAGCACGGACCGAATCGACAAGCCCCAGTTTTTCAACGCGAAAATTGCCGCTGGCCGCCGTCGTCATGATCCCGATCTGGCCGACTTCCATCTTGTTGCCGAAGCGGTCGGTGGTTTCGGTCCGGCGCGGCGTCATCGACAGGTCCAACTGGGACTCACCACGCTTGACCGTGACGACGATTGGCACAAGCGGGCGAACGCTTACATAGCGCACCACATCGTCGAAGGTCTTGACGCTGCTGCCATCGAGCGCCACCAGGGTATCTCCGGGCTGCACACCGGCGTCAGCCGCCGCGCTCGCAGGCTTGACCTCTGCCACGACAGGATCGGAAACGGGCTTTCCATAAAGGCTGAAGGTTACCGAAAAAATTAAAATTGCCAGCAGGAAATTAGCGATTGGCCCGGCGGCAACGGTGGCGGCTCTTTTCCACAATTTTGCGCCATTCAGCGTGCGGGCGCGGTCCTCAGGGCTCAGCGCCTCAAACTCCGCTGTATCGGTCTTGCTGGACGCATCGGCATCACCGAAGAAGCGCACATAACCACCCAGCGGAATGGCGCTCAGCTTCCAGCGCGTACCATGGCGGTCATTGAAGCCAATCAGCTCCGGGCCGAACCCCAGCGAGAATGCGAGAATCTTGATCCCCGACCAGCGCCCAACCAGGTAATGGCCCATCTCATGCACGAAAACGATCAGCGACAGGACCAGGACGAAGGGGATGATATAACCCGTCAGAAAACCGATAACAGCCATAGCACGCCCTTCTCTAAGACCGAGGTTTGACAGGTTCACATTGAACCGGACAGACCACGGATGTCTTTTTGTCGTTTGTCCTCTCGGGAAACCCGGGTTCCACTTTCCTAAGGCAAACTCTCGCTTTACATATGCGCCAGATTGGCACCGCCGTAAAGGATACACATCACCAACGGCAATGACAGAAACCGGACGACAGTCAAACGTTCGTCAGTGACCAGCGAAATCGAACAGCAGTCCGCCAACCGAATCGGTCACTCCGTTGTTGATTGCAGCAACGATCATAGCAATCAGAAATGCCGCGAAGCTTGCGGTCGCCAATCCGTCGACCCGATCCATCACGCCGCCATGGCCGGGAATCAGATGACTGGAATCCTTGGCACCGCAACGGCGCTTGACGAAGGATTCGAACAGATCGCCCATTTGGCTGCAGATGGAAAGCACCAGCGCCAAGACCGGTATCCACCAGCCATAGACCGTGAAATAGGATGCCGTCACCGCATAACCGCCGATGACTGCAGCCACGGTTCCGCCGACGGCGCCCGACCAGGTCTTGCCCGGCGATATGCGAGGCGCCAGCTTCGGGCCACCGAGCGTGCGACCGACGAAATAGGCGAAGATATCCGTGCTCCAGACAATGACGAAGACAAAAAGCATGGCGACAAAGCCGATCGCATCATCATCGCGAATGGCCGCCAAAGTCACGATACAGGCTCCGGCATAAAATACGCCTCCGGCAAGCCACCAGGACCAGCGACGCAGAAATGTAAGGAAAACCAGCGTCAGCGTGAAACCGGAAAGCAAGGGCAGGCTCAAAGAGGTATCGCCCGCCACAACATTGCCGGCAATGACCGCCACCGAAAGCCAGCCG